>CAYSPU010000051.1:0-26728 GCA_964432995.1 uncultured Verrucomicrobiota bacterium
GAGTTCCCCGAGGAGGGCGATTTGGGTGAGGCTGGCGCCGAGCTGATCGTGAAGATCGCGGGCAATGCGGGAGCGATCTCGTTCGAGGGCTTGCTGCTGTTCGAGTCTTTCGAGTTGCCGGTTCAGTCGTTGGGTGGAGGAGAAGTGGACGGCGCCGACGAGGATCCCGAGCAGGGAGGCGGAGGTGATGCCAAGGAACCACCAGGTACGCCAGAAGGGGGGGGTGACGATGATGCCGAGGCTCTGGCCGGCAGGATTCCAGACGCCGTCCTCGTTGCAGGCGGTGACCTCGAAACGGTATTCGCCCGGGGGCAGCTTACTGTAGGGGACGGAGCGGCGTTCGCCGGCGTCGGTCCACGACGACTCGTGTCCGTGCAGCCGGTAGCGGAAGCGGGCGCGGTCCGGGGCGGCGAGGTTGAGGCTGGTGTAGTGGATTTCGACACGTTCCTTGCGTGGTGGGATGCGCAGGGTATCGGGCCAGGGGACGCGGAATCCGTTGGTGTTTTGCGGTTGGCCATCGACCAGCACGGCCTCGATGGCGACCTGGGGGGGGGCGGTGTTGGTGCGGAGCTGATCGGGGTGGGCGAAGGCGAGCCCTTTGCTCGTGGGGAACCAGAGCCGGCCGTCGGTGCTGCGGCAGGCGCCGGGCTGCGAGCCGAGCGTGCACTCGCACGTGGGGAGTCCATCGGCCTTGCCGTAGGTGCGACAGGGGACGGTGGTGATGCGTTCCGCCGCGAGGTCATCCAGGGATCGCTTGGGGATGCGCATGAGGCCGGCGTAGGATCCGATCCAGAGGAAGCCTTCCCGGTCTTCCAGCAGGTAGCCGATGCTGTTGCTCTGGAGTCCTTCGCGGGTGGTGTACTGCTTCCATCGCCCCGCGTGCATTCGGACCAGCCCCCCCCCGTCCGTGCCCACCCAGAGGACGCCGGCGGCGTCGACGTGGAGGGAAGAGATGTGGTCGCTGGGGAAACCCTGGGCCCTGCCGAGGGCGGTCAGCCGGTCATCGTGCAGGCAGTGCAATCCGCCTCCCACGGTTCCGATCCACAACCGTCCTTCGGGATCGTCGGCGATGGCGCGGACGACCGGAGAGACGAGGCCGTCGCGGGTCGTGTAGAGGCGCCAGTTGGGCTCCTCGTAGCATGCCAGGCCGCCTTCGGTTCCGACCCACAACCGCCCTTGGCGGTCCTGGTGGAGCGCGAGAATGTCCGGAGGAAGCGAGCGGGCCGTGGCCGGCTGGACGAAGGCGCCGTCGGCGAGTTGGCGGAGACCGGCGCGCAACGTGCCGGCCCAGACGCGGCCGGAGCGGTCGGCCAGCACGGCGCGAACGGGGAGGTTGGTGAAACCCTCGACCGGATGAAGGCGCGTGAGTTGGTTTTCGTTCCAATGATCGATTCCCCCGTCGTTGTAGCCAATCCACACGCCGCCTTCCGTGCCCGCGCAAGTGGACTGGACAACGAGGCCGCGCGAGGCCTCCAGCGTGGCGAACCGCTGGCGCCGGGCCCGGTTCAGGCCGCCGCCGTCCGTGCCCACCCAGAGGCTGCCTTCCCGATCGACCACCAAGGACAGAACGTAGTCGTTGGACAGCTCCTGTTCGGTGGAGAGGCGGTGAGCGTTGCCGGCGGCGTCGAACCAGAAGACTCCGGCGCCCAGGGTGCCGACGATGAGGTTGCCGTCGCGGTCAGTGCAGGTTGCCGAAACGGGGGTACTGCCCCAGGGATAGGGGGCGAGGTCGTGCTGGAATTGGTTGCCGTTCCAGAGTTGGATGCGGCGGTTGGCCAGGCGCCAGTGCCCCCCGCCGGGGCGGGCGACCAGGGAGTCCAGCCCTCCGCGAACGTCCGCCGACTGGAGGGGCAAATCGGCGCGTCCGAGGTCGGCGGCGGGGTCGAGCGTCGCCAGCCGCGTGTGCGCTCCGATCCAGAGCGGACCGGCGGCTTCGGCGATGACCGCCCGGGGCCGGCCGAACTCGTCCACGCCCAAATGCCAGACGTTCACGCGGCCCTGGTAGTGGCGGCAGAGTTCACCGTTGGCGGTGTAGAGCCAGACGGCGCCGTGGGAATCCTCACAAGCAAACAACAACCGCCCCTCGCGTTCCTGGCGGCCGATGTCGAGGCTGATCACCCTTCCCTCCTTGGCGAGCACGACGCCGGCGGTTTCGGTGCCGATCCAGAGTTGGCCCTGGCTGTCTTCGAACAAGCTGACCACTCGGCTGCTCTTCAGCCCGGGAGTGTTGCTCTCGTCGAATACGGCAAAGTGGATTCCGTCGAACCGCACCAGGCCGTTCAGAGTGCCCAGCCACAGGTAACCGTCGCGCGCCTGGGTCATCGCGATCACCGAGCTCTGCGGCAGGCCGTCGTCGGTCTCCCACCGCCGGTCGACGGTGTAGGGTGTTTCCAGGGGAATCGCGACCGCGGCGGCGGCAGCGGACGTATCCGGGTCGGGCCCGAGGAGGACCCCCGCCACGGCCAGCGCCCGGCAGATGTTCCGCATGACGGATTCTCGGGGTGCGGCGGGGGGGTTGTCAACGCACCTGAACGAGCGCTCCTGGCGCCCAGAGGTCTACCACATCCCGAACGCCCCCTCGGCTTCGTAGTACTGGGAGGCACGATAGGTGCGCATCTGTCGCATATGTTTCCAGCGGACGGCGCCATCGAGCGTGCCGATGTTGCCTCCTTGGCCGCCGATACTGGCCGGGGTTTGGCTGAAGGCCTCCGCGTGATTGTCGAAGTAATCGCTCTCCCGGATGCGGAAGCCACCGCCGGTGTGCGGCGCCAGAATCTGCTGGGAACCGTAGCAGTAGACGTTGAGATCGGCGGCCACCACGAGCGAGGGATCCTCCGATGCCGTCTGCGGGGAGATCCAGAGATTGGTGACGTTCCCGACCACTGGCCAGGGTGTCGCCTCGTGTCCGCCGAGGTAGTGATAGCCGATGGCGATTCCCCATCCCTCCTGCAGGCGCCAACCGGACCTCGTCTCGAACGAGGACGCGAGGTTGGGGCAGTCGAGCACCTTGATTCCGTCGGTGTACCGCAGGAGCACGTCGCGCGTGGCGGTGGAGAGCACTGGCGTGTGGGTGTCGTTGGTAATCGGGGAATCCGTTCCAGCGCAGGGGAGCCGATCCTGGTGATCACCGGCGTAGAGGGTGGTGGCGAGAAGGAACTGGCGGAGGTTATTGATACAGGCGGTGCGGCGGGCGCGTTCCTTGGCGCTGCTCAAGGCGGGCAGCAGGAGCGAAGCGAGAATGGCGATGATGGCGATGACCACGAGCAACTCGATCAGGGTGAACGCCGGCACGCGAACAGACCCGCGGTGCGATCGCATGGCCGCTCCCTCCGGGGCGGCCAAACCCGAGCAAGGTCCACCGCTCTGCGATTGCCAGTGGTTCATGAAGTTGCGCCCAGGGGGCAGTACCCGGAAGAGCCAACGGCTCGGCACGATTACCATACGCGCCGATATCTTAGCACATAAAATGCCAACCTCCAGTGCCCACCCACCGCTCCCCGCGCTCGGCTGCGTCGGCGAACCGACCGACCCTACCCTTCAAGGTTCTGCACCCGTGTGTAACGCGGAACGGAAGAGCTGAACAGTGTGCTTCTGGCCGCACAGGGGTGGGCTTCCCCTGGCGCTGGCAACCTGCGGGCTAGTGCTTCGACTCGCAAGGACTGAAACAACAGCCAAACCGTGGCTCGCTCAGCACTAATCCTGAGCCAGAAGGCCGTCCGCGGACCTGTGCGCCGAAGGACCAGCCCGAGGCGCGCCGCCGAGCATTGCTCATCGCGAGACTGGACCCCTATGGGTAGACCGTGTGTTCCAGGCGGCGCGCATCGGGCTAGCGGAAGAGAAAGTGGAGCAGGAACAGGAATCCCAGGACGTAGGCCACCCACGAGACCTCGCGCGCGCGGCCGAGTCCGACGAGGAGCAGCACGTGCGCGACGAAGCCGATGGCGATGCCCTCGCTGATGCTGAAGGTGAGCGGCATGAGAATGATGATCAACGACGCCGGCACGGCCTTCGAGAGGTCGCCGAGATCCATGCCGCGGATTCCTTGAAGCATGAAGATGCCAACCATGACGAGAGCGGGGGCGGTGGCGACGGGCGGGATCATCCGGATGAGGGGGTGGAGGAAGAGGGCGAGGAGGAAGCAGGCCGCCACGACGAGCGACACCAGACCGGTGCGGCCACCCTCCTCGACGCCGGCCGCAGACTCGATGTAGCTGGTGACCGTCGAGGTGCCGAGGCAGGAGCCCATCATGGCGGCGCCGGCATCCGCGGCGAGCGCCCGGCCGATGCGCGGGAGATTGCCCTGCGCATCGAGCAGCCCGGCACGCTCGCCCACCCCCAACAGCGTGCCCATGTTGTCGAAGAGGTCCACAAACAAAAGGGCCAGGATCAGCGGGAAGACCTGGCCCCAATTCCGGAACACATAGGCGAGGTCGAGCTGCAGGAAGGTGGGGGCGAGCGAGGCTGGCAGGTCCACGATCCGGTTGGGCAACCGGGTCACCGCGGTTCCGGGTTCGCCGGATGGAACCACGAGGCCGACGAGGGCTACCGCGAGGATGGAGAGGACGATGGCTCCGCGGACTTTGCGCCAAACGAGCACCGCCGTGAGGACGATGCCTGCCAGCGCGAGCAACGTGGGCGGGGCCCCCAGGTCGCCCGCCGTCACCAGGGTCTGCGGGTGGGCGCGGACGATCCCGGCCTTCTGGAGACCGATAAAGGCGATGAACAGCCCGATGCCGCAGCCGATGGCCGTCTTCAGTTCCCTGGGGATGGCTTCGATGATTTTGCGGCGCACGCCGGAGACGGTGAGCAGCAGGAAGATCGCTCCGCTCACGAAGACCATCCCCAAGGCGGCGGTCCAGGGGATCTTCATGGTGACGCAGATGGTGAACGTGAAGAAGGCGTTCATGCCCATGCCCGGTGCCAGCGCGATGGGGTAATTGGTGGCCAAGCCCATGACGGCGGTCATCAACGCTGAAGCCAAGGCCGTCGCCGTGATCACCGCACCGGCGTCCATGCCGGCTCCCTTCAGAATGTCCGCGTTCACCGCCAGGATGTAGGCCATCGCCGCAAAGGTCGTCAGGCCGGCCGTCACCTCCGTGCGCAGCGTCGTCCCGTGGCGGGTGAAGTGGAACCAGCGTTCGAGCATCCCGGCTGCTTCTACGCGATTGTCGTGGCGTTGAAAAGCCCGGTCTGCGGATGGACGGCTTCGGGCGTCGCCGGTTCCCGCAAAGGCGCAGGGGACGCCAACTACGCCGCCGGCTTCGGCGTTTCCGGATGGCGTGGCAGGCGGTGGCTCCGAATGCTCAGGGGACTCCCCGGGGCGTGATCCGCGGTCAACTCCAGGAAGCCTCCGTCATGGAACCATTCGAGTCCGGCCAGTGAAGGGCAGAGCTGAACCCGAAAGCGTTTCCAGGAACGCGCCCGCCGCAGGCCTTCCGACATCCGTCGCACGGAGTGGCCGAGGAAGGTGATGCGCGGAAGTCCCGCGAGCCGGAGACTCGTTCGCAGGATGAACGGGGAATGCAGGTGCCCGACGATCGTCGCCTCGAGCTGCGCCGCTCGCCGGCGCACCGCCAGTTCCTCCCACAGAAACGGAAGGGCGGTGGGATCGTGCAGAAACAGAACAATGCGCCGATCGTCGGGCACCGCCTCGAGCGCGTCGCGGATTGCGCCCAGATGTTGCGCGCGCAAGGCCCGCCAGCGCGGCCGTTCTTCAGGCAGCGCCTCCGGCTCATACACGGGAAAGGCCAGGAGGCTCGACGTCAAACCGAGGAGGGAATAGTCACCCACGCGCCGATGCCAGAATGGAGCGAAGCCGAACTCCCCGACGCAGCGATCCCAACTGGCCAACCGGAACCCCCCGCACGCCCCGAAGATGCTGAACTTGCCGAGTTCGTGGTCGCCCAGCACCGGCTGAAAGCGGTCGCCCCATGCGGCCCGCAAGCGCCCCAGACACAGCGCCGCACTCTCGGCGGCCGCGTCGTCGCTCACCCCGACGAATCCCGTGTCACAAGAGTAGTCGCCGTTTCCGATGACTAGGTCCGCGTCCCCAGCCCGGGCAAGGAAATCGTCGAGCAGCAGGTTGTGAGCGAAGGGATCCCGGAGCCAGAAGTGGTGACGGTAAGCAGCGACCGCCAGCCGGAGAAGCCGGCTCCGCAGCGCGCGCGACTCGTAACCGCGCCGAGCCTTCTCCGCAGGCGACGCGTAGTGGACGTCGCTGACGACCAGGATGCGCATCGTTCGCGGAGAGTCGAGTGGCGGCGGCGGTTCCGGCGAGGGCGCGGCGGGGGTCATTCGGGCGACGCGGCGGGAGGGCGCAGCAACGGCAACAGGATCCGGAAAACCGTGCCGTGGTTGCGTTTGGTCTCCACGCGGATCGACCCGTGGTGCTCGCCGATGATCCGCTGGGTGATCGCCAGACCCAGCCCCGTGCCGCCGGCTTTGCTCGTCACGAACGGGCTGAAGAGTCGGGGTAGTATCTCCGGCGGAACTCCCGGGCCGCTGTCCCGGATCTCGAGTTGGATCTGGGGCTCCCTCTTGTGCGGCTCGAATCGGGAGATGTGCTCGGTGGCCACGACGACCTCGGTGCGCAGGACGAGTTCTCCGCCCTCACTCATCGCTTCGACGGCATTGAGGAGAAGGTTCAAGAACGCCTGTTCGAGTTGGCGGGCATCGGCGTTGACGCAGTCGTGGCCGGCCTGCAGCAGCAGCCTGGCCTCGACGCGGTTGGCTTTGAACTGATGTTGCACCAGGCGCAGCGCGTTGTGCAGCAGCTCGTGGAGGCTCGCCGGCGCGTAACTCCCCAGTGCCGGGCCGGCGAAACGCAGCAACTGACTCACCAGCAAATCAATCCTCCCCACTTCGCAGCGCACCAGCGATGCCGCGTCCGAGTCCGGTTGCTTCTCCAACAGGAGTTCGACAAAGGCCTTCACCGCGACGAGCGCGTTCTTGATTTCGTGCGCGACTCCGGCGGAGAGCGTCCCGACCGTGGCCAGTTTCTGTACGTGCTCGGTCATGGTCTCGAGTTCACGCGCCGAGCTGAGGTCCTGGAGAATCACCAGCGCTGCCTTCGGACCGCCAGCCGCTGGTTGCCAGGGGAACACGGTGGCCCGAACCGTGACCGGTCCATCGGTCGCGGAAGGGAACGTAACAAGACGTTCCGGCGCCGCCGTTCCTTGTCCGAGCACCGGTTTGACGACCGACTCGAGAGAGGAAGGGAGGGGGAGGGAGAGGGTGGCGTGAGGGTCCGCCACAGCCAAACCCGTGAGCCGGATGCCTGCGGGGTTGGCGCTGACGATTCTGAGGTTGGCGTCGACGAGCAGAATCCCCGGTTCGGCCGCCCTTCCCAGGGCTCGAGAGAGGTCGGGGCTTTCGGTAAGTCCTTGGCCGCGTCGAGATTTCGATGACGTTCTCGTGGGCACGCGATCGGGAGTTCAGCACGGATCCAGAGGGAGCGCAAGGAGGAGTTTTCAGGAGATAAAGGTTGACCGGTGGGTCAAAGGTAATTAGAAATGGGTCGTCGTGGGTCGAAATGGGTTGGTGTGGAATAGCCCCGACCTTGGTCATGCAGCCTGAGCCGGTCAGCGAAGAGATCTATTACACATCCACTTACCGGCATGGAGTGGACGAGAAGCGGCGCATCCAGATCCCGGCGAAGTGGCGGTCGGAGAAACCGCAGGTTTTGACGATGGTTCTCTGGCCGAAGGGGACGATGACCGAGGCGTGCATCCTGGTGTTGCCGCCGGCGGAGTGGGCGGCATTGATCCAGAAGGTCAAGTCCAAGGATTTGCACGAGACACGGGTGCAGGCGTTGCGGAATCTGCTGGGGCGGCGTTCGGATCGGGTGGTGCCGGACCGGGTGGGCAGGATTTGTCTTCCCGAGGCGATGGCGAAGGCGGCGGCGATTGAGAATGAGGCAATGCTGGTTGGAATGCTCGATCACTTCGCGATCTGGAATCCGGACCGCTATGCCGCCTCGAGTGCGGTGGACGACCAGATGCTGTTCGAGGCGTTTCAACTCATCTGAAGTCATGAATCTGATCCCTCTGTTGCAGGTCAGTCGAAGTCTGGTCAATGGCGGATCGGCTGCGGGTCGCTATCGGCTTGTGCCGGCGGCGCCGATTCCGGCGTTCGGTGGTGTTGGGCGCCGGCCGTCTTCCAGAATCACAAGTGCCGCGGTGGAACCGATCCCGGTTCAGGAGGCGGGGGTGGCAGCGGGAAACGCGGTTGGCGTCTCCTCGCTGCCGCAGCGGGCGCGGTCGGCGAAGCGATCCGGGGCGCGGTCGGCCGGTCCTGGGGCGTCAGCGGCACTCCGGCCGGAGCGTGCGAGAAGGGGAACGGGCCGGGGATGGCGGGAGTGGCTTCAGCCGGCGGTTTGGGTGAACTGGGTGCGGCGGGCGAATCCGTTTGGAGTGGGCAATGTTGCCTCCGGGGTGGTGCCCCGGCAGGCGTCGCTGCCCCTGGAAGGGCTCCGGGTGGCGCGCAACGACTTGGCGGATGCGGACCTCGAAGTGCTTCCAGAGGGTGCCCCGGGTGGCGGCTGGGTGGGGCGTTGCCGCAAGGGAGAGGTATCGGGTTGGCGGCTCCCGGCGGCGGGGGGTGCGAACGTGGTGCCTGAGGAAACCTGTTCGTCGACGAAATCCATTTGCGACCGGGTCTAGTTGGGACATGAGCGGTGCCGGAATATCGTCATCAATCCGTGCTGGTCGAAGAGGTCGCGTGCGCCCTGCGGCTTCGGCCCGGGGGGCGG
Source organism: uncultured Verrucomicrobiota bacterium (assembly GCA_964432995.1). Taxonomy (GTDB): domain Bacteria; phylum Verrucomicrobiota; class Verrucomicrobiia; order Limisphaerales; family JAHDYP01; genus CAYSPU01. The sequence continues at coordinate 8,750 of CAYSPU010000051.1, forward strand.
TACGTGGACGGCACGCTCGGTGGGGGTGGGCACGCGGCCCTGATTCTGGACCGGACTTCGCCGGATGGGTGGCTATTTGGGTGCGATCGCGATGGCACCGCCTTGGCGGCGGCGACGGAGCGGATGGCTGAGCGGGCGGGGAGATTTCAATTCCGCCGCGGGGATTTTGCGGATTTGGGGGAGTGGATCGAGCCGGCGAGCTGTGACGGGGTGCTGTTGGATCTGGGGGTGAGTTCGGCGCAACTCGACCAGGCCGGGCGCGGGTTCAGTTTTCAGGCGGACGGTCCGCTGGACATGCGGATGGATGACCGGGACCCGCGGAGTGCGGCGGACTGGGTGAACGATGCTCCGGTGGAGGAGCTGGTCAGGATTTTCCGGGAGTTCGGAGAGGAACGCGAGGCGCGCCGGTTGGCACGTGCGATCGAGGCGGAACGGCAGAAGGGCCGCTTTGCCAGCACGCGCCAACTGGCCGCTCTCGTCGAGAGGGTGACGCCGCGTCGTGGACGGCGGCTGCATCCGGCAACGCGGATATTCCAGGCGTTGCGGATGGCGGTCAACGACGAGCTGGACGCCTTGCAGCGAGGGCTGCAGGCAGCGGCGGGGGTTCTCCGGCCCGGCGGGCGTCTGGCCGTCATCACTTTCCACTCGGTCGAGGATCGTGTCGTGAAACGGTTCGGGCAGAGGCAATCCTGCGGTTACGTGGTCCTGGGGGACGTGGACGTGCCGGAGCTGCGGTGTCCGGTGCGTCCGACGATGCGCTGGGTGCAGCGCCGGACCCAGGCGCCAACGGCAGAGGAAATCGACGCGAATCCGCGATCACGAAGCGCGCAGTTGCGGGTGCTGGAGAAGCTGTAGACGTCAATGCATCGGAATCGCAGAGTCCAATCCGCCGAAGTCCGGTTTGGTCCGGCGTTGAAGGTGTTCGCGATCTGTCTGCTGATCGTGGGCGCTGCCGTGGGGTATGTGGGGCAGAAGGCGCAGGTCAAGGAGCTGAAAGAGCGGGAGCGGATTCTGGTCCAGCAGGTGGAGGCCCTGCGGCGGGAGAACGACCGGGTGGAGATCGAGTTGGCCCGGCGTCGTTCGCCGCCGGAGCTGGAGATGGCGGTGCGGAGGCATGGGCTGGATCTGGTGTATCCGCATCCGGGGCAGATCATCCGGTTATCGGAGCCGGGCGACTCGTTGCCAGGGCGGGCCGAGGGTTCGTCGAAGGCTGGGGTGTTGGCGAATGCGGAGCGCAGGCCATGAATAGGGAGCGGTCACTGTTCCAGGGGATTCCGGTGTTGGGGCCGGCGGGGAATCGCCGCCTGTGGGGGTTGACCATTCTGTTGGTGCTCGCGTTTGGCGGCCTGATTGTCCGGCTGGTACAACTCCAGGTGATCCGAAGCGAGGAATTGTCGGAACGGGCGCAGAATCGGCGGTTTTCCACCTGGGTGAGCGTCGGGTTGCGCGGCAAGGTGATGGACAGTCGGCGGGTTCTGTTGGCGGCGAGCGACAGCGCCAAGACGGTGTATGCGGAGCCGCACAATGTGGGGACGAACGCGGTCTTGCTGGCGCGGGTGCTGCAGCCGTTTCTGGGGATGCCGGAGGAGCAGTTGGTGAGGCTGCTGCGGCCGCGGATGCGGATCGGGCGCAAGGGCAAGCCGGTGCCGGTGCAGTACGTGGTGCTCCGGCGGCGGGTTCCGGAGGCGACCTGGGAACAGATGCGTCAGGCTCTGCGAAATCTGCCGCTCGGGGAACACGATCCGTCGCTGCCGCCTCCGGAGCGCCGGCGCCGAGAGCGCTGGAAAAAGAGCCTGCTCAGCGCCATTCATGTGGAACCGGTCGACACGCAGATCCGGCGTTATCCATGTGGCGCGCTGGCCGCACATGTGTTGGGTTTCACCGGGATCCTGGAATCCACCAACGGTCCCTGGGCGGGGGATATCGAAGGGCGGGAGGGGATCGAATCGTCATTGGATCCGGTGCTGCGCGGCGCGCGGGGGTGGAGGGAAGTGCAGCGCGTCATCCGGGACCGCACGGCCGTTTACGAGGCGGGGGAGGAAGTGGCGGCGCGCCCCGGGTTGAACGTGGTCTTGACGATCGACGCGAATCTGCAGCGGATCGCGGAGGCGGAGTTGCAGGCGGCGTGTGACCGACACAGCCCCAAAGGGGCTTCGTGCGTGATGGTGCGGCCGGCCACCGGCGAGATTCTGGCGCTGGCCAATTATCCCACTTTCGATCCGAACCGCCCGGGCGAGGCGTCCGCCGACGCTCGTCGGAATCGTGCGATTGCGGATATGCACGAGCCCGGATCAACGTTCAAGGTGGTGACGATTGCCGGGGCGCTGGATGCGGGTGTGGTGCGACTCGACGAGCCCATCGACTGCCAGCAGGGGTCGTTTCTGTTCTGGGGAGAACGGCTGAGCGATGTGCATCCGTCGGGGGTGTTGTCCGTGCTCATGGTGGTGGCCAAGTCGTCGAACATCGGCGCGGCCAAGGTGGGAATTCGGATGGGCCCGCCGCTGCTCTACGAGAGCGTCCGGCGCTTCGGGTTGGGGGAACTGACCGGGATTCCGTTGCCGGGGGAGCGGTCGGGTCTGGTCTGGCCGACGAACCGCTGGTCGAAGATCTCCGTGGCCTGGATTCCCATGGGACACGAGGTGGCGACGACACCGCTGCAGATGACGATGGCCGTGGCCGCGGTGGCGAATGGGGGGCGTTTGATGCGGCCGATGTTGGTCAAGCAAGTGGAAGACGACAACGGTCGGGTGGTGCGGACCGCGCAACCACTGGTGCGCCGGCAGGTCATTCGCGAGGAGACGGCGCGGCAGATGGTGGCGGCGCTGAAGACGGCGGTGGAGTCGGGCACCGGAGTGCGGGCGCAACTGGAGCACTATCCCGTGGCGGGCAAGACCGGCACCGCGCAGAAGGTGGTCAACGGCGCGTATGTGCATGACCGCCATTTCGCCTCATTCGTCGGCTTCTTCCCCGCGGACGATCCGCAGTTGTGCATCGGGGTGTTTCTGGACGAGCCCAAGAAGGGTCGCTACGGGGGTGAGACCGCCGCCCCGGTGTTTCAGGCGATGGCACGGCAGGCCGCGGGCTACATGGGGATTCCCCCGGTCCGGCCCGCGGAGGAGAGCCCCGTTCCGCCCGGGGAGACCCTGGCCGGGCGCGGAAGCTTGCGGGTGGCGGCCGGAGCGGGGCGGACCCGGATGTAACCGTCATGCAATTGCAGCAACTCATCTGCGGTTTGACTCCCTTGCGCGTGGAGGGTTCCCTTCAGCGCGAGGTGACGGGGGTGACCTACGATTCCCGAAGGGTCTTCCCCGGGATGATGTTTGTGGCGGTTCCGGGGCATCGCCGGGATGGGCACGAGTTCATCAGCGCGGCGATCGACCGCGGGGCTTGCGCGGTGATCGCGGAGCGGAACGGTTTTTCTTCGCGGCGGGCGACGCAGATCAAGGTGGCGGATTCGCGGGTGGCGCTGGCGCGGGCGGCGGCGGAGTACCATAGGCATCCGAGCCGGCGGTTGCGGGTGGTGGGGGTGACGGGCACCAACGGCAAGACGGTTGTCTCCTTTCTGGTGCGTCACCTCTTGGAGGCGGCCGGCACCCGGTGCGGCTTGTTGGGGACGGTGCGCTATGAGGTGGGGGATCGGTCGCTGCCGGCGCAGCGGACCACACCGGAGGCGGTGGAAATCCAGAAGATGCTGGCCCAGATGGTAACCGCTGGGTGCGCGGCCTGCGTGCTCGAAGTCAGCTCGCATGCCCTCGACCAGCACCGCGTGGAGGGGGTGGCCTTCGACGTGGGGATCTTCACCAACCTCACCGAAGATCACCTGGACTACCACGGCAGCGTGGAGGAGTACTACGCGGCGAAGCGCCGGCTGTTCGTCTTGCTGCAAGAGGGCGGCAAACCGGCCCGCGCCGTGATCAACATCGATGATCCTTTCGGGGCCCGGCTGCACGGGGAGACCGGCGCGGCGGTGCGGATTTCGTTCGGATTCACCGAGTCGGCCACTATCCGCGCCAGCCGGATCCGGCTGGGGGCGGAGGGAACGACCATGCGCGTGGAGACACCCGCCGGGGCCATCGACTGCCGGCTTCCCCTGCTCGGGCGGCTGAACGTCTACAACGCGCTGGCCGCTATCGGCACCGGGATTGTGCTCGGCTTGCCGCTGGATCTCATCCGGCCCGCCCTGCAATCGGTCCCTCAGGTGCCCGGGCGCCTGGAGCGGATCGATGCCGGACAGCGGTTCGGGGTGTTTGTCGACTATGCGCACACGGCGGATGCGTTGCACCACGTGCTGGAAGCCCTGCGGGAGATCACCACGGGCCGTTTGATTCTGGTATTTGGCTGCGGAGGCGATCGGGATCCGCGGAAGCGCGCGCCGATGGGAAGGGTGGCGGGAGAGCAGGCGGACTGGGCGTTGGTGACCAGCGACAATCCGCGTCACGAATCGCCGGAGGAAATCGCGGCCCAGGTGGTGGCCGGCTTGCGCTCGGCCCGGCGCGGCATCTGGAAGGTCGTGCTGGACCGCTGGCGCGCGATCGACGAGGCCTTGCGCGCCGCGCGCCCGGGGGACGCGGTGCTGATTGCCGGCAAAGGCCACGAGACCTACCAGGAATTCGCCGATACGGTGGTGCCGTTCGACGATCGGTGGCACGCCCGGGAAACGCTGGAAGCCCTCGGATACGTCTCTCCGAAACGGCGCCACGAATGAAACTCGCTGATGGAACCGCGCTCGCTCCAATTCATCGCCGATGCCTGCGGGGGCTGCATCCTGCGGGGCGCCGGCGATCTGACGTGGAGGGGAGTGTCGACCGATTCCCGGACGATCGAGGCCGGAAACCTGTTCTGGGCGCTGTCCGGTGAGCGTTTCGACGGGCACCACTTTCTGACGGCGGCCGTTCGTCGCGGCGCCGCGGCCGTGGTGGTGGAACGGGGGGATGCGGTGCCGGCGGACCTCGCCGTTGCCGTGGTCCAGGTGGACTCGTCGCGGGCGGCGCTGGGCCGTCTGGCGGCGGCGCATCGAGAGGGCATGAAGGCGACGGTCGTAGCCGTGGCCGGATCCAATGGCAAGACGACGACGAAAGAGATCCTGGCCGCGGTCTTGCGCCGTCGGTTTCGGGTGCACGCCAGTCCGGCGAGTTACAACAACGACGTGGGCGTGCCCCTGACGTTGCTGGGGATGGAAGCGGGGCACGAGGCGGCAATCGTGGAAGTGGGCACGAATCATCCGGGTGAGCTGGCGCCGCTGCTCCGGATGGTCCGGCCGCTCGTGGGGATTCTGACGGGCGTCGGCCGGGAGCACCTCGAGTTTCTCGGGAGCCTGGAAGGCGTGGCCGAAGAAGAGGGGTGGCTGGCGGAGCTCCTGCCGGCTGAGGGGAAGCTCGTGCTGCCGGGAGACGCTCCGTTTGCGGACCGAATCCTCCGGCGCAGTCCCGCTCCGGCGATTCGGGTCGGCACCCGGGTCGAAGATGATTGGCAGTTGCTGGCGGCGACTCCGGGTGTGGACGGTGTGACGTTCGAGGTGCGGGCGACGGATTCCAGGTACTCCGGGCTCTACGAGGTGCCGCTCCTGGGGCGGCATCAAGCGCGGAACGCGCTCCTGGCGCTGGCGGTCGCGGCCGGGTTCGGTCTCACGCGAGAGGAGCTTCAGCAGGGCCTGGCATCCTGTCGGCCGGCCCCGCATCGTCTGGAGAACTGGGTGGTGGGAGGCGTCCGGGTGTTGGATGACAGTTACAACGCCAACGCGGACTCGATGATCGCGGCGCTGGAAACGCTGCGGGACTATCCCTGCGCGGGGCGACGGATCGCGGTGTTGGGCGACATGGGTGAATTGGGCGCGTCGTCGGATGCGCTGCACGCGGAGGTGGGACGAAAGGCGGCGGAGTTGCCCGTCGACCAGTTGTTTGCGGTGGGGCGCATGGCCGGGGTGCTGGGGGAGGCGGCGCGTGCGGCGGGATTGAAGCGCACGCTGGAGCTCTACGACGTGGAGGCGATGGTGGGAGCCCTGACCGGCTTCGTCCGGCCCGGAGACGTGCTGCTGATCAAGGCTTCGCGCACGGCGGGTCTGGAGCGCATCGCGGACCATTTTCGCCCGCGGACCGGGGCATAGGAATTGAGGACGGGATGTTATTCCATCTGGCACAGGAGATCCTGCAAAGGGTGGAGGGGACGCCGTGGAGCGATCCCCTTTCCGCCTTGCGGTTGTTTCAGTACGTGACGTTTCGGAGTGCCGGGGCGGCCGTCACCGCCCTGCTCCTGAGTCTCTGGCTGGGGCCGAAAGTGATCGAATGGCTGAAACGTCTGAAATTCGGACAGCAGTATACCGACAAGGCGGAAGCGGTCGGCGGCCTGGCGGCTCGGGTGCTGAGCAAGAAGGGAACGCCAACCATGGGCGGTCTGCTGATCGTCCTGTGTCTCGACTTCTCGGCCCTGCTGTGGGCCAAGTGGAACGAGCTGGTTGTCCTGACGTTGATTTCGTTGGTGGTGCTGGCGGGACTGGGTTTCTACGACGACTACCTGAAGATCACGCGGCAGAGCGGGGAGGGGAGCCGGCTGCACGTGAAGCTGTGGATTCAGGGCCTGCTGGCCCTGTTCATAGGGTTGTACCTCTGGACGCTGCCGCAGACCCGGCATTTGGTGACGGACATCATGGTGCCGTTCCTGAAACGGCCGGTCCTGGAGAACTGCCTGTGGCTCGGCTTGTTGGTGACGGCGCTGGCGATTGTGGGCAGTTCGAATGCGGTGAACGTGACCGATGGCTTGGACGGTCTGGCGATCGGATGCACCGTGATTGTGACCCTGGTGTTCCTCGTGATGACCTACCTCTCGGGCAACGCCATCTATGCGCGCTATCTGCAGATCCCGCACGTTGCCGGCGCGGGGGAGTTGACCGTCTTCTGTGCGGCGATGATCGGCGCCGGTTTGGGTTTCCTCTGGTTCAACTGTCATCCGGCGGAGATGTTCATGGGGGACACGGGATCGCTGGCTTTGGGCGGCGTTCTGGGGATCATGGCGGTGTTGATTCACCAGCCGTTCGTGCTGGTGATTGCCGGTGGCGTCTTCGTGGTGGAGGCCGGGTCGGTGTTGGCGCAGACGCTCTGGTTCAAGTACACCCGGCGTCGGACCGGCACCGGCCAGCGGCTTTTCCTCATGGCACCACTCCATCATCACTTTGAGAAAAGGGGCTGGTACGAATCGAAAGTGGTCCTCAGGTTCTACATCCTCTGCTTTCTCTGTGCCGTGCTCGCGTTGAGCACCTTGAAGGTGCGCTAGCGGTATGCGAAACATCTCTCACACCCACCGCCTTCCGGAGGCGCCGCAATCGGAGGCGCCGAACGCTCGCGAGCGAAGTCCGGGAATCGTTTTTACTCCTTGCGCCGCTGAGGGTTCGATGTTAGAAGCGAATCATCGGTCTGGTGAGAAAGCCGTCCCCGCCGGGGTGCTTCCGCAACCATCGATGGGGGCTCTTCTCGTTGTGTCGGTCAGTCTTCAGCAGCGGGGCGAGCCTATTCAGGGAGCGCTTCCGCGGGACCCGAGCCTCGACAGCGCGGTCGGCGTGCTGTTGGCGATGAGGCCGGGAAACTGCCGACGGACGCCCAGCGATGCAGGATTCGATTTTTGGAGTAACGCCATTGTGATCAGCCGGTGGCGCACGGCGCAGCCGCGTGCGGCCGGAAGTCGGATTCGGAAATGACCAGCAAACCCAACCAACCCGTCCCCAATTACCCGCTATGAGCAACGCCAACCCTCTCGTTCCGCAGGGCTCGCTGATGGATCAGCAGGCCCGAAGCAAGCCGCATCTCCGTATCGCCATCTGCATTGTGGTGATCCACTTGGTGTTTCTCGGCGGTCTGCTGATGCAGGGGTGCAAAAAGGAACCCAGCCTCGACCTGGGGAAGGACACGTCCACGAATGACTACCTGCTTCCGTTGGGCGACACGAACAACCTCTTTCCTGTTGCGGGCCATGACCTGCCGGGGACAACGAACCTGGGCGGCTACGCATCGCCTCCGGGGGGAGCGTACCCGCTGCCGGGCGGACCCACGAGTGCGGCGCCGTACACGGTCACGTCAACGACGACCTACACACCGCCGCCGTCCGAACCGTCCACTCCGCCCGCCACCCAGGAATACACCGTGGCGCGCGGCGACTCTTTCTACAGCATCGGAAAGAAGTTCGGCGTGAGCGCCCCCGCGATTGCCAAGGCCAACCCGGGGGTGGATTCGAGGAAGCTTCAGATCGGCCAGAAACTCACCATCCCGTCCGCGGCCAGCGCCACGGTGACGGAGCCACCCCTGCTCGGGGGCGATGTCGACACGTATACCGTGCGGAAGGGTGACACTCTGTATCGCATCGCGAAGGACCACGGAACCACCGTGAAGGCCATCCAGGATTTGAATGGGCTGAGGACCACCAGCATTCAGGTGGGCCAGAAGCTGAAGTTGCCGGCCAAGGCGGCGTCGCCCGTGGCCGAGCCGGCGGTCCCGCCGTATCCGACACCGGGAACGTTGACCCCGGCAGGCACCGGCGCACCGATCCCGCAGTAACCTGTCCGCCCCGCTCCGGTGCGGCCCCGTACCCGGGGGAACGCGGCGGCACCGAGCGGCGCCGAGAGATGGAGATGGTTCGATGACGCTCGCGCAGGCGGGCCCCCCCCGGAGTGTAGGTGTCGCCAGAGATCTGTACCGGCTAATGAAGGCAACCACGACCATTCTGGCCCTGTGCGTCGCGGCGCTGCTGTCCCTGGGGATGGTGGTGCTTTTCAGCTCGAATCTGACGCTGGGGAGTGCGGCGACTGCGGCGGCGGACGGCTGGCGGGCCTGGCAGCGGGATCCGGCGATCTGGCAGTTGTTCTGGCTCATCCTCGGTCTGGGAGCGGCGGCGCTGGTGGCGGCGGTTGATTACCGCTGGCTTCAGCGGGTCTGGTGGCTTCCGTACGCGGTCGCAGTGGGTTTGCTGGTGTGGGTCCTGGTCAAGGGGATCGCGAGCCACGGCGCCACGCGCTGGCTGCGGATCGGCCCGGTCTCGTTGCAGCCGTCCGAATTCGCCAAGCTCGCCCTGATCATCGCCCTAGCCTACTACGCCCAGCGGTATCCGCACCAGATGCGGACCTTCGTCCGCGGTCTGGTCATTCCGTGCGCGATGTCGGGCGTTCTGCTGGTGCTCATCTTCCTCGAACCGGACTGGGGGGCGACGCTGCTCCTGGCCGCGGTGACGGGGGTATTGCTGTTGGTGGCGGGGGTGCGCTGGGTGCATCTGATGCCGCCGGTGCTGGTGGGAACGGCGGTGCTGGGAGTGTTCCTGGCTCAGAACCCGCTTCGACTGAACCGCATCCTGAGCTGGCTGGATCTCGAGGCGACCAAGGAAGGAGTCGGTTACCAGGCCTACCAGGCGCAGCTCGCCCTGGGATCCGGCGGATGGACCGGGGTCGGGCTGGGGAATGGGGAGCAGTACAGCTACGTTCCGGAGAGCCAGACGGATTTCATCTATTCGTTGGCGGGCGAGGAACTGGGGTTGGTTTGCACGGGTGGCGTCGTCGTGGCGTTTGTGGTTCTGGTGTTGTGCGGCAGTTGGATTGCCCGGAACGCGCGGGAGTTGTTCGGTTCACTGCTGGCGACCGGCATCACGTTTCTCATCGGGTTGCAGGCTCTGATCAACATGGGGGTGGTGACTGGTTTGCTGCCCAACAAGGGACTGCCGTTGCCCTTCGTCAGCCGCGGCGGCTCCAACTTGCTCGTCCTTCTGGTCGCGGTCGGCCTGCTGTTCAGTGTGGCCCGGTGTTCCGCCCGGGGCCGCCCTGACGTTCAACCCACGGCGGAACTGGAGGAAATGCCCTCGCCACAAGCCTGCTGATGGAATCGGCTTCCAGTGTTCCTTGCGTGGCCATCGCTTGCGGTGGCACGGGGGGGCATCTCTTCCCGGGCCGGGCGGTCGGCGAGGCATTGGTACAGCGCGGGTGCTCGATATCGCTCTTTCTCTCTCCCAAAGAAGTGGACCGTCAGTCGCTGGCCGGCCTGGCCGGCTGGGAGACGACCGAGTTGCCGGCCGTGGGGCTGGATGCGCGGCATCCGCTCCGCTTCCTCCGCGGAGTTTGGTTTTCGTATCGTGTGGCCGTCCGGCAGTTCCGTCGGCGCCGGCCCCAGGCCGTGCTGGCCATGGGCGGATTCACCAGCGCCGGTCCGGTCTTGGCGGCGCGCCGCCACCGGCTGCCAGTGTTTCTGCACGAGTCGAACACCATCCCCGGTCGGGCGAACCGGTGGCTGGCACCGCTGGCGCGGCAGGTCTTCGTGGGATTCCCGCAAGCGGCCTCCCGACTGCGCAACCGCCGGGTGACGTGCACCGGAACCCCGGTCCGGGCGGAGTTCCAGTCGCGCGACGCGGGAGCGGACCGAGTCAGTCTGGGCCTGGACGCGCAGCGGCCGGTGCTGGTGGTGATGGGAGGCAGCCAGGGTGCCCGTGCGGTCAACCGCCTGTTCCTGGACGCGTTGCCGCGCCTCGCGCACGAAGTCCCGGAGCTGCAGTACCTCCATCTCACCGGATCCGCCGACGCCGAGGCGACGCGCGAGGCGTATGCCCGGGAGCAACGGCCCGCAGCGGTGCGCGCATTCCTGGGCGACATGGCCTGCGCCCTCTCGGCCGGGAGCGTGGCGGTGAGTCGCGCCGGGGCGTCGTCTCTGGCGGAGCTGGCGGCGATGCGACTCCCCAGCGTGCTGATTCCTTTGCCGCAGGCGGCGGACAACCACCAGTGGCATAACGCCCGGGCGTATGCCGACACGGGAGCCGCGCGGCTGCTCGAGCAGCAGCGGGCGGCGCCGGAAACGCTGGTCCCGATGGTGCGCGAATTGGTGCGGGACGGCGCTGCTGCCGAGCGGGTGCGCCAGGCGCTGCGCTCGTGGCACCGCCCGAACGCCGCAGGAGACATTGCGGGAGAGATCTTGCGCTGCTCCGTCGGCACCGGCTGGCAAGGAGCGGCAGTCGGCAGAGTCGCGCCCGAGAAAACGCCCGGCTCCTGGCACGGCAGCGGACGGGGCAACGTCGGGGCCGCGATGGTCCGCGTCCGATGAGGTCGCGATGATGAAGAAGAGAACGGATATGGGGTACGACGGGGAATCGGTGCACCGGCAACTGGCGGCCGTGCTGGGGGCGGGCTCGGTGCTGCGCCGGCAGGAACCCCTGGCCAGGAGGACAACCCTCCGGGTGGGCGGCCGCGCGGAGATCTACGTGGAGCCGGCCGACGAGGGGGAGTTGGCTTCGGTTCTTCAGGTCTGTGGTGCGCAGGCGATCCCGGTCTTTGTTCTGGGCCGAGGCTCGAACGTATTGGTGCGCGACGGGGGCATTCGCGGCGTGGTTGTCTGCCTGGCGAACCCGAGTTTCTGCGGGGTTGCGGTCGCGGGGGACCGGGTGCAAGCCGGAGCGGGCGCGAAGCTCCGGCAGGTGGCGATCGCGGCGCGGCGCGCCGGTCTGGGAGGGCTGGAGTTCCTGGAGGGCATCCCGGGGAGCGTTGGCGGGGCGCTGCGGATGAACGCCGGAGCGATGGGTTCGTGGATCTTCGACCGCGTGGATTCCATTCGCTGGATGAACCGGGACGGCCGGGTCGAGGAACGCCCGCGGAGCGAGGTGGACGTCCAATACCGCCGCTGCCCGTCGTTGTGCACGCGCATCGCGCTGCGCGTCCACCTGCGGGGCGAGCGGGTGGCGCTCGACATGATCGAGCGACGGGCGGAGGAGTTCAATCGACGCCGCTGGGCGACGCAGCCGGCCGCTCCGAGTGCCGGCTGCATCTTCAAGAACCCGGAGGCGATGCCCGCGGGGAAGTTGATCGACGCCTTGGGCTTGAAGGGCACGCGGGTGGGGGGGGCGGTGGTTTCCGATGTGCACGCGAACTTCATTGTCAACGAAGGCGACGCCACGGCGGCGGATGTCTTGCGGCTGATCGAACTGGTGCGCCAGCGCGTGCGCGCGGACCGGGGCATCGACCTGGAGACGGAAGTGCAGATTGTGGGAGAGTAGCACCGTATGGCGATTTCCCGAGAAATCGTGGTGATGCTGGGCGGGCGTTCCGCGGAATGCGACGTCTCGCTGCGGTCCGGCGCGGCGGTGGCGCGTGCGCTGCGGGCGCGGGGGCATCGGGTGCACGAAGTGGATCCGGCCGACGGACGGTGGAGTCTGCCGCCCGGAACGGAGGCGGTGTTTCTGGCCCTGCACGGCACCTACGGCGAGGACGGCGCGGTTCAGGCCGAACTCGAGGCCCTCGGTGTGCCCTATACCGGGTGCGACGCGGCGGCCAGCCGCCTGGCTTTTGACAAAGTGGAAAGCAAGCGGCGGTTCGAGCAAGCGGGAGTGCGGACACCGCGCCACCTGGTGGTGCGCGCGGCGGCGGCCCCGTTCCCGGCGGACTGGTCGCCGCCGCTCGTGGTGAAGCCGGTGCGCCAAGGGTCGAGCGTGGGCCTCACGTTCGTCGAGCAGCAGCCGGAATGGCCGGCCGCACTCGCCCGGGCGCTGTCGCATGACGCCGAGGTGCTGGTGGAAGAACGGATCCTGGGGCGCGAGCTGACCGTCGGAGTGCTGGGAGACGCCACCTTGCCAGTAGTCGAGATCCGGCCCCGTCAGGGCGGTTACGACTATCGCAACAAATACACCGTGGGGGCGACCGAGTACTTCTGCCCGGCCCGGATCTCCGCGCCGACGACCCGGGAAGTGCAGGCGGCCGCGTGGCGGGCCTTCCAGGCCGTGGGCGGTCGCGATTACAGCCGTGTGGACGTGATGCTGGACGCGGCGGAGCGCCCCTGGGTGCTGGAAGTGAACACCCTCCCGGGAATGACCGAAACCAGCCTGTTTCCGAAGGCGGCCGCGGTCGCCGGCCTGGAGTTCGGCGCCTTGTGCGAGCGGATGATCGATTTGGCACTGAACCGACTGGCGACGGTGGGTTCCAAGACAACCAGCGAAGACTGAGGATGCGATATGGGCTTTGGCCGACGCGGTAACAACCGGCGCGCGCCGCGCCAGAACGTGCTGGACGTGCGGTTGCGCACGCGCCAAGTGCGCGCCGCGCGCTGGCGCCTGGGCTTGACGGCGGTCACCGTCGCCCTCGGCGCGCTGGTCGTCCTCTACGCGCTCTGGCGCGCCGGCGAGTGGGGCTTGAACCGGTTCGTCTTCGGCAACGACGCCTTCGCCGTCCGGCGCCTCGAAATCACAACCGACGGCCGGATCCCCCGGAGTCTGTTGGAACAGTGGTCCGGCGTGAAGCCGGGGGTCAACCTGATGGCGCTGGATCTCGGCGGAGTGGAACGGGGGCTCAAGTTGATGCCGCTGGTGGCGAATGCCGCGGTGCAGCGGGTGCCGCCCGACACGTTGCGGATTCGGATCCAGGAGCGCGTTCCGGTGGCGGAGGTGCGGCTCGCCCAACTGCGGCGCGGCGGCGGAATCGAAGTGACACGGTGGTACCTCGACGAATCCGGGCATGTGATCCCGTTTTCCCCGGAATGGCCCGCGGGCTTGCTCGAGGTGATGGGGTGCGAGGCCTTGCCGCGACTGACGGGCGTGGACCCCTCGTGGATTCATCCGGGGCGGCCAGTCGAGCTTCCGGCGGTGGGCTCCGCCCTCCGCCTGCTCGTCGCTTTCCAAAGGTCCGAGATGGGCTCCCTCCTCGATCTCGAGTCCGTCGATGTTTCCCGCGGCGACGTGCTGGAGGCGACGACGCGGGCAGGGAGCCGGATCGTCTTTGGACTGGGGGCGCCCGACGAAGCTCTGCGGCGATGGAAACTGGTGCACGATCATTTTGCCCGGCAGGGGAGTGTCATCCAACGGCTGGACCTGTCGGTGGCCAACAACTCACCGGTGGTGCTCTACGACCCGCAGTCGGCACCTGCCGAACCCCCGAAGTCGGTCAAACCCTCGCGGAACAGGAAACCCCATGTCTGAAGCCTCCACTATCCTCGTCGGGCTCGAGATCGGCACGTCGAAGGTCTGCGCCGCCGTGGGCGAGCTGAATGCCGAGGGCGTGCTCAGCATCATCGGCGTGGGGCAATCGCATTCCCACGGCGTTCGGAAGGGGGAGATCGTGGATGCCACGGTTGCCGCGGACGACGTGCGCAACGCGATCGTGGAGGCGGAGCAGATGGCGGACGTCGAGGTGCGCAGCGTCTATCTCGGCGTCAGTGGCAATCACATCCGCGGCTTCAACAACCGCGGCGTGCATCCGGTCGTCTCCGCCGACCGCGACATCACGGAGGAGGACGTTCAGGATGTGATCCGGAACGCCAAGGCCATCAACCTCCCGGCGGAGAACCACGTCGTCCACGTCATCCGGCAGCATTTCCAGGTGGACGGCCAGGATGGGATCCAGAATCCGGTGGGGATGCTGGGCGCGCGATTGGAGGTGGACATCCACGTGGTGCACGGCTGCTTCAACCGCCTGCAGAACCCGATTCGGGCGGTCAAGAGCCTCCAGCTCGAGGTGGAGAACATCGTCTTCGGCGGGCTGGCGTCCGCCCTCGCCCTGCTCAGCAACGAGCAGAAAGAGATGGGGGCGCTGGTGATCGACATGGGCGGTGGCACCACCGAGTTCGTCGCCTGCCACGACGGCATCGTGAAGCACACGGGCCTGCTGGCGGTCGGCGGGGATCACGTGACGAACGACCTGGCCTATGGCCTGAAAGTGCCGCTCAGCCGCGCCGAACAGTTGAAGATCGAGCACGGCTCGGCCGTCGTCGACGAGAGCGTGCGGGGACGAACGGTGAGCCTCGACAGCGCGCACGGCTTCCTGGGGCGCTCGGTCAACCTCGAGCACCTGCACCGGATCATGTCGGCGCGGATCGAGGAGAGTTTCGAGCTGATCGCCCTCGAGATGAGCCAGGTGGGATTGCTGAACCGCCTCCGTGCCGGGGTGTTCCTCTGCGGCGGCGGCGCCCGCATCCCGCGGGTTCAGCAGTTGGCGGAGCAGATCTTCGGCCTGCCCGTCTGCCTGGGCCGCGCCCACTCCATCAGCGGCATCCGGTCCGCCTTGGACCAGCCGGAGTTCGCCACCGCCATCGGCCTGGTCAAATTCGGCTCCTTGCAGTCCCGCCGCCGCCCGTCCGCGGGATCGCTCACCTCCGGATTGGCCGACCGCTTCCACCAACTGTTTCGTTCCGCCAGACAATAGCCGGACTCCCCATGAGCACCGAGATCCCTCCCCCTCCCGCCGGGACGCCCCCGGTCATTCCCTCCCAATTCCGCGTTTTCGGCATCGGCGGCGCCGGCACGCACATGGCCGACCACCTGTGGCAGCGCGGCCTGTCCGAGGCCGGCTTTGCCGTGCTGAACACCGACGTGGACGCGCTGCAGCGAAGCCTGGTCCCCCAGCGGATTCAGCTCGGGGCGCGCAGAACGCGCGGCCTCGGTGCCGGCGGCGATCCGGAGTCGGGACGGGAAGCCGCCGAGGAAGCCACGGATGGCCTGGCGGAGCTGTGCTCCGGCGCCCGCCTGGTCTTCCTCATGTGCGGCCTGGGCGGCGGCACCGGCACCGGCGCCGCCCCCGTCCTCGCCCGCGCCGCCCGCAACGCCGGCGCCCTCGTCCTCGCCGTCGTCACCCTCCCCTTCGATTGCGAAGGTCCCCGCCGCGCCCGCCAGGCGCAGCAGGGCCTGGCCGCCCTGCGCGAGGCCGCCGACGTCGTTCTCTGCCTGCCCAACCAGCGGATCCTCCAAATCCTCGACGAGCACACCAGTCTGGTCGAGACGTTCCGGTTCACCGACGAACTCCTGGCGCAGGCCGTCCACGGTCTCTGGCGCCTCGTCAACCAGCCCGGCCTGATCCCGGTCGACTTCGCCGACCTCAGCCGGGTCGTGCAGGGACGACACGCCCAGAGCTGTTTCGCGCACGCCGAGGCCACCGGCGAAACCCGCGCGCGCGAGGCGGCAGAACGACTCCTGCAAAGCCCGCTCCTCGGAAAAGGTGCCCTCCTCCACGACGCGCAGTCCGTCCTGGTCAGCGTCGTGGCCGGTCCCGACCTGACCCTCGCCGAAGTGCATCGCATTGCGGAAACCGTCCGCCGCGAATGCGAAGGCGCCGAGTTCGTGCTCGGCGCCGCCGTCGACCCGGCCCTGGGCGACCGCCTCAGCCTCACCCTCATCGGCACCCATCGATGTCCGACGGCCGAACCGCCGGCGGAAGTCGCCCCCAGCGCGGCGGTCGCATCCGCACGCCCCACCGCCTCTCTCGCGGCCGAGGTGGAAACCGATTTCTTCGGACGCAAACCGCCAACACCCCGTCCGCCATCCAAATTCGTGGCGCCTCCCCCCGAGCTGACCCTCGAGCAGCGCCGGCGGATTCTGGCGCGCCAGGGCAAGCGCGGCGCCCGATCGCGCTCCCGCCCCGAGCAGACCCTCCTGCAGCTCGAGATCGTCTCCCGCGGCCGCTTCGAGAAAAGCGAGCCCACCATCTTCCGCGGGGAGGACCTGGACGTGCCGACGTTCGTCCGCCGCGGCGTGGTGCTGAACTGAGGTCCAGGACGGGCAGACGCCGGCCGGCTCCCTCGTGGTGACCGCCAGCTCCTCCAATCCTTCGCTGGTCCCCAACGCGAACCTCCTTCTGGGCGGGAGCGGCGCCGCCCGCACGATCACCGCCGTCCCGGTCTGGGGCGGGACGGGAACCGCCACCATCACGGTCACCGTCTCGGATGGCGCCGCCCAGTCGAGCGACAATCTCGTCCTGACCGTCAGCACCACCTCAGGCTACGCGGAGGTGAACAAAGCCACCATCGTGCCGGATGCCTCCACGTCGTATACGGGTTGGGTGCCGCAGAATGCCATCAACGGGTCCACTGCGGACCCCGGCTGGCACAACATCGATAACCGGCCCCCGGGAACGGACTGGTTGCGGGTCGATCTTCAGGCGACCGTGCCGGTCGGCCGCGTCCAGTATTGCTCGCGCCAATACGCCTTCAACGGGACGTTCCTGGAATACGCGATCTATGTGACGAGCAATCCCTCGACGGACATGGCGGCGTGGGGTCCACCGGTGTGCACGGGAACGTGGAGTTGGCCCAACGGGGCCGAAGTGAAGACGCTGGACTTCACCGCGAAATGGGGTCGTTATGTGATCTTCCGCTGCCTGCGGGGGGCGTATGCCGACCGCTGGGCCTCGGCCGGCGAGGTGTGGGTCTACACGACCCAGGCCGGCCCTGGACCCGATTCCGATGCGGACGGCCTGCCCGACGCCTGGGAGTTGGCGTTCTTCGGCAACCTGAGCCAGACGGCCTCCGGCGATGCCGACGGCGATGGGCTGAGCAACACATTCGAACTCCAACTGAGCACCAACCCCACCAGCGTCGATACCGACAACGACGGGGTCAGAGATGGGGATGGGGACTGCGATGGCGACGGGCTCTCGGACGGGGCGGAGGTTGTGGTGTCAGGCACGTCCCCGTTTGATGCCGACAGTGACAACGACGGCATCATTGACTCGCTGGAACCTGGTCTGGACTGGCTGTCGCCGACGAAGGATCCGGAGCATCCGGAGGTTGTCACCGTGGCCACCGGTTTGGAGCACGGGGTGGCACAGCAGACGGTGCGCCGCTTCCTGATTCACAAGGGCGTGGACGCGGTCTGGTTGAAGGCGATAGCCCAGACCGGGGAGGAGCCCGACTTCTTCTACTACTACCAAGGCAATGGGAGGCAATGGGGTCGCATCTAAGGGAATGGGGTCGCATCTAAAGAGTTGACAGATGGGTGGCGTTGGGGTTGGCTTTGGGGCGTATGGCGAGGCCGTTGCGGATTGATGTTGGGGGTGCGTGGTATCATGTGATGAATCGCGGGCACCGTGGAGGAGCGTTGTTCCTGGAGGATGCGGATCGGCGCCGGTTTCTGGGGTTGGTGGGGGAGTTGCCGGAGCGTTTTGGGTTGGAGGGATACCAAGGCAATGGGGTCGCATCTAAAGAGTTGACAGATGGGTGGCGGCGGGGTTGGCTTTCGGGCGTATGGCGAGGCCGTTGCGGATTGATGGTGGCT
>CAYSPU010000052.1:0-21287 GCA_964432995.1 uncultured Verrucomicrobiota bacterium
AGTCGACCTTGATCTCGGTGATGACCCCGGAGATCTGGCTGCCTACCTCCACCATGCGGACCGGGGTCAAGGACCCGTTGGCCGTGACCGACTGCGTGATGTCGCCACGGCTCACCGCCACGGTCTTGAACTCGACCGCGGCGCTTTTCGGCCGCTGCCAATACCGCACGCCGGCCCAGGCGCCCCCTCCGATCACCGCCAGCACCAAGAGCCAGCGCACCAGACTACTCCCACGTACCTTTGACATATGTTGATTCTCGTTTCCGCGATCACCGGCCGACCCGGGGTCCGGCATCGTGCTCCCGACGGCCCTACCTGCCCGGCGGAGGCGGAGGCGGCGGCGGTCCCTTCTGCTGGAACATCTCCCGGCGCCGACGATCCAACTCCGCCAAGCGCGCGCATTGGTCCGGACTCAGCTCCAGCACGCGGATGAGCTCGGCGTCGGAGTTGCGGATACCGGCCTCGATCTGCTGCAGCGTGTTGCTGTAAATCGTCTCCATATCCCGGAGCCGGCGGTCGACGATCGGTCCCAACTTCTCGGCCTGTTCGGGAGTCAATTTCAACTCGCTGCGGAACTGCTCGCACAAAGAGGTCGCCAGACGGTCGCGGTCCGGCGGCCCCCCAGAAAAGGGGTGGTGGGGTCCGAGACTCCGGGCCAAAAGGAAGCCGGTCACCAGGCCGGCCACAAACAACGCCGCCAGGTAGAACGCGCGTTGGATGAGATGACGCGCCCTCATGGGGTCCAGGCCAGTTGGACGGCCTGCTCGATGTACGCCAGTTCGTTCGCCGGGCCCGGGGTGCCCACGGCAAAGCGCACCGTGAGACTGATCAGCATGAGGACCGCCGCGCAGGCCAAGGCGCGCCGCAGCAGCCGCAGGAGATCCAGCGAATCCTCGTCCGCCACCGCCTGCGGCATCGTCGCGAGTACCCGGGTGTCAAAGCCCAGCGGCATTTCCGGGTTGGGTTCCGCCGGGGCCTGCCGGGCCACCCGCGTCAGTTGATCCCAGAGATCCGGTTTCATCGCTTGCCTCCCTCCAGCAGTTCGTGCAACTGACCGCGGAGCTTCCGGCGCGCCCGGAAAGCGCGCACCTTGATCAGCGACTGATTCCACCCGGTTCGCTGGCGCACCTCGTCCACGCTGCAGCCCTCAAGATCCAGCAGCGTCAGCAACAACCGGTCGGCCGGCGAGAGGCGCTCGAGGAGCCTTTGGGCCAAATCACGGGCCGCCACCCGTTCCGCCGGGTCGTCCGCCGGCCGGCTCGCCGCCAACTTCTCCACCACCGCCTCTTCCTCCTCGGTCAGGTCGGCGTGGCGGACCTCGGGGCGGCGCTGCTCGGCGCGCAGGGCGTTCAGGCAGGTATTCACGGCGATGCGGGAAACCCAGTGCTCGAGCGGCACGCCGCCGGAATACTGCTCGAGGTGGGCGAAGATGCGGCCAAACACCATCTGGGCCAGATCTTCCTCGTCCAGTCTCCGCGGGCGATGGGCGCGCACGATCTTCATCACCAAGGGGTAGAGCTCCGCCACCAACGTTCGCGCGGCGGATTCGTCCTGCGCGAGCGCCTGTCGGGCCAGTGCCGCAAGGGCCGGCTTGGCCTCAACCGGTGGCGCTGACATTGCCGATCATCCACAAGGCCTGATGACCCCGCGGCCGATTTCGCGGTTACAGCCAGGCCGAACCTTCACTGGCCCCCTCCCGCACCGGCGGCCCCGGGGAGGCGCACCGTGAACCGTGAGCCGCGGTTGACAACGCTGGCCACCTCGACGCGGCCGCCGTGCGCCTCGACGACGGCCTTGACCAGGCTCAGTCCCAGGCCGAGGCCCTTTTCGCTCCGGCTTTTGTCGCCGCGGTAGAGCCGTTGCCAAATCTTGGGTTGCTCGTCCTCGGGGATGCCCAGGCCGGTGTCCGTCACCCGAATCCGCACCTCCCCGTCGGCCGCCTCGGCGGCGAGTTCCACGCTCCCGCCGGACGGGGTGTACTTGATCGCGTTGTCCACCAGGTTGGCCAGCGCCTGCTGCAAGCGGACCCGGTCGGCATCCACTCGGAGCTGGTCGGACACCTGGGAAGTGAGCCGCACTCCCTTTTCCTCCGCGACGATCTCGTAGAGGTCGAGGATCTGGGCCGCCAGCGGGGCCAAATCAACCCGGGTGCGGTCGAGGCGCATGGTGCCGGTCTCGGCCTCCGAGATATCCATCAGGGTTTGAAGCATCACCAGCAGGCGTTCGGATTCCTCGAGCGAATCGCCCAGGGCCTCGCGCCAGGCCTCCGGTTGACCGAGCGTCTGCAGCGCCTGCTCGGCGGCGCCGCGCAACCGGGTCAGGGGCGTGCGCAGGTCGTGCGCCACATTGTCCAGGGCCTCCCGCATCCCGCGGATGAGCTGATCGTTTTTCTCCAGCATCCGGTTGAACAACTGGACCAACTCGTCGATCTCGTCCCCGGTGTTCCGCGGTGGCACGCGGGCCTCCATCCGCCCGGTCTGAATGATCGAACGGGCCGTCTCGGTGAGCTGGCGGACGGGCCGCAGGGCGCGGCGCGTCAGCCATTGCCCCACGGTGTACCCCAGCAGGATGACCCCCACCATGGCAGCGCCGAACACCAATCGCAGCCGATCCAACAACTGCCGCGTGTCCGTCGTGCTCTTGCCCACCTGCAACAATCGACCATCCCAAAGTCGGGTCGTGGCGATCAACCAACTCCGGCGGCCGTCGCTCCCCGTCACCAGGACCCAGCGCCGCGTCTCCTCCACCGGCTGCACCCGAAGCGCGTCCAGGTCGAACCCGCCCCATCCCTCGGGCATGCTCACGAAGAGCGCGTTGTTGCCCGCCCCAAGAACGCGCACGAAAAACGCATGGCGATCCTCGGAACGCGTCGAGAAGAACTGCCGGTTCAACCCGTTCACCCCGCCGCTGGCATACCACGCCCGGTATTCCTCGAGGCGTGCCAGGATCACCTCCTTCTCCTGCGCCACAATCGAACGCGTCAGGAACACGTTGACCACAATGAACAGCACCCCGCAGCCCAGCGTGAAGAACGCCGCATACCAGAGGTTCAGCTTCCGCCCAAAACTGCGCCTGGCCGTCATAACGCGGCTCCTGGGTTACCCAGAAAACAACCGCCCCCCACCGCATGGTCGCCACCTTCGTCGATACCTTTGTCGCCATACCCGGCAACCCTCGACAAAGGTGGCGACAACGGCCGGGCCGCTCCGGAGTCCATGTTCATCCGAAGTGGTATCCCGGAATGGAGAGGTCGATTCATGGAAAGGCCAGACCTCCAAAGTCTGGACACGCGTTGGGGCCATGAACCGGAACGAACATCGAACGCTGAACGTCGAACATCCCCAGAGGCGCATGCCTTGGAACCATGAATTGCATCGCTCGGCCGACTCGCCGTCTTGCCGACCGCCGACGTGCCGGTTCCTGGGGACCTCTCGTGTCCGGCGCGCTTTCACTTCGGGCCCTTCGACTTTTCCCCAGGCGCCGTATCCGTCCGCAGCACATACCCCACCCCGCGGATGGTCTGAATAAGCTTGGGCTCGAAATCGCGGTCCACCTTGTTGCGCAGGCGGCAGACCACGACATCGACGACGTTGGTTTGCGGGTCAAAGCTGTAGTCCCAGACGTGCTCGAGCAACGAGGCCTTGCTGACCGCCTGACCGGCGTGGCGCAGCAGATACTCGAGCACCTGATATTCGCGCGTCTGCAGCTCCAGCCGGCGCCCTCCCCGGGTGACCTCGCGCGTCAGCAGGTTCATCACCAGGTCCCCCACCCGCAGCGTCGTCGGCTCCGCCTCCCGATGCGCCCGGCGAATCAACGCCTGGACCCTGGCCAACAGCTCGCTGAAAGCGAACGGCTTCACCAGGTAATCGTCGCCCCCGCTCTGGAGCCCGCGAATCCGGTCGTCCACCGAAGCCTTCGCACTGAGAAACAGCACCGGCAGGAGCACTTCCCGACGGCGCAACTCGCGCACCAACGCCAGTCCGTCCAACCGGGGGAGCATCACGTCCACCACCGCCGCGTCAAACGGCGTAGCCGTGGCCAGCGCCAAGGCGTCCTCGCCATCCGCCGCGTGGTCCACGGCAAAGCCGTTCTGTTTCAATCCCTTGACGACAAACGACGCGATCTTGGGATCATCTTCCACCACCAACACGCGCATAATCTGAATTGCCGACGATTCTCCCGCCCTGGGCGGCATCGCCTGCACCCCGGGGCTGATTGCCCGTCGAGCAGCCAGATCGACCGTGCCACAAACCTCGTGCATAACCAAAAGGAAAGTGCGGCGCGCCGGGATCTCCTGTCGTCCGCGGCGCGCCGGTTCTGTCCTCCCCGCCAATCCGGGCGTGTTGGCCTCCTCGGCTACTTCTTCGACTCGTCGACCACAACGTAGCTGTGGCCCGTGGCCCGCCAGACGCGAACGAGCACCTTCCCGTTCTTGGCCTTCTTGGTGATCTGCACCGCGTCTTCGGCGCTCTTCACCGGCTTGCGGTCGATTTCCTGGATCACATCGCCCCGGCGCAAACCCGCGCCCGCCGCCGCCGAATCCGGATCCACGCTCGCGATCACCGCGCCCGTCACCCTCGCCGGAATCTGCAACTGCCGGCGAATCTCCGGCGTCAAGTCCGTGACGCCAACCCCCCGCAGAGCTTCGGCGTCGTCCGACGAACTCTCCGGGCCCGTCGCCTCGCTACCCGGCGTTCCGGGCATTCTCTGGAGCGCAACCTTGGTGCTCTTCTCCTTTCCGTCGCGGAGGTACTTCAAGGTCACCTCGGTGCCCGGAGACTTCTGGCCCACCAGCAGGCGCAGACCCCGCCCGTCGCGCACCGGCTTGCCGTCGAACTCGACGATCACGTCCCCTTGCCGCAAGCCCGCCTCCGCCGCCGCGCTCTCCTCCGTGACTTCGGCAACCAACGCCCCGCCAGTGTCGCCAACCCCAAACTCCCGGGCTAGGTCCGGCGTCATCTCCTGCAGCCCCACCCCCAGGAATCCGCGATCCACACTCCCCTTCCGCGAGAGCTGGTCCACCACCGACCGCACCTGGTTCGCCGGAATCGCGAACCCGACCCCGTTGTTCCCACCCGACGGGCTCATAATCGCCACGTTGATCCCCACCACCCGGCCCTCCGTGTCCACCAGCGCTCCGCCCGAGTTCCCGGGGTTGATCGCCGCGTCCGTCTGGATGAAGTCCTCGTATTCCTCGATCCCCAGACCGCCGCGTCCCACGGCGCTCACGATCCCCAGCGTCACCGTCTGGCCCACCCCGAAGGGATTGCCAATCGCCAACACCACGTCCCCCACCTCCACATGATCGCTGTCGGCAAACGTGGCGAACGGCAGGCTCTCGGCATCAATCTTCAGCAGGGCCAAATCCGTGCGCGGGTCGCGGCCCACCACGCGCGCGGGGTATTCCTTGCGGGATTCCGCCATGGCCACCTGAATCTCGTCGGCGCCATCCACCACGTGGTGATTCGTCACCAGATAGCCATCGGCGCTCAGGATCACCCCCGACCCCAGGCTCCGTTGCTTGAAGTCGCGAAAACGCGGTCCGCCGCTTCCACCGTCGGGAACCCCGAAGAACCTCCGGAACATCGGGTCCTCGAAGAATGGATTGCCCCCGGACCCGAATGGGCTGCGAATGGTCTTGGTCGTGAAGATGTTGACCACGGCCGGGGAGGTCTTCTTCACCACGGCAGCATAGCTGGCCGCCAACCGGCCGTCGCGGTTCGGTGGTGTGTTCTGGACAGCCACCGCCACCGGTTTTCCTGTCTCCCGTTCCCGGGCGAACACGTTCTGGGCGGCCGTGAATACAAGGGCGCCACCAGTCGCGCCGACGAGCGCCCAGATCAGAATGCGCGATTTCATAGTCATCTTGCTCCAGTTCCAGTTCAGTTTCTTGGTTCGTTCACTGGCCGCACTTTACGGGGATGCCTTTGCCGGAGTCTTTCCCCCACATTACAGAATGGTAAGGAAGCGACCGTCCTTCATGACTGCCTCGCCGACAACCACACGGCCCTGGCGGTGTCGGACCACTGCCGCGCGGAGGCGCTCCACGTCCGGTTGCGCAAGCCGGAACCTGAAGCCGCGAGGCACTCTGACCATGAAAGGTGGGGCGACCTCTCCGAGGGCGCCAGAAGAGCATCCAACCTGGCACGTCCTGGCGGCGCGCCCGGAGGCCTGCTGGCGAGTCCTTCTCGGAGCCCGCTCGCGAGCTCTGTTCGGAGTCGGCTCCTACCTGCTTTCGGGGCGACCGTTCCTGAAGATGGGGAGTTGAAGGGGAGTCTGCGAGCGCGGGGCTTCGCTGGTTTCCTTGAACGTTGAGCGGACCAGTTCGCAGCCACGGCCATAACCAGAGCCTCGTCACCTCGGCTCCTGCGTCTTGAACGGGTTCCTATCGCGACACTGCTCGCTACAAACAACTCGCGGTTCGCGGTTCGCCCGGGGCGTCCTGAAAGACCAGTGTGCCGGTCATGGTGGAAGCCTCGCCTCAGCCGGGCCGCACGACTGCTTCCATCGGCGCGAATTCCGGTTGTCAGAACCTGCAGTCAGGCACATCCTGTCTGACATGAAGACGCTCACGATGCGTGACTTGAACCGGAAGACCGCCAGCGTGCTGGATGCACTGGAACGGGGCGAGACCTTTGAGCTGCACAGGAACGGCAGGGCGGTCGGCTACTTGACGCAGACGCCGCCGACACCGGAACGCAAACCGGACTGGAAAGCCCACTTTGAGTGGCTGACCAGGCAAAAGCACAAAGGCGGCGGCTTTGTCGAGGAACTGGAAGAAGACCGTCGCCGCCTGCGGGCGCGTGAAATCACCCTGGGGAACCTGACATGAGGTTCTGCGCTGACTCCAGTTTCCTCGTCCGCCTTTACGACCCGCTCAGGCCGCCGGAAGAAGCGCACGCCCTGCGGAACTACCTGGAGGACGACCACAAGGTCGTCAGCGTCTCGGAACTCTGCCGCGTGGAGGTGCTGAACGTCCTGTTGCGCAAGCCGGAATCGGGAGCCGCGAGACAATTCGAGGACGATCTCCGTGAGGGGTTGCGGCTTCGCGTGGAATCGTTGGACTGGCCCGACGCCTTCCAGCAAGCCGAGAGCCTCGCGCGGCGCTTTTCGCGCGCCCTGCGCCCGGGGGGGCACGACCTCGTGCTGGTGGCCGCCGCCGTGGCAATGGGAGCCGCTTGGTTTCTTTCCTTCGACCGGAATTCCCACCAGCGCCCGCTGGCAGGGGCAGCCGGGCTGCGCGTCTGGCCACCGCTGGACAAGGATGAGAGGGGTCTCGTACGCCACGCCGCTCAACAAGCGACCCGATGACAGTCTGTCGGCACCCTGACCGCCGAGCTCACCACGGCACCACCCGATAGAAACACGCCGCAGTCTGCGCCTCGCCCTGGGTGTCCTGAAAGGTCAAGGTGCCGGTCTCGTTGGTCACCGCGCCCAGCGAATTCCACGGCTGCAGGTCGGCGGACCTCTGAACCTCGAACTGCATCCCTTCACAGCACCGAATCCGGAACTCGCGCGGCCCAAGCGGCACCAACTGCGCCGGCTCCGTGATTGTCAGGATCTCCCTGGACCCTCCAATCGACGGCTTGCAGGCGAGCGGCTCCCGGCGTAACCTCCCGCCATGGTTGCGACGTCCTACCGTTACCTCGTTAACGTGCCCGGCGTATGCCAGGGCCGCACGATTGTCGAAGGCACGCGCGTTGGCGTGCACGATGTCGTCGGGTTGATCGTCAACGGCGCCAGTGTCGAGGATGTCCTCCGCAGTTTCCCTGATCTCACGCGGGCCCAGGTTTACGAGTGCCTGGCCTACTACGAGGATCATCGGACGGAAATCGACGCACTCGTCGCGGAACAGTTGGCCGAGCCGGGGCCTTGACGTGTGCGGTTCCTGCTCGATCACGACGTGCCCGCGGAGGTCGCGCGAGTGCTGTGGCATTGGGGGCACGATGTCTTCTTGATCGGCGAGAGTCTTCCCGTCACTACTTCGGATCGCGACGTCTTCCAGTACGCGCAACAGCACGTCCGAATCATTGTGAGCTGCAACCGGGCTCACTTTCTCGCCCTGGCCCAGCAAGCGCTGCGTGAGGAACACGCTTTTGCTGGGCTGATTGTCCTGATCCGTCGCCGAACCCGCCAGGCCGAGTGTGCTCACCTGCTAAGCCTCCTGCGTCGCGCCGGGGAGTCGGGGCTGAGCGGCAACATCAACTTCGCCTGAGGTTGTTGAGATTCCAGGCCGCGGCCTTGCCTGAGCCCGACTCGCGGGCGCCGCAGAGCGTGGCGATCACCCGGTAGAAACAACAGGCCGCCTGCGGCCCGCCCTGGGTGTCCTGGAAAGTCAACGTGCCGGTCTCGTTCGTCACCACCCCCAGGGAAGCCCACGTCTGCAGGTCGGGCGACTGCTCGACTTCGAACCGCATTCCCTTCCAGCACCGGATCTGGAACTCGCGCGGCCCGAGCGGCGCCAACTGCGCCGGCTCCGTGATCGTCAGGATCTGGTTCGCGGCCACGTTTGTGAGTTCCTGGACCACTCTGGTGGGCCATTCGATGCGGAGAAGGTCCAGCTCATGGAGATTTCGACTTTGAAAGGCCGGTCCACTCAAGTATCTTTCTCTCATGACGGTCGCGTTGGAACAGTTCAAGTCGTCCTGCCTGGAGCTGATCAGCCTGGTGAGCCGGACGGGTGAAGAGGTATGGGTGGCACAGAACGGCCAAGCTTTGGTGAAGCTGGTGCCGGCTCCGGCCCTGCCACCCTCGGCAATGTTCGGCAAGCTGGCGCAGGAGACCCGCGTCCAAGGCGATATTGTGAGCGGCCTCGAGGAACGTTGGGAAGCGGATGCCTGAACCGGTCAGCCATCTGCTCGACACTCACGCGTGGGTGTGGCTGGTCAAGGGCGAGCCACAGGCCAGCCCCATCGCCAACCTGCCCGCCGGAACCGTCCTCGGTGTGGCATCACATCTCCGTCTGGGAAGTCGGGATGCTCGAAGCCAAAGGCCGCTTGGTGCTTCAGCCAGACGTCCGCACCTGGGTCAATTCAGCCCTTCTGGGGCTTCGGCTCCTGCCGCTGGATGCCGAGGCGGCGTTGCGGGCCACGCGTCTGCCGGGGAGCCTTCACGGCGACCCCGCGGACCGGATCATCGTGGCCACGGCGCAGATTCTCAACGTGCCGCTCGCCACCGCGGATTCGCGCATCATCCAGTACGGGAAACAAGGTCATCTGCAAGTTCTCGCCCTTTGATCGAGCGGCGCCTTTCCCCCCGCTAAGCCTCGCGCTCGATCTTCATCGCAGCTCCCGAGCAAGCGACTCCAGCCTCCGACTGTGAAGATCACTTCGAACGCCAGTTCGCAGCAGCAACAGGGAAGAGTAGCCCATCTCCCGGGTTCCGACACCTCAACCGGCCTGTTACCGCGACACGACGCGGTAGAAACAACCCGCTGTTTGCAGCTCTCTCTGAACGTTGGACGTTGAGCGTTGAACGTTCGCTGAGCTTCAAGCGAGGGGCTGATAACGCTCAACGTGCAACGTTCAACGGGAGCAACTACCGAGACACCACCCGATAGAAACACGCTGTCTGCGGCTCGCCCTGGCTGTCCTTGAAGACCAACGTGCCCGTC
Source organism: uncultured Verrucomicrobiota bacterium (assembly GCA_964432995.1). Taxonomy (GTDB): domain Bacteria; phylum Verrucomicrobiota; class Verrucomicrobiia; order Limisphaerales; family JAHDYP01; genus CAYSPU01. The sequence continues at coordinate 9,614 of CAYSPU010000052.1, forward strand.
TCGTTCGTGACCGTGCCCAGGGAAGCCCAGGTCTGCAGGTCGGCGGACTCCTGAACCTCGAACTGCATTCCTTTCCAGCATCGAATCTGGAACTCGTCCGGTCCGAGCGGCACCAACCGCGCCGGTTCCGTGATCGTCAGGATCTGGTTGGCGGTCACATTCGTGAACTCCTGCACAATGCCCGAAGGCCACTCGACGCAGAGCGCACGTGCCCAAACCAGTAATGGGCTCGGGAACCCCGGGAGAGCAAACTTGACGCCGAACTGGGCATACGTATGATCATATGTATGCGGACTACTTTGGTCATTGATGATCACGTCGTTATGGAGGCCAAGCGTCAGGCGCTAGAGGCCGGCTTGAGCTTGAGTGAGCTCACCACCATGGCCTTGCGCGAAACCCTGAGAAAGCGCAGCCACCCAGCTCAACCCTCACCGTTTTCGATGCCAACCTGTGGCGCCGGCGTGAAGCGGGACTCTTCCCCTGGCGAGATCGCTGACTTAAGGGACGAGGGAAGATGAAGATGCCAGACGTCAATATCCTCGTGTACGCCCACCGCAAGGACGAGTCCGTTCACGAGTTCTATCGCGACTGGCTCGAGAACCTGGTGAACTCGGCGGCGCCTTTTGGACTTTCGGCCTTGGTCGGCGTGGCCTTTGTCCGGATCGTCACCCACCGGCGCTTTCACGACGATCCCACGCCCCTGTCCGTGGCCCTCGAAACCGTTGACCGCTTGCGCGAGGCTCCCGGTTGCCGCTGGCTGCTTCCAGGTGACCGGCATTGGGAGATCACGACAACGCTCTGCCGGAGAACCAGTGCGACAGGCAAACACGTGGCCGATGCGCAACACGCAGCACTTGCCATCGAACACGGATGTCAATGGGTCACCCGGGATGAGGATTTCGCGAGCTTTGCCCGATACGGCCTCGACTGGGAGCATCTCCGGCCTGAAGAGCGCAAGGCTTAGCCTGCCTGTCGGGACAGTCCTGGGTCTGGCATCCATTTGTCTCCTGAATAGGTGGCCCCCCTTTCTCCGACGGCCAAGATGGCTGCAAACACCAGTTCGCAGCTACGCCCGGAAGTAATAGCTCTTCACCTCGGCTCCGACATCTCGGACGTCCGCTACCGCGAGACGACCCGATAGTAGCAGCAGGCCGCCTGCGGCTCGCCCTGCGTGTCCTGGAAACTCAGCGTGCCGCTCTCGTTCGTCACCACGCCCAGCGAAGCCCAGGTCTGCAGGTCGGGCGACTTCTCGACCTCGAACTGCATTCCCTTCCAGCAGCGGATCCGGAACTCGCTTGGCCCGAGCGGAACCAACTGCGCCGGCTCCGTGATCGTCAGGATCTGGTTGGTGGCCACATTCGTGAACTCCTGCACGACGCCCGAAGGCCACTCGATCCGCAGCGTCGTCACGTTCGTGGCGTCGCCCAGGCCGAAATGGGCGCGGAGGTCGTTCTGACTGCACATTCCACTGCCGCCCGAAATCTCGCGCATCTGCCAGACTTCCTGGCCCCAGAGTGTCGCCCTGGCCCGAACCTTGGCGTCGATCGCCGGCCGATTCGAGGCCGTACCAATGAGACGGACCAACAACCACGCGTTCGTATTGCCGTTGGCCCTGGCGTCGTTGCGGTAGCAGAAATTGACCTCCCCAGGTTGCGCCGGGTCCTCCGGACCGTTGGACACAAACAGGTCGAGGAAGCCGTCGTTGTCCATGTCTGCCCAGGCACAGCCGACGCCATTTGCCGTGTCGTTCACAATCTCTCCGTCGTAGACTCTCGTGAAACTCCCGTCCCGCTCGTTGTGGAACAGGAAGTCCGCTTCGCCCCAGTTGTTGGCAACGAACAAATCCAGGTACCCGTCATTATCGAAATCCCCCCAGCAACCGCCTTCGGAGGTTCCCCCCGAGGATACCACTGGATCGTCGACCGCCGCCGTGAAGGTCGCGTCGCCGTTGTTGTGGTAGAGCGCGTCATCTTGATGGGAACCATTCGCCACGAACAGATCCAGGTGTCCGTCATTGTCATAATCGGCCCACACAGGACTGAGCCAGATCCCAGCCTCGGTCACCGGAAGTCCGTCGGGCACACGACTGAATGAACCTTGGCCGATGTTGTGGAAGAGGAAGCACGTTTGCCCCTGGCTGTTCGCCACATAGAGATCCAGACGGCCATCCCCGTCGAAATCACCCCAGGCGCAACCTTGAGACTTGCCACCGCTTCCCGCCACCGGACCATTCGTGACGACGATCATTCCCCCGGATCTGTCATTCTGATAGAGCGAGTCGTTCTGGTCACTGGCATTGGCCACGAACAGGTCGAGGAACCCATCGTTGTCGTAGTCCGCCCAGGCCGCCCCGACACTCTGAGCGACGGTATTCACCCACGGCCCGCTGGTGACTCTGGTGAAGACTATGGAATCTCCTGCTCCAAGGTCGTTGCGAAAAACGCAGCTCTTGTAGGGATCAAAGCCGGAAGCGAACAGGTCGAGGTCACCGTCGTTGTCATAGTCACCAAACACGCCCGTGCAGAAGTCACCGAACGTAGTCACCGCCGGCTCCGCGGCAACCTTGTCGAACTGGAAGTTGCCATCGTTGTGGTAGAGACAGTTGGTCCCTCCAAAAGCCGTGGCAACGAAGATGTCAGTGAGACCATCGTTGTCATAATCAACCAGGGCACAGCCCCAGGAACGCAGGGCGTCCGTGGTAATGGGCCCATCAGCGATCCGCGTGAACAACGCCTGGGCAGAGCACGGTGCAGATAGCACCAGGAAAGCGCAAACGAGGAGTCGTGGCATGGATTTCATGGGATCATGACACTGCTGCTGAGCTTGGCCAGAACCGCCGTGGACGCATGTCGGAATGGTCCGTAGGATCTTTAGGCTTCCGCTCTGTTGGTTGGTCTTCATTCCTGCCCCGATCGAGAATCCGCAATCCTCGACCGGTAGCGGAGGCGCCGGCTGCCAGCCTGTACGCCCCCGTCATTCCGTACTTCGGCATCGGCCGTAAAGTGCAACCGAGGTTCTCAAATGCAGGTCGTGTCCCGCCATAACCCTGAGCGCAACCCTCATGAGACGTGTCATGCGCCCTGACAAGGAACGAGGTTCCGGCCGCCCCTACTGGGCGGCAATTGATTTGTCGGTGGGCGCTCGCGTTCCCAGGGCGTCGGCCCGCAGAGCGGTCCTCGCCCTGGGCTGGTACCCCGCCACCCCGCCGGGGTGGCACCCACCAGGCTGAAGGCGTGCCTGGGAGGCTGGCATATGAGGCTTGCCAACCCTATGGAAACGGAGCACAAGGCCCTCGCGCTGGAGTTCCGTCCCGCGCAGAGCAGGCGCGCCGAAGGTGCGCCGGGGAATCAGCCCAGGGCAGCGCCCTGGGGCCGGGGCGGCTCCCCGGGAGAGAACAAGGAGGCAGAAACCGTGTCCCGCCCCGAAAGGGCGGAGGAAGAGGGGTATCCCATGGGACAATCGCTTGCCAAGAACCTCATTCATCTCATCTTCAGCACCAAACACCGGGAGCCGTGGCTCACACCGGATCTTCGTCTGGGCCTGCATGCTTACCTGGGCGGGATCCTGCGGGATCTCGACTCGCCGGCCCTCGCGGTCAACTCGGTCTGGGACCATGTGCACGTGCTGTTGAACCTGCATAAGACCCAAGCCCTCGCCAAGGTCGTGATGGAAGTCAAACGGGGTTCATCGATTTGGATCAAGACTCGGCCGGGATTGGTGAGAGGATTCCAATGGCAGAACGGCTACGGCGCGTTCTCCGTGAGCCAATCCGCTGTTGAAGATGCTCGACGGTACATCGGCGATCAGGAGGAACATCACCGGGTGAAGACGTTTCAGGAGGAGTTGCGCGAGTTCCTTCGTCGATATGAAATCGAATACGACGAGCGGTATGTGTGGGATTGAGGGATTCCGGCCGCCCTCGCCGGGCGGCGTCTTGTTTGTTGCATCGGTGCTCCCAGGGCGGTGCCCTGGGCTGGCACCCTGCCACCCCGTTGGGGTGGCGGATTCACCAACCCTATGCTGGCATCCCACCCGGTGGGGGTGGCAAATCGGCACGCTGAAGGCGTGCCCGGGAAGTAGCCCGGGGCAGCGCCCCGGGAGTATGTGAACCCCAACCGCATCGGCTGCGCCCTGAAAGGGCGCGAGGAAATCCCACCGCCCTCGCCGGGCGGTGTCTCGTTTGTGCGTGGTCGCGTTCCCAAGGCGGTCCATGCGATCACTCCACCGTGAGCGCAACCAGAAAGGGCGCCGAGCCACTCATCGCGGAAACGAAGTCAACGCTGGCGATGCTGGCGCCTGGGGCAGGATTCTCCAGGCTTGTGAGATACAATCTCAGAGAGCGGTTCGCTTGAAGGGCAACGGGGTTGCTCCCCGTCCAGACCACTCTGCCGCGGTCCGACGCTTCGCGGTCCGGCTTTGCCGGGTCCCACGACCACTCGCGGACGTCCCGCCCATAGACCAGATCAAGTCCTGCTTTGCTGCCGTCGGTCCCGTGCAGAACGAGGGTGGCCACTGCGACCCCCTCTTTCTCCGGTTGGACTGTCCCAACTAGCAGATGAAACCGCCGCACTTGCTGGTCCACACGAATCCCCTCAACCCGAACGGGCAGGCTATCCCAGGCCACCTGCCACGAGCCTGCCGACGAGGTAGTCAGTCTTAGCTGAACCACCCCTCGGATGTCGAAACGCACTCCCCCCAGTTCCACCAAGCCTACCGGCAGCCCCGACAAATCACTGTCGTGCCGGGCTGTGTTGAAGTTCAAAAAGAACGGCTCATTGAGTTCACCGGTGTAGTAATCAGCAAGATCGATCTGCTTCACGGTAGCACCAGGGTCACGCTTCGGAAACGAGGCTCGGTCCACGGGGAGTTCAATGACCTTGGGTGGTGGTCCATCGTTCCCCGCGAGCTCCCGCTCGGCGCTTAGCCTTTTGCGCCAGTAGCTCCTTGCGTAGCGTCTCACTCGTTCCACAAGGTCGGTTCTGTTTATCTCATCCCTCGCCTCTGGCTTCCGACTCCACGTTTCGCCGTATTCGGCTGTATTCCAGGGGAATGCCTCCCATTGATGCAGTCCTTGATCCACGGAAGGCGCAGCGATCCGCGGGCTCTTGAGGTCAGAGCTGAAGCTTGCTCCGTAAAAGAGCTCGCGCCCGCTCAAGGCCAAGGTCTGGCGAGGCGGTCGCCCGATATCCCAGATTTCGATCGCTCCGGAGTCAACGCCAAGGGCAAGGCCCATGGAGGTCGCAGCGATCAACCGGCGACCGTCTGCACTGATGTCAATTCCCCAAGCGCCGATCCCTCGCGTCGTGCCTTCATCAACCAACCGTCCGGACGATATCTCCCACAGCCTGATCCGTTGGCCATCGGCATAGGTCGCCGCGCGTTTGTCGTCAGGGTGGAATCTCACGTAGACCCAGGAACCCGCTTTACCGGCCTGGAGTTCCCGCAACAGGACCCCCTTCTCGATGTCCCACACTCTGGCTTTGCCGTCGCTGCTCCCCGTGACGAGTCGACAGGAAGCTCCATCGAATCCCACGTCCACCACTCCACGAGAGTACCCCGTTAGCTCGAGAGGCTGCTGGTGGTCCATATACAGCGTCTGCAGTTCGTCGCCACCCCGGGCATCCCAGATCTTGGCACTACCGTCGAGACTGCCAGTGGCAATCAGCCGACCATCGTGGCTCCAAGCCACGCAGTAAACCTGGCGACGATGACCGCGGAGAGTCAGCAGCAGTTGTCCAGAATCAACGTCCCAGACCTTTGCGGTCTTGTGGGATCCGCCGGTCACGATCCGCTGGCCATCCGGACTAACGGCGATCCCCAGGATCATCTCGTTAGCGGAGTGGACCCGCAGAAGCGTCCGCCCGCTCCGGCTCGACCGGACAATCCAGCCGCGGCAATACGCACCTGAGACGATCCGTTGACCGTCCGGGCTATAGGCTGCCGCGTTCTGCCAGAGGTCCTCTTCTCCCAAGTCGCGCCCGGGCGAAGCGCTCCAGATCTTGACCGCCCCTGCTTCATCGCCAGTGGCGACCAGCCTGCCGTCCCGGCTCACCGCGATCGACTTCACCATCCGGTTGTGCCCGCGCAGCACTTTGAGTCTTCGGCGCTTCACCAGATCCCAGACCGATACCCAGCTCTCCGCCCCAAGGGTGACCATCGTGCTGCCATCGGCGTCAAAAGCGGTTTGGAGGACACGGTCGTTGATGGCGAGTCGCTCAGTTCCGGTCGCTACCTCCCATAACCGAGCCGTATTGTCCTCGCCGGCGTTCATGACGAGGTGACTGTCAGGACTGAAGAACGCCCTGCGGACCGACGCCGGTTGAGTCCCCTGGATGGTGATCAGAGGTCGTGGCAGTCCGTTTGTGCTCCACAACACGCATCGCCCTTGGGTGTCGACCGTCGCGAAGTGCTCTCCCGTGTCGTCGGCGAAGAGCGCGAAGATCTGGTTTGTCGGAGGGGATGCGAGCGGCTCTGGAAATGATCGGATCCGCTTGCCCGAGCTCGCTTCCCAGACCCACGCGGCGTGTTCGGCCACCGCGACGAGACGCTGCCCGTCGGGGCTCAGGGACACACGCCGGAGTGGCTGATTGGCGATCTCCACCTGCACGATCTGCTCCCCGCTGGCACTGTCCCAGACGGTGACCTTCCCGTCAGCTCCGCCACTGACGAGTTGCTCGCCGTTTGGGCCGTAGGCCAGGGTCGAGACTTCGCCTCCTCCAGGCCGGAGAATCAGCTGTCGCTGCCAATTCGTCGTCGCCCACACCCACACCCCATTGGTTCCCATCACCGCTGCCAGTTGACGACCGCTCGGATCAAAGGCAATCCAGCCGGCAAGGTTTGACGAACTCCCGAAACGGAAAACCTCCTGCTCCGCTTCCCAATCCCACACCTTGGTCAAGCCTGCTGCATCTTGCGACACCACCCACCGGCTGTCCGGGCTGAATAGTACCGCCACCACGTTCGTCTCGTGGGCCTGGAAACTCGCGGCGTCCTGATGACAGAGATAGAGCAAGTGGCCCCATTCCCAGTGCCGGTATTCTTCCGGGCATTTCCACAAGGTCTCCAAGGCGCGGTCGATGCTCCCTTGCTCGATCATTGCGTTGGCCGCCGCGATGTTCGAGTAGTAGGCCTCCCGCTGTTCAGCTTTGCGTGCATTGGCGATCCGCCAAGCGGCTGCGACCGACACCCCGGTCACGGATAGCAATAGGGCCAGGACGCACGCTGTCAACCCGGCGACCACGGGTTTCCGTCGGCACCATCGCCAGGACTTGCCGGCGGGGCCAACGGATCGGGCACGAATCGGTTCACCATTCACGAACCGATCCAGTTCATCGGCGAGATCGCCGGCGGTGGCGTAGCGACGGGCCGGGTCTTTCTCCAGGCATTTCAGCGTGATGGTCTCGAGGTCGCGCGGGATGTGCGCGTTCAGTTTCCGGGGACTCGGCGGATCGTCCTGGATGACCTGCTGCACCATCATGCGGGCGTTGCCGCGAAACGGCAGTTCACCGGTCAGCAACTGGAACAACACCACACCCAGCGAATAGATGTCCGTCCGCCGGTCGGCGGCGTGGGCCTCGCCCCGTGCCTGCTCCGGGCTCATGTAGGCGGGCGTGCCCAGGAGTTGACCGTCCAGGGTCAGCGTCACCTCGCCCGCTTCGCGCCGGGCCAAGCCGAAGTCGGTCAGGTGGGGCTCGCCCGCGGCATCGATGAGGATGTTCTGCGGTTTGACATCGCGATGGATGACGCCGGCGTCGTGGGCGTGCTGGAGGGCGCGGGCCAACTTCGCCGCCAACCGGGCGGCTTCGCGGGGACTCAGCCGATGGCCGGTCAGCCAGTCGGCCAGCGAGACGCCTTCCACAAAATCGCACACGATGTAGATCAGGTCGGCTTCGCGACCGACCTCGTGCACACTGACAATGTTCGGATGGCGCAGTTGCGCGGCCGCGCGGGCTTCGCGCAGGAATTTCTCCGCTTCGGCGGGGTCGAGTCGGCGATGGCGCGGGATCTTGATGGAGACCAAGCGGTCGAGGCGGGTGTCGCGGGCCTTCCAGACAGTGCCGAAGGCGCCCGTGCCGAGCTTTTCGAGGATCTGGAACTGGCCGATCTGGCCGAGATCGGCCGCCGCTTGGGATGCGGCCGCTTCGTCGACCACGCTGAAGTTCGTCCCGCAGGAATCGCAGTGGACACTCGAGAGAGGCGCGCCGGAGGCCAATTGGATCAGGTGACCGCAGTGCGGGCAGCGGACGCTGAGATTCGAGCCGCCGGGTGCTGGTCTTTGATCGCCTTCGAGGTGCGCCACGGGGGCGGCTTCGAGGGAATCGGATTCGTCTTTGTCCTTGGCCAGTCCGGCGGCGAGCATGCAGGCGGTGCACAGGCCCAGGGGCGTGTCGCCGGAGATCCGCCGGCCGCAGACGGGACAATGTCGCTCAGCATCCGTCATGTGACCTCCACGATCCTGAAACCGTGCTCAGCAGAGATGACTGAGTAGCAGGTAGGGCGCGACCTCCGGGCGCGCCGCACCGAAACCGGTCCGCGGATTGGATCCAGCCGGCGCCCTCGGAGAGGTCGCCCTACCTTGCGCTTGACCGCCGACGGTTTCGCAGGCTTTGCGACGAGGGAGCACAAACGTCCAACGCTCAACGTCCAACGCTCAACATTCAACCAATCGCTCCCTTGAACGTTGGACGTTGAACGTTGGATGTTGAACGTTCGCTTCATTGCCCCTGGATCCGGATTAGGTAACGGAGCTCGTCATCGATGTCCTTCGGATCCGACACGGTTTCTGCAACCGCTCGTCGGAGGGCGTCGCGGTAGCGTCGGCGCAGCCGCGTGACCGCCATGCGCACGGCGGGTTCAGTCAGGCCCAGATCTTCCGCTGCCTCGCGGTACGCCAACCGCTCACAGTCACCCTGCAGGAAGGGATGCAGTCGCTCGAATACCCGCGCCTGACCGGACTGGGAGTACTCCGCTTCAACCGACTTCAAGGACTGGCCCAGGACTGTCACTCCCCATTTCTGATCGAAGAGCGCCTCCGGCGTAACCTCGAGAGCCGGCTCCGTCCGCAGCCGGCGCTCGGCCTCCGCGGCATCGAGCGAAACCGGCCGCTGATCGCCGCCGCGTTTCGCGGCCTGGGCCAGGTCCCGTTGTTGGGCGAGGTAGTTCTTGAGGCACCCCAGGAGGAACGAACGGAAGCGGCCCAATTCCGGCTTGGCTTTGTCGATGACATGGCGTTCGAGCAAGTAGAGCAGGAAGCCTTGAATCAGGTCCTCGGCATCTTCGGTGGATCGGCCCTGCCGACGGACGAACGCATAGAGGGGAAACCAATACGAGCGACACAGCTTCCCGAGCGCCTCACTCGAGCCAGGAGCTGCGGTGTCCCCCGCGGCGAGCACGGTGCTCCAATGCGTGGTGGCAAAGGTCGCGTTCCGGGCAAAGGCATCGCCCGCGCTGGAATCGGCCCGGGTCATAACTCGATTCTTTACCACATCGCCGGGTTGCTGAACACCGCAAAGTCGGCACGCCGGCACGGCGGCGAGTCGGCGAGTCGGAGTGCCCGCCGTCGTTCCGCCGTTCCGACGTTCCGCCCCGCCTCATCTTCGCCATTGCCGAATACCGCCCCGTTCCCTCATCGTCCCCCACAATATGTCGAAGGCCACCGCGCCCGAAAACGCCTTGCCCCCCCGCCGCATCCGCGATGTCGCTCAGGATCTGGGACTGGACGTCGACCAGATCCTCCCCCACGGCCATTACATCGCGAAGATCCCCATCGACGAACTGGAGTCCCGTGCCCGTCAACCCGACGGCCGGCTGATCCTGGTGAGCGCGATGACACCCACCCCCCAGGGCGAAGGGAAAACCACCACCACCATCGGCTTGGCCGACGCCCTCTGTCGACTCGGCCATCGTTCGATGTTCTGTGTTCGCGAGCCGTCGCTCGGCCCCTACTTCGGCATCAAAGGCGGCGGCACCGGCTCCGGTCGCGCCCAGGTCGTCCCCGCCGAAGACATCAACCTGCATTTCGTCGGCGACATGTATGCCGTGGAGAAGGCCAACAACCTCCTCTGCGCCATGACCGACAACCACCTCCAGCACGGCAACGAACTCGGGCTCGACCCGAGACGCATCGTCCTCCGCCGCGTGATCGACCTGAACGAGCGCTCGCTGCGCGACATCGTCATCGGCCTCGGCGGACCGAAGCACGGCGTGCCGCGTCGCGACGGCTTCAACATTACCCCCGCCTCGGAAGTGATGGCCATCCTCTGCCTGGCGCGGGACTTTGGCGATCTCGGTCGCCGCCTGGCACGCATGGTTGTTGGGTTCACCTATCGCGGCGAACCCATCCGCGCCGAGGCCATCCAAGCGGTCGGTGCCATGCAAGTGCTCCTGCGCGACGCCATTCACCCCAACTTGGTCCAGTCCCTCGAAGGCACGCCCGCCTTCGTTCACGCCGGACCCTTCGCCAATATCGCCCAGGGCACGAATACCGCCGTCGCCACCCGACTCGCCCTCAAGCTCGCCGACTACGTCGTCACCGAAGCCGGCTTCGCCACCGACCTGGGCGCCGAGAAGTTCTTCCACATCAAATGCCGGATCGCCGGCCTGCAACCCGCCGCCGCCGTCATTGTCGCCACCGCCAAAGCCATCGCCTATCACGGCGGTTTCCGTCCCAACGGCGGCCTCGCCAACCTGGAGAAGCATATCGAGAACATCCGCTGCTTCGGCCTGGAACCAGTCGTCGCGCTGAACCATTTCGCCGACGACGACCCCGCGGACTTGCGTCGGATCATCCGCTTTTGCGGACGACAAGGCGTGGAAGCGGTCATTGCGGATCACTACGCCCAAGGCGGACAAGGCGCCATTCCTCTGGCGGAAGCCGTCCTGCGCGTCGCCGCCAAGCGCCGCGGCCAGCTCCGCTTCCTCTACCCGCTCGACGCCCCGATCGAACGGAAGATCGAGACCGTCGCCCGCCGCCTCTACGGCGCCGACGGCGTGGATTTCGACCGGGTAGCGAAGAAAGATCTCGAGCTCCTGGCGCGACACGGATTCGACAGTCTGCCCGTCTGCATCGCCAAGACCGCGATGTCCCTCTCCGACGATCCCAATCGCCGGGGCCGCCCCCGCGGGTTTCGCGTTACGATCAACGAGTTGAGGGTCGCCGCCGGGGCGGGATTCGTCGTCGCCATTTCCGGGAACATCGTCACCATGCCGGGCCTGCCCAAAGTGCCCGCGGCGGCGCGGATCCAGGTGCTGCCCAGCGGCCAGGCAACCGGACTGACGTGAGCGGCACATCGGCACATCGGCACATCGGCACGACGGCACGACGGCACATCGGCACATCGGCACGACGGCACATCGGCACGACGGCACATCGGCACGACGGCGCATCGGCACGGCGGCACATCGGCACGGCGGCACATCGGCACGGCGGCACGGCGGCGCATCGGCACGACGGCGCATCGGCACGGCGGCGCATCGGCACGACGGCACGACGGCACGACGGCACATCGGCACGGCGGCACGACGGCGCATCGGCACGGCGGCACATCGGCACATCGGCACGACGGCACGACGGCACATCGGCACGGCGGCGCATCGGCACGACGGCACATCGGCACGGTGGCCGACTTACCGACTCGCCGACTTACCGACTCGCCGACTTGCCGACTCGCCGACT
>CAYSPU010000052.1:21387-26723 GCA_964432995.1 uncultured Verrucomicrobiota bacterium
TGCCGACCCTCCGACTTGCCGACCCTCCGACTTGCCGACCCTCCGACTTGCCGACCCTCCGACTTGCCGACTCGCCGACTTGCCGACTCGCCGACTTGCCGACGGTGCGAATCCAGGCGATAACCCAAGCCCATGCACGCCGTCGATCTCGCCATCATCGTTGCCTACCTCCTTCTGATGGTGGGCGTTGGCTGGTGGGTCGCCCGCAAGGCGTCCCGCGATTCTGAATCCTACTTCCTCGCGGGCAAGAGCCTTCCCTGGTGGGTGATCGGCGTCGCCCACGGCTCCAGCGGCATCGATATCACGGGCACCATGTGGTTCGTGACGATGCTCTTCGTCTACGGCGTCAAGGCCACGTGGCTGCTGTGGGTCTGGCCGCTGTTCAACGTCGTGTTCCGCATGATGTACCTCGGCACCTGGGTCCGCCGTTCGAATGTGTTGACCGGCGCCGAGTGGATGCGCACCCGCTTCGGCTCCGGCCTCGGGGCCGAACTCGCCTACCTCAGCGTGGTCCTCTACGCCCTCGTCAGCGTCGTCGGGTTCCTCAGCTACGCCTTTCGCGGCATCGGCAAGTTCACGCGTCCTTTTCTGCCGTGGAAGGAGGCGCCGGGGTTCCTGGCCAACTGGCTGCCCGGAACCGCCGGCCTCGAGCATCTCTACGCCACCGTCATTCTCCTGGTCACCGGCGTCTACTGCGTCTTCGGCGGCATGTACAGCGTCGTGATGAACGACCTCATCCAATATGCCCTGATCATCGTCAGCGCCGTCATCATCGCCGTCGTCGCCCTCAGCCTGACCAGCTCCGACCAGATCCTGGCCCACGTCCCCGCCGGCTGGGACAACCTGTTCTTCGGCTGGCGCCTAGACCTCGACTGGTCCAACCTCATCCCGCAGCTCAACGAGAAACTCTACGGCGCCGGCGGCGACGGCTACGCGATCTTCGGGTTCTTCGTGGGAATGCTCTTCCTCAAGGGCGTCCTCGTCAGCATGGCCGGCCCCACCCCGAACTACGCCATCCAACACGTCCTTTCCACCCGCAGCCCCCGCGAGGCCGCCCTCGAGAACTTCATGATGGCCCTGACCTCCCTCGGGCCGCGCTTCCTCATGATCGCCGGCATCGCCGTCATTGGCATCGTCGCCTTCAGCCAGGACCTGACGGCAATGGGGGCCAAGGTGGATTTCGAAGTGATCCTGCCCGCGGTGGTGCAGAACCATCTGCCGATCGGCTGCCGCGGCCTGATCCTGGCGGCGCTGCTCGCCGCGTTCATGAGCACCTTCGTCTCGACGGTCAACTCCGGCGCCGCCTACGTCGTCAACGATATCTACAAACGCTACGTTCATCCGCAAGCCCCGCCCCGTCGCCTGGTCCGCATGGGGTACTTCACCTCCGTGGCGGTCATCCTGGCCGGAATCGCCTTCGGTTTCGCCACCCAGAATGTGCACTCCGTCACCAAGTGGATCGTCGCCGCCCTCGTCCCGGCTTTCGTCGCCCCGAACGTCCTCAAATGGCATTGGTGGCGTTTCAACGGCCACGGCTTCTTCGCCGGCATGATCGCCGGCACCGCCGCCGCCCTCATCGTCCCCGCCCTGCCCCGACTCGCCGGCGTCCTCGCCTCCGTGGTCGGCACCGACGCCTCCCCTCGATTCCACGGCGTCCTCCAGCAGTTCTCCCAGAGCCGCGTCCACGACATCTGGCTCTTCCTCTCCGTCATCGCCCTCAGCAGCCTGGCGTCGGTCGTGGTCTGCCTCCTGACGCGTCCCGAACCGACCGAGGTCCTGATGCGCTTCTATCGGACCGTTCGCCCCTGGGGCTGGTGGAAGCCGATCCACGAAGCCTGCCAGGCGCAAAGCCCCGGTCTCGAGCCGAACCTCGACCTGCGCCGGGACACCTTCAACCTGGCCGTGGGTTTGGTCTGGCAAACCAGCATGGTCGCCCTCCCCATCTACCTCGTCATCCAGCAATGGCCCCGCATGTGGTTCTCCCTCGCCGTCCTGGTCGTCACCTCCGTCATCTTGAAGTTCAGTTGGTACGACCACCTGGGCCCGGGGGAGATGTACTTGGAAGAGAAGCGCCCGTCCGCGAGCACCTCAGCTTCCACCCAGCGAGGCGGCGCCTCAGACCAATCCGGTTCAACCTGACTTGGACACCGGACCGATCTTTCGTTCCTCTCCTTCCGCCGCCTCGCCTATAGAGTCCTTGAACGATGTAACGCGCGCAGCCCCAAACTTGACCTGCCAACAACGTGTTTTGAGCTTCAAGGACTCTAGCCCGGAAATCTCAGGCGCGGATCCATCGTGAGATTTCCGGGCTAGGCGGTGCCTGGTGACTGTCGTTCGTTCTGGAGAGGCTCGGGGGTGGCGTAGCCGTGGGGTTTGGCCTTCCAGGCGGCGGCGAAGATCAGCGTGCCAATGGCGCTCAACCCCACGAGCGCCAGGAAGCCGGCGTCCCATCCGCTCTCTTGCACCAGCAGCCCCAGGCCCCAGCCGGAGAGGATGGTGCTGGCGTAACCGAAGATTCCGGTGAACCCGGCCGCGGTGGCCGCCGCGCGCTTCGTGGCCAGGTTGGCGACGATGATGCCGATCAGCGCCTGCGGGCCGTAGATGAAGAAGCCGGCGGCGCAGAGCACCACCGCGCTGAGGGCCTTGGATTGTGCCGGGAGTTTCCAGAAGACGAACACGGAGACTGTGGCCATCGCCATGTAGACGAGGCAGGCACGGGCGCCGCGACCGCCGAAGACGCGATCGGTCAGCCAGCCGCCCAGCAGCATGCCAATGACGCCGGAGACTTCGAAGGCCGCGACCATCCAACTGGCGTGCAGGAGCTTCACCCCTTTGGCTTCGCTCAACAGCGTGGGGCCCCAGTCCAGCACGGCGTAGCGGACCACGTACACGAAGAAGTTGGCGAGGGCCATCAGCCAGATGTACGGGTTGCGGAAGACATTGTCCCGCAAGAACGCCTTGAAGTCCTCGCCGTTCTCGGCGGGGCCCGCGGCGTGTTCGGTGCCTTCGACCTCCGGCAATCCGACGGAGGGGGGGGTGTCGGGCAGCAGGCGCCAGAGCAGGACGGCGCCAGCGAGGGCGATGGCAGCCGGCACGAAGAAGCAGAGCCGCCAATGAATCGTGACGAGGTATCCGCACAGCACGACCACCAGCCCCGCACCGATGGAGTGCGACGTGTTCCAGATGGATTGCTTGGTGGCGAGTTGCTTCGGCGGAAACCAATGCGTCATTAGGTGGGAGACGGGCGGGAAGCCCATGCCTTGGACCCAGCCGTTCAGCATCCACACGAGGCCGAGCGTCACGACCGCCGAGCCCAAGCCGAAGAAGACGTTCATGAGCGCGGAGGCCGCCAGGCCCACGGCCATGAACGTGCGCGCGTTGGCGCGGTCGGCCAGGAACCCGTTGACGAAGCGCGCGACGCCGTAGAGCAGGCCGTGCAACGTCAGGAACAAGCCGAGATCGGCTTTGGTGATGCCAAGGTCTTTGCCCATGACCGGCATGGCGACGCTGAGGTTCTTGCGCACAAAGTAGAACAGCGCGTAACCGACGATCGTGGTCAGCAACACGCGTTGGCGCCAACGGCGGTAGGCGGCGTCGATCTCCACCGGGTCCTTCAGCGCAACGGGAATCGCCGGCGCCGGGGCAAACAACCGCCACAAACCCGACGAACGGGAGGGCGACGCGGAGGTGGGAGCCGTTGGTTCCATCATGTCGGGATGTCCTTCACACGTTCCCTGGCGGATTTCCCCGGCGGCCCGGGGTCGGTCCCTGGGGATCGGGAGGCCAGGGACCGTTGGGGCCGAACACTTCGCTCAGACAATCGTCGAGCAGCCCCGTGCGCACCGCCAGGTCCAGGATCGTGAAGCGCCGTCGGATGAAGAAGGCCTGCCAGTGACTCTCCCGCAGTCGGTCGCGCGCGATGCCGATGTGCCCGGGATCGGTTGCGGCTCCGGCGGCGCGCAGCATCGCCCCGAGCGCCGCGAACGGGATCAGTTGCTGGCGGAGTTGTTCCGCCAGCCGGGGCCAGACGGCGCGGAGCCGCTCCAGTTGCCAGCGGAGGTCGTCGGGAGAAATGTGCTTGGCGGCAATCTCCCGAATGGCGACGGCGCCCGCGTCCGATTCGCCCAGGTGTTCCCGAGCGCGCTGCGCCCATTCGGCGGCGTCGGGCCAAGTGGCGATGCGGGGTTCGAAGTCGAGTTGCGCGAGGGGTTTCCGGAGAAGGCATTCGTAGAGCGCTGTCACCGCGAGCGTGCCAATGCCGACCTTGAGTCCGTGCGACGGCGCGCGTCCGTGATGGGTGTGCCGCTGCATGTCCCAGAGATGGCTGAACTGGTGTTCCGCACCGGAGGCGGGCCGGCTGGAGCGGGCGACCTGCATTGCGAGCCCGCTGAGCATCAAGCCTTCGACGAGCCGACGCAGCGCCGTCGGCCGGCAGGCGCGCACGCCGTCCGGTTCGGCCAAGGCGTCCGCCAACCGGCCCTGAACCATGGTCCAGGCCTCGGGATTCGTCGGTTCCACGCCGAGGGCGTCGGCCAGGATCCAGTCCGCGCCTGCCGGGACCTTCGCCAGCAGATCGGCGTAGCCCCAGGCGTTCATCTCGGCCGGCGCCGCGGCGATCACTCCCAGGTCAGCTACGACCGCCGCCGGGGCGGGACATGGAAACGTCTGCTTGGAACCTCCCCGAGTGATCGAGGCGCCGAAGGCCGCGTAGCCGTCCATCGACGCCGCGGTGGCCACACACATGTCGGGACGCCCCGCCTGGTGCGCCGCCAGCTTGGTCAAATCGTTGATGGTCCCCGAACCCACCGCGACAGGAATCGCTTCGTGCTGGTGCAGCGATGCCTCCAGTTCCGCCACCCGCTCATACTCGGCATAGAGGTCGGGTTGGCGGAAGACGAAGGGTCTGAGGACCGGGTGGTGTCCGGTTTGGAGGGCGGTCTGGACGGCTTGGCCGGCGGCGGCGAACGTGTTGGCATCCGCCACCACGACGGCCGGGCGCTCGCCGAAGTGCTCGCGGAACAAGCGCGGCGTCGCCGCCAGCACGCCCTCGCCGATCTCGAGGCAACGGGTTTCGCGGGCGGCACGAAGGGCTTCCTCGAGCGAGAGTGGCGTGGTGTTTGGGTCCACTGGCGGGGTATCATGCCGTAAGCGGCCCCTGGGAAGTCAATGCTCGGTGTGCGAGATCGGTGTGCGGGGTCGGACCACGAGAAGGGATTCGCGGCGAGTTGTTTGAGCCAATTCTGGGGCTTCGGCTGAGGCCTTAGGGGCGCTTTCCTGGCGAGATTTTGGGCTTTAACCGCGAGGCTTCATCCGCTACAGAACGTCCATGCCAAGGG
>CAYSPU010000053.1:0-2629 GCA_964432995.1 uncultured Verrucomicrobiota bacterium
ATGCCGGTGGGGTCGTTGTCCTCCCACCCGCGGCGGCTGTGGTAGGACCACCAGTCGATTTCCTTGGGGTGGCGCTTTTCGAAGGCGGCGTGGGTGTCGGCAAAGACGAGGTTCAAGCCGCCGTGGTGCGGGGAATCCGCCGGCGTCCAGTAGGGCATTTCCCAGAGCAAGACCGCCGAGGTGGGATTCACCACGTCGCTGGTTCTGCGTCCGCTGACTGGTCGCTCGGTCTCGTAGGTGCCGTTGTCCTTCTTCAGGTAGATGTGGTTCCACACGTAAGTGATGTAGTCGTTGTCGCGTAGCATGTCCTTGTACTGGGCCACGGCGCGATCCTTGCCGCGGATGCCGGCCGGACAGACGTACGTTCCAGAGGCAGGCGGTGTGGCTTTGGCGGTGTTGGTGGTGAGGCTGTTGGTACCGGTGTTCTTGCCGATCATGGGCTCCAGCAGCGCCGGCAAATACTCCGTCCCCAATCGGTGATCGTCGCCCCAGGCTTTCCCCCAGCTTCGGCAGTAGGGGAAGCGCTCCCCCCAATCGGTGGCGTACATGGTGATGCCCAGGCCGATTTGCTTGAGGTTGTTCAGGCAGTAGGACTCTTGCGCCTTGGCTTTGGCTTTGGCCAACGCTGGCAACAAGAGCCCCGCCAGGATCGCGATGATGGCGATGACGACCAACAACTCGATCAGCGTGAACGCGTCACCACCATGGCGTCCGCCCGGAGCGCGTGTCACAGAAAGCCGCCTCATCCAGGGGAAGGGCGCACCTTGGAGCCATGAACCTGTGGAAGGTAGGGCGCGACTCCGAGAAGGACCCGCGAGCAAGTCTCCGCATCGCGCCGAAAACGAGTGGTTCATGCGCCTACTCTTCCGGCGCCCTCGGAGAGGTCGCCCTACCTGACGGTTCATGAAGAGGGCGAACCTGACAGCAACGGTCGACATGAGCGTCGGGAGATTCAGTGGGAATAGCCCAGCGAGACGGCGCCTCAGACCATGGCTCTTCACCTTGACTCGGACATCTGACGGCCATTCGGTTCCGCCGCCGCCGCCGCCTTGTCTATGGAGTCCTTGAATCCTGAAACGCCGAATCCAGAACTTGATCTGTCAACAACGTGTTTTGAACTTCAAGGACTCTAGCGGTCAGGTCACCCCGCGTCAAAGCTGGATCCGAAAGCAGGTTGACAGGAGAGCGAGCGACAAGGATTCATACGTGCGCTTGCAGACGAACAGGAGCGCGCCGAAAGATCGAGCGCCGGCCCCGAGCGAGCTTCCGGCCATCAACGGAGGCCCACGGGGATCGGCTGCGGCCCGATCGTGTCGGGTGTGTGGCCGGTGGGGTGATGCAACCGGGAGCCTGGACGAGGTGCTCCGCAACCGCGCCCTCGGCCTGTGAAGCATCGACGCACAGCGTTGATTCTCGCTGGTTTGGCCGCCCTGGGGCCGTTCTCGATCGACACCTACTTCCCCTCTTTCCCGGCGATGGCGGCGCATTTCGGGGTGAGCGAAATGCAGGTGCAGTCCACGCTCAGCTTCTATCTGGCTGCCTTGGCGGGCATGAACCTGTTCCATGGCGCGCTGTCGGACTCCTGGGGCCGGCGGCGGGTGATCCTGGTGTCGTTGGGAGTATACACGCTGAGCGCCCTGGCCTGTGTGGTGGCGCCGGACTTCCATTGGCTCCTGGCTCTCCGCGTGATTCAAGGGCTGGCCGGCGGCGCGGGCATGATCGTGAGTCGGGCCTTGATCCGCGACCTGTTCGTCGGCGCCCAAGCGCAGAAGTTCATGGCGGAAGTCACGATGGTGAGCGGCCTCGGACCGGCGATTGCCCCCGTGATGGGTGGCTGGCTGCACGTCTGGTTCGGATGGCGCGGGCCGTTCGTCTTCCTCGGCTTGCTGGGGGCCATGCTGTGGTGCGCGTGCCGATTTGGACTGCCCGAGAGCTTGCCCCCGCATCTGCGGCAGCCATTCCATCCCGGCCGGCTCTTCCGCTCGTACGTGGGCGCGATGACCAGTCCGGCGTTTCTCTTCTCCTGCCTGGCGCTGGGCTTCGGCGGGGGCGGGTTCCTCCTCTATGTGGCGACCGCGCCGGACGTCGCGATGAACATCCTGGGCTTGTCCGGCACCCAGTTCGGGTGGTTGTTCCTGCCGATCGTGTTTGGGCTGATTCTGGGGTCGGCCGCGGCGGGTCGGCTCGCCGGGGCTTTTCCCCCAAACCGCTTCGTCGCGTTTGGCTTCGCTTTCATGGGACTCGGTGCCGCTCTCAATCTCGCGGTCTACCTTTGGTTCACACCGCGGGTGCCCTGGGCGGTTCTGCCGCTGGGCGTCTACACGTTCGGCTTCGCACTGGCCGCACCCGCGATCACGATTCAGGGACTGGACCTCTTCCCGGATCGCAAGGGGCTGGCTTCCTCGCTGCAGGGCTTCGCGCACACATTGATCTTCGCGCTGATTGCGGGCTTGGTCGCACCGCTGGTTTACCGTTCGGGACTCAAACACGCCGCGGGATTGGCGGTGTTCATGTTCCTGAGTTGGTTGGCGCACCGGGGATACCGATCGCGCGCGGCTTGAGCTGGGGCGAACAAAGACGCGAAGGGGAGGGGATTGTTGTTGTCCGTCGCGGGAACCAGGCAGGGCGC
>CAYSPU010000053.1:2729-26178 GCA_964432995.1 uncultured Verrucomicrobiota bacterium
AAGACGCGAAGGGGAGGGGATTGTTGTTGTCCGTCGCGGGAACCAGGCAGGGCGCCCAGCGTCGGCCCTTTACGTCTTTGTTGTTCAACCGTTCAGGCCCGATGAGAAAACAGTTGACCCCCAACCAGAGTGCCCGAGGATGTCTTCCAAGGAGGGAGCATGGGCGTGGCGGATCATGCTGCCCTGCTTTCCATCAAACCAAGGGGCTGAACGACACACACAGAGGAGACAGCTATGCAAAGGAAAATCGTTGTTCCCAAAGACGTTGAACTTCTGGCAACGGCGGCGGTGGACGCCGCCTTTCAGGTCCATTCCGAGTTGGGGCCTGGCTTGCTCGAAGCCGCCTACGAGGAATGCCTGGCTCACGAACTGCGACTCCGCGAGATCCGCCACCAGCGGCAGTTGCCCGTTCCCGTGCACTACAAGGGCATCCGGGTCGAGGTCGGTTTCCGGGCGGATGTTGTGCTCGATCAAAAGCTCATCCTCGAATTGAAGACCGTAGAGCAGGTGGCCCCCATCCACCGGGCGCAGATCATTACCTACCTCCAGTTGATGGACCTGCCCCTGGGTCTCCTGATCAACTTCAACAGCGTCTTGATTCGAGACGGTATCGAACGCGTGCTGAACCTCCGCTGGTCTGCGGCGGGATAACAACAAAGAAACAAAGACGCGAAGGGGAGGGGATTGTTGTTGTCCGTCCCGGGAACCAGGCAGGGCGTCAGCGGTCGGCCTCTTTGCGTCTTTGCGTCTTCGTTGTTCCACCCCTCTGAAATGTTTCGGTGACCGGTCGTGGGGGGAGAACAACAAAGCTCAGAGGACAGAGGACGGAGGGCGGAGGGCGGTTCGTACAAAAAGGGAGGCCGGGCATGAGCCCGGCCTCCTTGAGGAATGCAATAGACCGCTATTCGCTGGCGGCCCGATAGAACTTGGCCGGATCGGTGCCCGGCGTCACGGTGAACGGACTGGTCGCACCGGGAACGATGTCGTACGTCCCGTTGACCGAGGTCGCGGCGCGCAGCACGCCGGTGAACGTCAGGACCGGCAGACCTTCCGCGTTCTTCGCCGCGGCGATCGTCGGCGTCGGCGTCGGATCCACCGTGCGGGCGCGGTAGGTCTTCAGCGCGTTCGGCAGGGCCGTGTCGTTGAGCAGGATCTTCTCGCCCGACGCGGTGATGCTGAACCACTCGCAGTTGGCCCCGCCGCCGCCTTCGAACCAGACGCAGCGGAACGGATAGACGCCCGCCTTGGGCACGATGAAGTAGAAGACGATGTCTGACGCGCCCTTGCCGTAGTCGGCGATGCCGACGGCTGGCGTGGTGTCGGGTGCGATCGTGGCCGTCAGTTGGCCACCGGCGATCGCGGTCTTGATCTTGTCGCCATCCGGCATGGTGATCATGACGGCGGGGATATCCTGGTAACCCACATCACCGACAGCCATTTCGATCGGCCAGACACCTTCGGCGTGACCGACGGGCCGGCTGTTCACCACGACGCAGGCAACCGCGCCCGAATCCTTCGCGAACTTGATCTTCGTGGAGAAGTTGCAGGTGCCGCGATCCACGAAGGCGATGGCGCCGACCAGGTCGGCGGCGTTGACGGGCGCGGTGCAGCCGTCGGCCGGATCCATATACACGAGCTTGCCGGTCACGGCGGACGTCAGCGGCTTGGCAGTCGCCGCCGGTGCCACCACGGTGGCATAACTCCCCGCTGCGGATTCGGCGCCTTCCACCACCAGCGAGGAGTTCCAGGTCGGCGCCTTGTCGGTCGTCGTCACCTTGAACCCGTCGTCGCTGTTCACGCACATGGCATAGAGCCCGGTGGTCGGGAAGTCGATGTAGGTGATGATTTCCGCAGAGATGTTGTCGGTGTTGTAGCTGGCGTTGCCGGTTCCCGGGATGCCCGGGATCCAGACTTCGTCGGTCTGGAAGCTGCCAGCCGCGGTGCCATCATACCAGTTGATAACGTCCTGCACAAACACGCCACCGGTGGCGGCGGTGAGATCGGCCACGTTCGGACCGTAGAGACCGGCCAACGTCTGTTCCGCGCGGTAGACGTAGTTGAGGGTGGCCGTGGTGCCGAGCTGGTCTGCCTGCACGACGCGGGCGGTCAGACCGGGCTTGGTGGCGTCGCCGGTTCCCGGGGCGGTCCAGACCGCTTCAGGGAGGACCGTGTAGGGAGTGACGACGAACTGCCATTCCGTGGTATAGGCCTTGGCGGCCGTGTCACTGAACTCGATGGAGACCAGGGTGGTGCTTCCCGACGGGAACATATCGGTCGCCGTGCGGGTGACCGTGGTCTTCGATCCGACGGTCGTTGCGCTGGCGGCGGTCTCGGTGCCGTTGATCTTCATCTTCACGGTGCTGGAGTCGACGGTAACCGAGCCATGGCTGATCTCGGCCATGACGGCGGTAATCGGGGACACGCCCGTCGCGCCGCGCAGCGGCGTGAGGTTGGAGACAAACGGACCGGCGGCCGCGCTCGTCGTGTAAGCCTTGATGGCGTCGGCCGAAGCATAGTTGACCAGGGTCTTGACGCCGTCCTTGACGGTGAAGAACTCCAGGTTGAAGCCGTTGTCCGGGAGATTACCATCGCCGTTCTCCCAGATGAGGCGGATCGGGTAGATGCCGGGCTCGGTGACCAGGACCGAGAAGAGCACGTCCGACGCTCCTTTGCCACCGTCGTAGTAGCCGAGAATGGTGCCGAGCAAGTCGCCCGGGGCGCGGCCCGCGGTGACGCGGAAGCCGTCGTCGCTGTTCACGCCGAACTGATAGAGATCCGCAGCCGGGAACTCGAGGTAGGTCATCACCTCGAGCGCGGAGTTGCCGGTGTTCCCGGTGGTGCCGGGGAATCCGGGGAAGATGTCTTCCGCGAAGCCGCCTGCGTCCGTGAAGCTCCCCGCATCGCCGGTGGCGTCGCCATTGTAGTTGAGGACGCCGGTTTGGGTGAAGATCCCGCCGGTGGCGCCGGTGAGGTCGGCGATATTGGCGCCGTGCAGACCGAGCAACTGTTCTTCGGTCCACATGAGGGTGTTCGGCTGAGCGGCTTCGGTCTGGTAAGGACGCAGCAGGAAGCCCGCGCCGGTTGCGGCCGGGACTTTGTAGGCGGTCGGGATCGTGGCGTAGGGAGCGACTGTGGCCGTGCGGGAGCCCGAGATGGCGACAGCACGCGTATCCTGGCAGGCGATGGCGACGTTCAACTCCTGGCCCGCCGTGAGGTAGGTCGGGGAGACCCAGCGAACAGTGGTGATCGCCCCATCCTTGGTAACCGTCAGCGGTGTGGCGGCGGCGCCGTCCACGGTCATGGTGACGGTGGCGGTGTCTACGACGCTCTGGCCCGAATCTTCAATCTTGGCAGTCACGCTCACGGCGTCGGCGCTGGCGACGTTGAAGATGGCTTTGTCCGCGGCAATCGTAGTCAGGACAATCTCATCGATGTGCTGGTTCTGGTAGGCGTCACCGGTGCGTCCGCCAAAGACCAACCGGCCGGCGCTCGGCGCGAAGTCCACCTCGATGTTGTCGACGATCAGGCTGCCCTTCCACCAGATGGACAGGTGCTTGTCCTCGGTCAACTGGACCTTGAACGGCTGCCAGCACATGGTGCTGAAGTCCATCGAATCGGCCGTCCGCGGGCCGGTTTGCAGTGACGTAGCGTCGGCGCACTCCCCGTTCGGGGTGGACAGTGGCACCTGGGCCACGACCTTGTTGTCGACGCGCACGCTGATGCCGATGACGTCGTTGATGCCGGGGTTGAGGTCTGCCGGCCAGAGGGCGCTGTTGCTGTTCCAGGCGTCAAACCCGATCGCCAGACCAGTGATGGTGCCTTCCTCAGCCAGGCCGGCCATGGAACCGCCGGTGGAACCGGGTTCGCTCACTGTGCCAGACCAACCGCCGCTCTGATAGTTGCCGAACGAGTCCAGCGTGAACGTCGGGTCGCTCGCCCGGGCGTAGTTGATGCTGAAACCGTCGGCCGGGCTTTCGGTGCCGTTACCAATCCGGAGCTGGCACTCGAAGGTAAAGGCCGAGATGATCGCGCCGTTGTCCATGTCGGGGAAGATGATCTTCGCCCAACCGCCGGGGTAAGGGCCTGTCACCGAGAGGAATCCGTCTTCAATTCCTTCGTATCCCTCCTGAGTCCACCATTCGCCACCCCCGTTGCCGCCGGCGGAGCCGAGCAACGTCAGCGGGTTGGCTCCGGTTGTCGGATCGGTCTTGAAGTCCCAGGTCGCCGTTCCGGCCAGACCCGAAACGGCACCCAACGCAACAGATGCGAATAGTCCAAGTGCGAGTTTCTTTATCATAGTCCGCATTACGTGTTTCGGATGCCCCCGCGAGGCTCCTGCCGCAGGTCTATGAGCATAGACAACCCCTGCGACGGGACAACGCCCCACCGAGCTCATCTTGTATTAGGTGCCAATACTCCCCAGGAAATCGATCAGGTCAAGTGAAACTGGTCGGAAATCAACGGGCTGCGGCCGTCTCGGCCGCAGGGATGTCCAACGGCAGGAGGGCCTCTACGAACTCGGAGGCCTTGTCCGCATCGGGTCCTGCTGCTGAGCCCGAGGCCCGCGGTCTGGAGCGCGACCGGCCTGCCGAGCCGCAGCCTCGGCGGAGGCTGGTCCCTCGGTCGCAGCAGCGGCGAGCGGGCGGGAGGCGGTTGGAGGTTCGGGGGCGCGTCCGGCGGGTGGGGCTGCTGCCCGCCGGGACGTCGGGCGGTCCGACGGAGCGCGACCGGCTTGCCAAGCCGTAGCCTTGGCGGAGGCTGGTCCCTCGGTCGCAGCAGCGGCGAGCGGGCGGGTGGCAGTCGGAGGTTCGGAGGTGTGTTCGGCGTGTGGTGCTGCTGCCCGCCGGGACGTCGGGCGGTCCGGCGGCCGAGGACGGCCGCAGGGATGTCCAACGGCAGAGGGCCTCTACGAACTCGGAGGCCTGGTCCGCATCGGGTGCTGCTGCGCCCGTGACGGATGCAGCCGTGCCAAGCTTGGGACCGCGGCTCGCCCCTGGCCGGCCGTAGTCCAGCGACGGCGGGACGCAGACGGTCGGAGCCATGGGTGTGTGCGTTTTGCTGCGGGTCAAGAGGACCCGCGGTCCGACAGGGGGCTGCGGCCGTCTCGGCCGCAGCCCGGAAAACAGCATCAGACGCACTCCCTACCGTGCATCGAGCGACTGCGCATCCCGGTCGAGTCGAAGCCGGACGATGGTATCGACGGCGTGTTGCGCGTTCTTGGCCACGCGGACCTGGGTTACGCCGTTCTCCTGCGAGACGGTGACCGGGCCTTTGGTCAGCAGCGCGGCATTCACGACGCGGGCCTCGATGGCGGGCAGCGACAGGGTCTCCTGACCCCGCCAGTCGAACACGTGCAAATAGACATCGCACCCGCGGCGGGTGCTGACGCCCCAGGGACCGGGTTTGAAAGGGCCGCCGCATGTGGCGTAGACGCTCTTGCCGTATCGCTTGAGCCATGAGCCAAGCTCTCGAAGGCGTTCGGCCTGAATGCCTTCAACCTGGCCATCCGGCATGGGACCGACGTTGAGCAGGAGGTTGCCGTCGCCTCCTGCGCACTGGAGCAGCGTGCGAATGAGTTCAGGCGCCGATTTGAGTTTCTCGTTTGGTTTCCAAGCCCACTGTTCGCCGATGGTGATGCAGGATTCCCAGGGGCGATCGACTTGGAACTTGCCGACCTCCTGTTCGGGGGTGTCGTAGTCGCCGCCGAAGACGCCGGCGGTGGTGCGTCCTTGCATGCCTTCGCGACCCTTGGTGACGCGGTTGTTAACGATAATGGAGGGCTGGAGACCCCGGCAATACGTGTAAAGGTCGACGCCGTATTCCGCCGTCCATGGTTCTTCCCATTCGCCGTCGAACCAGAGGATTCCAAGAGGGCCGTAGCCCTGGATCAGCTCGGCCAGTTGGGCTTTCAGGTAGAGTCGGTAGCGATCCATGTTCGGGTTTGGCTTGCGAGTCTTGCCGCCCGGGCTGCCGAGGGGGTAGTCGGGGTGATACCAATCGCAGATCGAGTGATAGGTGCAGAACACGACGCCTTCCTTGCGGCAGGCGGCGGCGAGCTCCGCGACGACATCGCGTCGGAAGGGGGTATGGGCGATGGTGTAATCCGTCTCGCGGCTGTGCCATAGGCAGAAGCCGCCGTGGTGTTTGGTGGTGAGAACTAGGTAACGGGCGCCGGCGTCGCGGGCGAGTCGGGCCCACTGGCGGGCGTTGAAGTTGGTGGGATTGAAGCCGCGGTAGAGCTGGTCGTATTCGGCTTCGGGGACCTGGGCGCCGCGAGACCAGCCGATTTCGGTTCCGCGCAGGCTGACGGGGCCCCAGTGGATGAACAGGCCCAGGCGCGCGTCGCGCCACCAGGTCATGTCGGCCGGCGGAGGCGGCGTGGCTGCGGGCACTGCTCCAGGGGCGCAAAACGCGGGTGTGCCCCCCAGCAGCGCGGTGGTCAGGACGACAACCGGAAGCCCACGGATGAACGCTGGGCGCTGCGTAAACCCTTCATATCCGTGTCCATCCGTGTCCATCCGTGGTTGAACTGCGGTCTCCCTGCTCATGTCCGCTGGTATCCCGAAGAATGTGTGAGGGGAATTCATGTGAGCTCGGTTGGTGGTCTGCTTGGGGGATAATGATTCGGTTGTGGGGGCGACGTCGAGCCTGGAAAGTGAGCTCCGGTAGGTCGGTGGGACGGTCGGACGGTGGGACGGCCTGCCCGCCGTAGTCCTCATGCACCAAGGCGCGGTCGACGGCCCCGTTCCGGACCGCGGGTCTTCTGGACCCGCAGCCGAGCGCACACACCCTTTGCTGCGGTTCAAGACGAACCGCGGTCCGGAACCTGCCGGGTGGCGAGTGCCCAACCACGTCCGCGCGTCGACCGACCGTTCCGGACCGCGTCCCGCGGCCGCGGGATCGACCCGCAGCCGAACGCGCACACCGGTGCGTTCAATGCGCTTCACTCCGGGCTGCTTCACTCCGGGCTTCCGTCCGCCGAGTCCGTGTGATAGTTGTCACCGGTCATGCAATCCCACGAATTGCTCCGCGAGGTGTTCTCCAAGGCGAGTGTGAAGCAGGTGTCAAGCGACCTGGGCTTGTCGCTCTCGATGGTCTACAAATGGGCCGAGTCCGACGAAGGGAGCGGCAGCGGGGCCACCAACCCCTTGGATCGCATCGAGACCCTGGTCCGGTCCACAGGCGACACGCGGATCGTGCAGTGGATCTGCGAACGCGCCGGCGGATTCTTCATCAAGAACCCGAAGGCGCACTGGCCGCATCCGCACTTTCTCATTCCGGCCACGAACCGGGTTGTGCAGGAGTTCGCCGACCTCCTTTCCGTGGTGGCGGCGGCGGCGGCGGACAACCAGATTTCCAAGGACGAATCCGGTCGGATTCGCAAGCGATGGGAGGACCTGAAGAGCGCCACCGAGTGTTTCGTGCGGTGTTGTGAGGAAGGCAACTTCTCGCAGCTCCGAGAGTGCTCGAGCGCTTCAGCCGTCGAAGGGAGCCGACCGGCCGCGACGACCTGAACCTCCGGCCGCCTCACGCCCGCTCGCCGCTGCTGCGACCGAGGGACCAGCCTCCGCCAAGGCTACGGCTCGGCAGGCCAGCCTCCGCCAAGGCTACGGCTCGGCAGGCCAACCTCCGCCAAGGCTACGGCTCGGCAGGCCGGTAGCGCTCCGCCGGACCGCCCGACGTCTCGGCGGGCAGCAGCACCACCTGCCGGACACGCTGCCAAACCCGCCAGAGCCAAACCCCCGCCGGCGATGCCAAACAAAGGAACGGGATGGGTGCGGAGAGAAGACGCCCGTGTCCGGGTTCGCTCCCGACAGCCTTTGTTTCTTTGTTCCTTGGTTGTTTGCCCCCCGGACTTGGAACAGAAGCACGCCAAGAACCGCAGAGAGACTGGTTTGCCGGCTGCTCTCGCTCTGCGGTCCTTGGCGATCTTCTGTAAACAACAAGGAATCTGGCGCACCCTTTGGTTCGGATTCAACAGAAGCTCGCAGAGAACCGCAAAGGCATGTTTACCCGCGTATTCCTTTTGTGCCTTCTGCTTGTCGCGGCCCATGCCTCTCTGCGGTTCTTCGCGGCCTTCTGTTCAACATCGTGTGTGCAACCACCTGCTCCTTGGTTGTGTCCACCGGCGGCTTCGGATCCCGACGCAGTTCACGGGCAGAAGCGGACTTGCGGGCACACGATCCGTTCCACGCTCTTCTACGGCGCCCTCGGAGAGGTCGCCCTACCTCATGCTTTTGCGCACTCGTGGATGGTGGGAGCGCCCGGCCCGGGCGTTCGCGAACATTGACGATTGGGGGTTTTACATTGGGATCTGCTGCGCAATCCCAAATCGAAAATCCCCAACTCCAAATCCCCAATCTTCGATTGTCGCCCGTGCCGCGGCTGCTGCTGCGACCGAGGGACCAACCTCCGCCAAGGCTACGGCTCGGCAGGCCGGTCGCGATCCGCCGGACCGCCCGACGTCCCGGCGGGCAGCAGCCACACCGGCCGCGACGGCCTGAACCTCCGACCGCCTCACGCCCGCTCGCCGCCGAACGCGCCTCAGCGCGAACGGCCCGCACGCAGCGATTGCTCGCCGCGCACGGGCCGTCACGCTTTCCCGCCATCGTCGCGCCGGGGGGGCTCACGCCGCTACGGGCACGATGCCCCCGCCCGCACCCGCAGGCTCAGGAGGCTGGCAACCACACGCGTTTGCCTGTCCATCGATTCCCGAACCGACGCCGCCGGCAGGAGAATATCCCACACCCCGGAGAACCGCTCCACGGACCATCGGGTAGGGCGACCTCTCCGAGGGCGCCGCGAGGAGCAGTCAGCGGAGCAAGTGCTTCCGACCTAGTCATCCATCTCGACCGCCTCGACCACCGCCGGCCGGACGCGGTAGAAGCGGTTCCGCAACTGCTGCGTCGTTTCCGGATCAACGAAGCGCACCCGCCCCGTCTCATCCGCCAGCGCGTGCGTCACCGGGAACCAGGTCGTCAGATCGTCCGAGACCTCCACGCAATACGGCATCCCCGCCGTCCCGGGCAGCGCCACTTCGCAGTCGCCTGGGGACAGGGAACGCACGTTCGGATCGAAGCCGTCGTCGTCCACAATGACGGCGCAGGCGCGATCCGGCCATCCGAGGCGGTAGGCGGCCGTCGCGGAATCCGATGAAGGCGGTTGCAGGGTGAGGACGACCGTTTCCCAGTGTTCTTCGTCGTTGTCGTTCACGGGGGTGATCACCACGCGCGCCGACCGTTTCCCGGCCTCGACGGTCACATCTTCGGCCACGAATTCGTAATCGACGCCGTTGTCGGCGGTCCCGCGGAGCGTGAACCGGACGTTCAGCGGTTCGGTGATCGGCCCCGTGCGCCGGATCCTGAAGGTGGCGGTGTTGGGTGGCAGATTGTCGGGGCGTTCGGCGGCGCGCGGATCGGTGGCCACCACCATCACCAACGGCGGCAGGGCGCCATCGATTACCTCGACAGGCACCTCCTCCGAGACACCGGAAGCGCCGTCGTCATCCAGCGCCCGGGCGGTGAGAACGTACTCTCCCGCCGTCGCACCCTTCCAGGTGAACGTGAACACTTGCCGGTCGCAGTCCGCATGCCGATCGGAGTCCGGACGCCCGATCGCCGGATCGACGGCTTCCTGCTCGCCGATCTTCTCGCCGTCCGCGTAGAACTCCACCTTGGCGATGGCGCCATCGGGATCGAGCCCGGCGGCCACGATCGCGATGTCGGCCGGCGCCTGGAACGTGGCGTTGGGCAACGGCTTCACAATGCGAATGCGAGGCGGTTGGTTCGCCGGCTCGTCGCCATCCCGAATCTTGGCGACTGCCCGGTCAAGCGCGCCCACCCGGTAACAGCCCGGTGGCGGTGGCCAGATGGCGATCCAAGGTTGGTCCTCGAGCCGAACCACCACGCTCTCGGTCCCTTCCACCAGGTCGTCGGCGAGCGGATCGACCACGACGCGCGCGCTGCGGCTTTCGGCGGGGATCGTCACTTCACCGGACAACAGGGCGTAATCGACGCCGTTTTCGGCTGTCCCGCCAAGTTGGTATTTGACCTTGAGTTCATCGGTGAGACTGCCCGTGCGCTGCACGACGAAGATCGCCTGATCGACCAGGCCGTCCGGCGCGGGTTCGGCCGCCAACGGGTCGAGGGCCACCACCGTGACGGTGGGCGGCAGATGATCGGGGACAACCACGATGCCGACCGGCAGGGACCAGCCGTGCCGCCCGTCGTCGTCCGTGGCTCGAGCCCGCAACACGTGGCACCCAGGCTCGGCGTCCACCCACTGGAACGTGAACGTCTGCTCCAGCCCGGGATCGGGCTTGACCAGGAAGGCCATCTCCACGGTGCCAATGAGTCGGTCGCCGCTGTAGAAGTCCATTCGCGGCACGTACCCATCGGGGTCCACCGTCACCGCCGTGATCGGAATGGTCGCAGGCGCGGTGAAGACCTGGCCGTTGGCCGGCTCGGTGATCTTGACCCGCGGGGCCAGGTTCATTGGCGGCACCAGCGCGTCGCGGATGCTGGCCAGCGCGGAAGCCGGCGTGCCCACGGAATACGGCGGCGGAAAGACATCGAGCGGCGATGGCGTGAGCGTGATCCTCACCGTCTCGGTCCGTTCTTCGAGGTTGTCCCCCAGGGCGTGAATGCGGATCGTGGCGGTCTCTCTCCCCGGTTCGAAGGCCGCCTGTCCGGAGAGCAGGTCGTAGTCGACGCCGTTGACGGCGCTGCCGGCGATCTCATACCAGACCACCAGCGCATCCGCGGTGTTGCCACGCCGGTACACGGTGAACTCGGCGTCATCGACCACGGTCAGCAGCCCCGGTTCGCTGGCCACATCGTCGGTCGCCTCGATCGATACGATGGGCGATACCTGAGGATCGACAACGGTGATCGTGACCGGGGCGGAGACCCCTGTCTGCCCCTCGTCGTCCGTGGCGACCACGGTCAACTCGTAGGCGCCAGCCGGCACCCCCGTCCAATCCATCCGGAAGGAGTAGATCAACCCCGAGTCGTCCCGGGAGACCGGATCGGGCGCAACGACTCCGAGACTGGTGCCGTTCGCAAAGAACTCGGCCGAACGCACCTCGCCGTCCGCGTCGTGCGCCGCGGCCAGCAAGCGGATATCCGCAGGCGCGCGGAATGTCTCTCCCCCCAAGGGATGGATCAACTTCACTGAGGGCGGGAGATTCTCGGCGCCGGTTGTTTGCGCCAGGGAGATTGCTGCGGGAAGAACCGAGAGAAGCGCCGCTCCCACAATGAAGCGGCAGTAACTGGACTTCATCCTCATAAGTCGCATAGCGGAATTGTTGAATGCTCCTTCGTCTTGCTAGACCCATGCCAAGAAGCGGGACGCTCCGCCGTCCGGCCAATCTGACTCGGCCACAGTTGGTTAGGATTCCTCGGTTACCGACGACAACCAGGACAAAACGGACCCGGGTGGGGAATCAGCCCCAGCGCTCACCGTCGGGAGCGGGGCTGTTTCCCCAGGGTGCGCCGGCACGGCGGCACGGCGGCGAGTCGGCGCGGCGGCAAGTCGGCAAGTCGGCGAGTCGGCAAGTCGGCGAATCGGCAAGTCGGCGAATCGGCAAGTCGGCAAGTCGGCAAGTCGGCGAGTCGGCAAGTCGGTGGGACGGTACGACGATGGGACGGTGGGACGGCATCCGGTGATGAATCGCGGGCAGCGAGGAGGAGCGCTGTTCCTGGATGATGCCGATTGGCGCCGGTTTCTGGGGGCGGTGCCCGAGTTGCCGGAGCGTTTCGGGCACCAAAGCAAAGGGCTCAAACACCGACCTTCGACAGTCGAAGGAAGTCCTGGAGGTGCGTTGCCAGGTCACGACCTGCGGCCACACTGCGGCACGGCCAATCAAGATTCGCCGGCGGCGCGCGCCGCGGCGATGAACTCGCGGATGAGCCGGGGGTCCTTCCTGCCCGGTGCAACCTCGACACCGCTCGAGACATCGACGCCAAAAGGGCGAACCGCGCGCACGGCCTCGGCGACATTGTCTGGCGTGAGGCCGCCGGCGAGAAGGACGGGGCGGCCGAGGAGAATCGCCTGGGCCGCCAGATCCCAGTTGAACACCGCGCCGGTTCCACCCGATTGACCGGGCACATAACTATCGAGCAGCCAGGCGTCCGTGGTGTAGCCCGGGAGGGCGCGCAGGGAATCGGCGGACTGCACGCGGAAGGCTTTCCAGACATGTCCTCCGAGGCTCGAGCAGAACGCGGGGGACTCGTCGCCGTGCAACTGCAGGATGTCGAGGTGGCACGTGCTGCGGACGGATTGGAGTTCGGGGGCGGCGGCGTTCACGAAGACGCCGACGGTGAGGACGGAAGCCGGCAACCGGCGGGTGATGGCGGCGGCGTCGGCTGGCGAGAGGCAGCGCGGGCTGCGGGGGGCGAACACGAAACCGAGGGCGTCGGCTCCGGCGTCCAGAGCGGCCCGGGCGTCCTCCGAGCGGGTGATTCCGCAGATCTTTACGAGTAAGGGCACGGTTTGCGGAGGGCGGTGGGGCTTGGTGGATCGTGGATGGTCGATTGTGGATGGCAGGCCGCGACCGACGACCGATGATTGGTGGATGGCGGTCGGATGGGCGCGTAGCTGAACCTGAGAGGATCGGGGATCGCGGAGGGCAGATGGCAGAGTGTGACTGGTGCGTGCTGATTCGCGGCCGGAAGAAGGGCAACCACGGATGGACACGGATGAACACGGATGGAGGAGGGACCGGCTTGGGTGAAGCGCCTGCGGCCAGAGGCGAATCCTGCGGATTGTCGCGAACGCAATTCGCGCAAATTCGCGCCATTCGCGTCTTCGGATGAGGACGAGCAAGCCGCTTCGACGCCTCGGACTATTCTATGATCATCCGTGTTCATACCTGTTCATCCGTGGCTGCGGAGTTCCTTGGTGGTCAGGTATTCAGAAGTTCGTGGACCTTGCCCTGAAGGTCGGCTTCGCGCATGAGGGATTCGCCGACGAGAATGGCGCCGGCGCCGCAGCGCTCGAGGCGTTCGACGTCGTGACGGGTGCGGATGCCGCTTTCGGCCACGAGGAGCGGGCGCGCGCCGTCGGGGAGGGGGGCGACGACCGCCGGGGCGAGGCGTTCCGTATTGGCGAGGTTGGTGTGGAAGGTGCGCAGGTCGCGGTTGTTGACCCCGATGATGCGGGCGCCGGCGGCGCGGGCGCGATCGAGTTCGGCGTCGTCGTGGACTTCGACGAGCGCGGCGAGGCCGGCTTGGGTCGCCAGCGACTGGAACCGGTTCAATTGCGCGTCCGTCAGAATCGCGACGATCAGGAGAATGGCGTCGGCACCCCATTCGACGGCTTCGAGGATCTGGCGTTCATCGATGATGAAATCCTTGCGGAGGAGGGGCAACGGAACGGTTTCGCGGATCTGGCGGAGGGAGGCGAGAGATCCCTGGAAGAACGATGCATCGGTGAGAACCGAGAGGCAGTCCGCCCCGGCGGCCTGGTAGTCCCGGGCGATCCGGAGGGGATCGAAGTCGGGGCGGATCACGCCGGCGGAGGGGGAGGCTTTCTTTATCTCGGCGATGAGGGCGAGGCGGCCGTGGCGGGGGCGACGGAGGGCGGCGGCGAAATTGCGGAGACCACCGCGCGCTTGCAGGGCGCGCTCGAGAGTGGCGACGTCGACGCTGGTGGCCGGGAGTCGGGCGACTTCGCGGTGCTTCTGGGCGACGATGGTTTGGAGGATGGTCATTCCTCGTCCTCTTTGACGCCGCTGAGGCGTTTGAGAGGGCACCCGGCGCGGAGCCAGGATTCGACGAAGGCGTCGAGGTCGCCATCCATGACGGCCTGGGTATCGCTGGTTTGGGTGGCGGTGCGAAGGTCCTTGACCATGCGATACGGTTGGAAGACGTAACTGCGGATCTGGTTGCCCCAGGAGACGCTTCCTTTCTCGCCGTAGAACCGCTCCATCTCCGCCTTTTTCTGGTCTTCGCGGAGGGCGTAGAGTTTGGAGAGCAGGAGTTTCATGGCGGAGGCGCGGTTTTGGAGTTGGGACCGCTGGGCCTGGGAGGCGGCGACAATGCCGCTCGGGAGGTGCGTGATGCGCACGGCGGTTTCCACCTTGTTCACATTCTGCCCGCCCTTGCCCCCGGAACGGAAGGTGTCGATCTGCAGTTCGGCCGGGGGGATGACGATCTCGCCCTGATCGGCGATCTCCGCGATGACGTCGACGCTGGCGAAGCTCGTGTGCCGGCGTTTGTTGGCGTCGAAGGGCGAGATGCGGACGAGACGATGGACGCCGCGCTCGGCCTTGCAGTAGCCGTAGGCGTATTCGCCGGTGATGCACAAGGTGGCGCTCTTGACGCCGGCGATTTCGCCGGCGAGGGCGTCGGTCACTTCGGCTTGCCAGCCGCGGCGTTCCGCCCAACGTTGGTACATCCGCAGGAGGAGGTTGGCCCAATCGCACGATTCGGTGCCGCCGGCACCGGCGTTGATGCTGAGGATGCAGTTGTTGCGGTCATGCGGGCCGCTGAGCAGGACGCGAACCTCGAGCGATTCGATGGAACGGACGAACGGGGCGAGGTCGCGCTCGAGGTCCTGTTCGTGTCGCGGCTGGTCGGCTGCGGGCTCGCTTTCCGCCAGTTCGAGCAGGAGCTGGAAATCCTCGAGTTGTTTTTCGGCGGCGAGAAGGGGCTCGATGCGTTTCCGGAGGGTGCTGGCCTCGTCGATCAACTTCTGGGCGTTCTCGCGATTGTTCCAGAACGTTTCTTTGGCCATCTCGGCGTCGAGTTCACCGATCCGGCGCTGCAGTGCGGGCACGTCAAAGAAACCTCCGCAGTTGGGAGAGTTTGCCCGTCACCGTAGCCAGTTGGGTCTTGATCGACTCGAACATGGCGCGACTGTAGGAAGAGAAGCCGACGGTTGCCCAGCGAATTCGGCGGGGGAGGTCCGCGCCCCGGCGGACGTCGGCGGCTGCGTTCTGCCGATCCGTGGCCGCGGACTTCGACCGCGCATTTTCCTCCGGCACCGAGGGCATTCGCCGAATGCCGGAGGGGCGTCATGTCGGCAGTTGTGCCCGGCGCTTTCGGAGGATTCGGCCCGGGCGGCCGTGCAATTGGACCAGGGTGAGGCTGAAGCAGCCCCAGCCGAACAGGTCCCCGTGGCGGGTGTAGAAGGTCAACGGCTGACCTTGGCCTGCTGGGGGCAGCGGGATGCGGATCGTGAGGAAGCCGGAGCGGTAGGGATCGCCCGAGTTCTCGCCCAGCCATTGGCGGAGCCGGCCGCTGGAATCGTACCAGCAGGTCAGGCCGTTGTTGGTGCAGCGCACGAGCGGCCGGCCGTTCTCGACGGCGCGAAAGGAGGCGGCGGCCGCGTGTTGCCACTGGGCGGCACTGTTGCCGAACCACCCGTCGTTCGTCAGGTTCAGCAGGAAGTCGGTGTCGATTCCCACGTGCCGCCGCACCAGATGCGGGAAGACGTCCTCGAAGCAGATCAACACCGACGTGACACAACGAGGAGCCTCGATGGGGAAGGGGACGGGGCCGGGTCCGGACCGGAAGCCGTTTTCGACGGGCGTGAGGCGTTTGAGGAAAGGGAGCCAACGCGCCAGCGGAACGAATTCGCCGAAGATCACGAGTTGCTGCTTCCGGTAGGTGGCGCGGAGGCGGCCGTCCGGCGCGAGAAGATGGGCGGCGTTGAAGTAGTCATAGGCGCCATCCGGACCGGCGGATGGGCGCGCCTCGGCGTCTTCGGCTCCCAGGACCATCCAGATCCGGTTCGATTGGATCAGCTCCTGGACTTGCCGCACGTTCTCTTCGGTCAATTCGGGCAGGGCGGCCTCGGGCCAGACGAGGAGGTGGGGACGGGTGGCGACGGCGAGTTGCGAGAGCTGGAGGACGCGGGCGAACCGTTTGGCATCCTCGCGTTGGTCCCAGATGACCTCCTGCGGGATGGCGGGCTGGACGAGTGCAAGCTGGATTTCGCGGCCGGGTGCCACCGGCTTGCTGCTGCGGAGGACACCCGCGCAGAAGACACAGAGGACGACGAACAGGGGGAGGCGCAGTTCCGCCATCCAGCCCCACTGATGGGCGGGCTGGCGCAGCAGTCGCAGCGCGGCCAGCGCCAGGGAGAGTGAGGTCCAGGCAACGAGGAAGGACACCCCGTAGACGCCGGTGATGGAGGCGATCTGGGTTAGGGGGAAGAGTCGGTATTGACTGATCCCCAGCAGGTTCCAGGGGAAGCCGGAGAGCAGCCTGGCTTGCAGCATCTCGAGGGCGACCCAACTGGCGGCGCAGCCGAGTGTCCAGGCGGTTCGCTGCCACCAGGGCATGCCCAACACCGCATCGGTCTGTTGTCCCCAGGTGCCGTCTTGGGCGACTCGCGCGTTGCACGGCAGACATCGCCAGCAGACCCAGAGCCACACGGCCGGGAAGAAAGCCAGGTAGAGGCTGAGGGAAATCCAGCCAGCCACCGGGGTGACAGGCACGGGGATATGGGTCAGCCAATGCAGGGCCGCCAAGTGAAAGGCGAGTCCGCCGATGTAGCCCACCCGCAACGGGCGCCATCGACCGGGGGCGGCCCCGCACCAGAGCCAGATCCCGGGCACGACCCAGGCGAATCCGGACGCGCTTCCGCTGATGAACGCCAGGGCCAGCAAGAGACCGGCTGCGGCGCTGAGGAACGGCCGCAGCCAACTCGGATGCGCGGGAGGCATGCCGGGCGATTAACCCGAACAGCCACAAAAGGCAAACCGCAAAAACAACCGCAAACACAATGACCTCCAGATTCAGAAGATGTTGCTCAAGCAAACGTCGGGTCGAGCCGATAACAGGTCGAGGCATGGCCGCGTCCGAGGGCCATGCTGCGTGCGGTTGGGTTGGGTGGATCATCACGACTCGCCATGGACGGCGTCATCTGGCAGAAACTTCTGAATCTGACGCTCCGGTGCCTTGGTTTGCCTCCGAGAGGCGGCTGGCACCGGACTGTTCTTGCTTGTCTTTTTCTTCCGCTTCTCACCGCGGCGAATGTCGCAGCCTGGTCCGCGGCGGGGGCGGGAGAAGGACCGCGGGCCGCTCCGGGCACCATTGCCGATGGTTTGGAGGAGGGCGCGTGGATCGAGGTGCAAGGCCGGGTGCGGAGCGCTCGCGAATCTCAGGGACGGTTGCTACTGACCGTGGCGACGGGCGGTCGTCGGTTGGAGGTGGTTG
Organism: uncultured Verrucomicrobiota bacterium; assembly: GCA_964432995.1. Lineage (GTDB taxonomy): Bacteria > Verrucomicrobiota > Verrucomicrobiia > Limisphaerales > JAHDYP01 > CAYSPU01. The sequence continues at coordinate 19,895 of CAYSPU010000053.1, forward strand.
TGGGCGCCTTGCTAGGTGGCCAGTGGGCACGGTGGGAGGGGGCAAAGGTCCGGGCGCGGGGAGTGGTGCATCAACCGGAGGCGGGATCTGCGCTTGGCAACGGGCCCGTGCTCCTGGTGGGGAGCGCGCAGGAACTGATTCTGGAAGCGGCGGCCGTTGACCCGTTCCAGGTTCCGTTGTTGGGCTCCAGCGGCACGGACGGAAGCGGCCACAGCGAGTCACCCGTTCGAGTGTACGGCGCGGTGGTCGCGTCCGAGGGTACGGGCCGGGGGTTCTGTCTGGAGGCGGAGGGCGTTCGCTATACGGTGCAGCCGCTCCGTGAGGTGAGGGTGCAAGCCGGTTGGTGGGTGGAAGTGGCAGGCTACCTGGTGGCGGGGGGATCGACGCGATTGCTGGAGGATGCGGCCGTGCGCCGGTTGGGCCACGCTCCCGCGGCGGGCGAGGTGCCGTTTCAGCCGAATCGGATCCGGGGCGGGAGCGAGGAATCTGGCAGGACGCCGGTGTTGGTAAAGGCGAAGAGTGTGCGCGCCCTGTCCGAGCGCGAAGCCGAGCAGGCCTATCCCATTCGGTTGCGCGCGGTGGTGCTGTATCACGACGCCGGCAGGAGCCTGCTCTACGTGCACGATGGCGAGGAGGGAGTCTCCGTCGAGTTGCATGGGGTGGAGGTCGACCTGCGGGCTGGCCAATGGGTGAACCTCGAGGGTGTCACGGGGGCTGGGTCGTATGCGCCGGGGGTGCGTCAGCCACGATTTCAGGTTCTCGGCCAGGCGCCGATGCCGGAGCCGAAAGCGACCACGGCCGCGGAGTTGCGGGCGGGTGCGCTGGATAGCCAATGGGTGCAGGTGAGCGGCGTGGTGCGGTCGGTCGGTTACCAGGACGGGCGGGTGCTGCTGGACCTCGCCGTGCCCACAGGCCGGCTTCGCGCCGTGGTGCCGGACCAGCAATACCAACCCGTCCCGCGATATTTGACGGATGCGGAGGTGCGACTGGACGGGGTTTGCGGGACGCGCCACAACCGACGGGGGCAGTTGACGGATGTGACCCTGTATGTGCCGGACCTCGGCCGCGTCGAGGTGACCTCGGAGCCCGGCAACGGGGCGGATGCGCTCGAGATCCAACCGATTGCCTCCCTGTTGCGCTTTGATCCCGAGGCAAATCATGGGCGGCGGGTGCGGGTGCAAGGCGTCGTCACCTTGAGGCGTCCGGGAGGGGTGCTCTGGTTGCAGGAGGAAAACCATGGTGTTCGCGTGTTTGCCTCCCGCCTGGAGGGTGTCACTGAAGGGGATCGAGCGGATGTGGTGGGCTTTCCGGCGCCCGGGGGGGCAACCCCGGTCCTCGAGTGCGCCGAGGTGAAGAGTCTCGGACGCGGGAAGACGCCTGCGGCCGTTCCGGTGACCATGCTCGATATCGCCAAGGGGTTGGCGCGAGGGGAGATGTACGATGCCCGGCTGGTCACCCTCGAGGCCCGGCTCATCGAAACGGCGCCGACGCCCGACGGTCGTCTCTACCACCTGCAACAAGGAAAGGACCGGTTCATCCAGGCCCACGTCGCGCGTCGAGGTGACGGAACGTCTCTCCCCGCGCCACAACCGGGAAGCATGCTCCGGCTGACCGGCGTGTGCACGGTCGAGGCCGATGAGTCCGACCGTATACGCAGCCTGAGTCTCGAGTTGCGGGACGTGGCCGACTGTGTGGTGCTCGAGTCGCCCGGCTGGTGGACGGCACAACGGCTGGGGATGACATTCACCCTGGCAAGCTTGCTGGCCCTGGTTGGGTTGGCCTGGGTTGTGACGCTGCAGCGCCGGGTCCGGCAGCAGACGCGGTTGATCCGGGAGCGACTCGAGGCCCAGACCGCGGTCGAACGTCAGTTCCGACTTTTCCTCCAGAACGTTCCCGGCGCGGCGTTCATCAAAGACCGGGCCGGCCGCTATTTGTTCGCCAACAACGCCTGGGAACGGCAGTTCGCCAAGCCACGAACGGATTGGTACGGCCGAACCGACGCCGACTTCTGGTCGGAGGACGTTGCCCAGCAGTTCGCCGAAAGCGACCGGGTCGCCCTCGAATCCGAGCGAACGGTGGTGAAGGTCTTGTCTGGCCGTGGTTCGGACGGGGAGATGCGGTACTGGATGGCCTACAAGTTCGCCATGAACGACGCCCAAGGGGGTCGGGTCTTGGGCGGGATCCTCCTGGACATCACGGAGCAGCACCGGGCCGGGGAAGCACTGCGGCAGTCGCAGGGCTTACTGGCAAAGGCCTTTCACGCCAGCCCCGCCGCCATGACCCTGAGCACCCGCGCCGACGGCCGCGTCATGAACGCGAACGAGAGCTTCGTCGCCCTCGTCGAGGGCACGCACGAAGAGGTCGTCGGACGATCCTGGTCCGAACTCGGGATCTGGGAGGAGGAGGCGGTGAGGGAGCGCCTGGCGAGCCAAGCCGCCCGGGGAGTGGAGGTCCGGGATATCGAGTGCCGGCTCCGGACCCGGTCGGGCAAGGCGCGGACGGTATTGGCCTCGGTGGAGACGATCGAGCTGGGTGAGGAACCATGTCTGTTGTGGATCCTGCATGACGAGACGGAGCGCCAGCAGTTGGAGGCGCAACTGCGCCAGGCACAGAAGATGGAGTCGGTCGGCCGCCTGGCTGCCGGGGTGGCCCATGACTTCAACAACATGCTGACCATCATCCAGGGATATGTGGGTTTGCTCCAGGCGTTGTTGGAGGACTATGACGCGGTGACGGAACCGCTGCAGCAGATTGCCTGTGCCTCGGACCGTGCCGCGAACCTCACCCGGCAACTGCTGATGTTCAGCCGCCGGCAGTTGCTGGAACCTCAGGTTCTCAACCTCAACGACGTGATCCGGAACTTGTCCAAGATGCTGCAGCGCATGCTGGGCGAGGATATCGCGCTCGAGTGCGCGTTGGCGGATCAACTGCCGGCGCTCCTTGCCGACCCGGGCATGCTCGAGCAGGTCATGATGAACCTCGCGGTGAATGCGCGCGATGCCATGCCGAAAGGGGGACAGCTCTGCATCCGCACCGAAGCGCTCACCGTGGAAGCCTCGCATCTCCGGGACAACCCGCAGGGGCGCGTCGGGGATTTCGTCTGTTTGTCCGTGATCGACACCGGGTGCGGGATGGACCCCGGGGTGCTCAGCCGCATTTTCGAGCCGTTCTACACCACCAAGGAGGTGGGGAAAGGAACCGGCCTCGGTCTGGCCACCGTGTATGGCATCGTCCAGCAGCACCATGGCTGGCTCGAGGTCCAGAGCGACGTTGGCAGGGGCACGGCGTTTCGCGTCTATCTGCCGGTGCACGCGGGGGCGCCGACCGAAGCAGCGCGATCCACGGGCATGGCCGTGACCGCCGTCGGCCAGGGGACAGTGCTGCTCGTCGAGGCCGAACCCGCCCTTCGCGGCCTGGCGAGTCGCGTCCTGGAAAAGTCCGGCTACCGCGTGTTGCAGGCGCGGTCCGGACCGGAAGCCTTGGATATCTGGCGCCAACACGGGGAACGCATCGACCTCCTGCTGACCGATATGGTCATGCCGGAGGGGATCGACGGACGGGAGCTGGCGGACCGGTTGACGGCGGAGAAGCCAACGCTGAAGGTGGTCTACACCAGCGGTTACAGCCCTGAAGCGGTGGCCAAAGGACATCGGTTCGAACGCGCCAACTTCCTCCCGAAGCCCTACAGCCCGGCGGCACTCACGCAAACCGTGGCCACCTGCCTGGGACGGGTTTCGATCGGCCAAATCCTGAACTGAAGTCCGATCGCCACTTCTGAGCCACTTCTGTGCTTGCGGCGGGCGGCGCTTCCGGAGAAGGTCCGGCGGTCACAGTGCCGCCCGTTGACGGTGCATCCCGGGGATCAACCCCGGCCGCGTTCGCGAGAAAGGTGGTGAACGACGTCCCTTGGCGCAGCCCTATGAATGTATCAGTTCTCCTTGCTCACCCCGCCCCCGGGAGCTTCAACCATGCTATTGCTGACACCGTGGTGTCGACCCTTCGCGAGATGGGCCACTCGGTTCGTTTTCATGATCTGTATGCTGAGCGGTTTGATCCCCTGACAACCGCCGGTGAACTGGCACGGGATGCCGCCCTGCCGCCGCTCGTCGACCAGCACTGTCGGGAGATGGATGGCGCGGAAGGCTTGGTCATCGTCCATCCCAACTGGTGGAGTGCGCCGCCGGCAATCCTCCGCGGATGGGTGGACCGGGTGTTGCGCGCGGGGCGCGCCTACCGTTTTGTGCCGGACGGTCAGGGCGGCGCTCGGTGTGAGGGTTTGCTGCCAGTCCGGGTGGGCGTGGTGTTCAACACGTCCAACACGCCGCAGGAGAAAGAAATGCAGCTCTACGGCGACCCGCTGGAAACCCACTGGATCAAGGTTGTCTTTGGGCTCTGCGGGGTCCGCCATACATACCGTCGCAACTTCTCCTCGGTCATCCTCAGCACCCTGGAGGAAAGGGTGGGATGGCTGGAGGAAGTGCGTGCGACCGTGCGCCAGCAGTTTCAGTTTCCCGAATGATGCGGGGAAATTCCTTTACAGTCCACTGGGGCGCCCGTAGAGTGCGCGCTTTGAGAGAGTATTAGGATTCGGAAGAGATCGGAGAAGAGACCGTATGGAAGCTAAAGACAAGACCATCCAGGATTTCCGTGTTCATGAGCGGGATACTGGATCGGCGGATGTGCAGATCGCCCTGTTGACGCAACGAATCAATCATTTGACCGAGCACCTGCAGAAGAACAACAAAGACCACAGTTCCAGACGGGGTCTGCTCATGATGGTGGGGCAGCGTCGTCGCCTGCTCGAGTATCTGCGGCAGACCGACGCCAGCCGGTATACGGCGGTCACAAAGAAACTGAAGCTGCGCAAGTAGTTGCGTTGGCCGAATGCGTGATTCTCTTCTCCGGTGCCGGCTTTCGGTGGTCCCGTGACACGGGGCGGTAGCCGGTGCCTTCTGACGATTTGAGTGCTGTGGTTCCAGAGTTCGAACGCGAATGGGATCACAGCCTCGTTAACAACCCTACAATCCTTCGCGTTCCAACCATCCGACCCCCGGAGCCACTGGGATATTTCATTCAGCCCCTGGACGCCAGGCGTTGACTGAAATCTCTCGGGCCTCGGGGGTCACCTGTGACCATGTCCAATCGAGTCGAAGTCCCTCTGGGGAATCAGTCCATCATCATCGAAACCGGCAAGCTCGCGAAGCAAGCCGACGGCGCCGTGACCGTTCAACTCGGCGAAACCATCGTGATCGTCGCCGCCGTGGCCGCAACCACGCCCCGCCCCGGCCAGGAGTTCTTTCCGCTCACGGTGGATTACCGGGAAAAAGCGGCCGCCGCCGGTCGTTTCCCGGGCGGCTACTTCAAACGCGAAGGTCGCCCCACTGAAAAGGAAATCCTCACCAGCCGGATGATCGATCGTCCCATCCGCCCCCTCTTCCCCAAGGGCTGGTTCAACGAAGTCCAGGTCCAGAGCATCCTCCTCAGCGCCGATGGCGAGAACGACCCCGACGTGCTGAGCATGAACGGCGCCTCCGCCGCGCTCATGGTGAGCGATATTCCGTGGGCCGGGCCGCTCGGCGCCGTCCGCGTCGGCCGCGTCCAGGGTCAGTTCGTCGCCAACCCCACCCACACCCAAATGAAAGAGAGCGATCTCGATCTGGTCTATGTGGGCAGCGAGAAGGAACTGGTGATGTTCGAGGGCTCCGCCTCCGAAATCAGCGAGACGGATTTCCAGGCCGCGCTGGCCTTCGCCCAGGAGGCCTGCCAGCCCGTCATCCAAGCCCAGAAGGAACTGGCCGCGCAGGTCGGACGCCCCAAACGCGACATCGCCATCAGCCAAGTGCCGGCTGACATCTTCGCCGAGGCACGGGCCATCGCCGGCGAGAAAATCATCGGCGCCCTGCTCACCCCGGGCAAACTGGCGCGCGAAGCCGCCGTTCAGGCGGTCTCCGACGACATGGCAGCCAAACTCACTGAGAAATTCACGGCCGAGAAAGTGACCGAGGCGGTGGTGAAGGAAGCCTTCTATCACATCCAGAAAGAGGCGGTCCGCTCCCTGATCCTCGACCGCCAGCAACGTTTGGACGCTCGCGGGTTCGACGATGTCCGCCCCCTCCTCTGCGAGGTGGGACTCCTGCCGCGGGCCCACGGATCCGCCGTGTTTCAACGGGGCGAAACCCAGGCGGTCGTCCTGGCAACGCTCGGCACCACCGAGGATTCCCAGGAATTCGACGCCTACACCGGCGGCGCCAGCGAGAAACAGTTCATCCTCCACTACAACTTCC
>CAYSPU010000054.1:0-25703 GCA_964432995.1 uncultured Verrucomicrobiota bacterium
ATCGTGCATTGGCCCGCAGGCATCCGCGCCCGGGGCGAACTGCGCCACACGCCCGGGCATGTCATTGATATCGTGCCGACCGTCCTCGAACTGGCGGGCGTTCCGAAACCGAAGGAGTGGAAGGGCGAGCCGATCCCCGAGGCGCCCGGCCGCAGTTTGGTTCCCGCTTTGGCGGCCGATGTCACGATACCGCGCGCGAGCCTCTGGTGGCTGCACGAGGGCCATCGCGCCGTGCGCGTCGGCGATTGGAAACTTGTGGCCGCCAAGGGCGATCCCTGGGAACTCTACGACCTGAAGACCGATCGCGCCGAACAGAACAACCTGGCGGACGGAATGCCGGACAAGGTGAGGGAACTGGAACGGATCTGGCAGAAGCAGACCGATGACTGCGGCACACTCGCCAAGCAAGCGCCTGCCGCAGCCAAGGGCGCAGAGATCCACCCGTGACGGCGGGCGCCACGTTTCATGGTCTTCCGATCAAGTCGTGTGGGGTCAGCCATTAGGGCCCTGATCAACAAGGAAAAACGCTATCCGTCCGTCGATTGGGGTCACATCTCACAATTATACAATTGACCGGCGACCCGGGAGCGGTAGGGTGCCGCGCATGGCGCGGCCTTTACGCATTGAGCGACCGGGCGGGTGGTATCACGTCAGCGCCCGCGGCAACGAACGAAAAGCCGTCTACCGAGCGGACCGCGACCGGCAGCATTTCCTGGAGTTGCTCGCCGAGATGGTCGCCCGGTTTCGCGTCCGCCTGCACGGTTACGTCCTGATGGACAACCACTACCACCTGTTGCTGGAGTTGAACGAAGCCAACCTGAGCCGGGCAGTGCAGTGGTTGAACGTGAGTTACAGCGTGTGGTTCAACCGGCGGCATGAGCGCAGCGGACATTTGTTTCAGGGACGGTTCAAGTCGGTGGCCGTCAGCCCGGAGGAATGGGGACTGGCGCTGAGCCGCTACGTGCATCTGAACCCGGTCCGGGTCCAAGCGCTGGGGCTGAGCAAGGCGGACCGACGGTCGCAGCGGGTCGGTTTGTCCCCCGCGCCCGACGTCGCCCGAGCGCGAGAACGGATCGGGCGGCTGCGGAGCTACCGGTGGAGTTCTTATCGCGCCTACATCGGTTTGGAGCGGGCGCCCCAGTGGCTGGAATGCCAGAGCGTTCTGGGACTGGGCGGTGGGGTTCGAGCGCAGCAACGTCGGCGGTATCGGGAGTACGTGGAAATGGCGCTGCGGGAGGGGCTGGAGAAGAGCCCATGGGAGTCGGTGCGGGAGCAGGTGGTCCTGGGCGGAGCGGAGTTTCTGGCGCGACTGAGGGAGCATGTGCGCGGGGATGAGCAGGAGCAGCGGGGAGCGCGGCGGTTGCTGGCGGAGCGGCCAACGTTTGCGGCCCTGATCGCGGCGGTGGAGAAGGTCAAGGGACGGCATTGGGCTGACTTCCGGGACGAGTATGGGGACACGGGGCGGGATATGGCGCTGTATTTGGGGCGGCGCTTGTGCGGGCTGAAGCTGGCGGAACTGGCCGCGCGGGTGGACTTGCGGAACTACGGGGTGGTCGCGACCAGCGTCAAGCGGTACGAACGGCGATTGGCCGAAGACCGCGCGGAAAAGGCGCGAATGAAACAGGTGCTTCAATTGTTGAATTGTGAGATGTGAGCCCGATCGGAGGATCGGAGGGAGGGCAGATAGTTCGCTTCTGCCTCCCGGTTCCACCAGGTCCGCTCGTCGCTTCCGCCCCGCGGTCCGCAAACAAACCGTCCGTAGGCTCGCTTCACCTGGCCGGTCGCAATCGGTTCGCCAACGCGTCGACCTCGGCCTGAATCGAGGTGAGCGTGCGCTGGGCCGTCATCAGCCGGGATCCGGTCGAGGAGCCGTCACCCCAAATCTCCGCGCTGGCCATCTTCAGCACATGGTCCAGGTCCGCGATCTGCGCCTGGACACCGGTGACGGCGCGGTAGACGTGCTGACGCTCGGCTTCCAGTTTCGACTTCAGTTGCTGCAACTCGTCGCGCTGAGCGCGCAATTCGCCTGCCCGCGCCGCCTCCTGAGCCTGCCGATCCGACGAAGAGTCACAGGCGACCAGCAGCACCGCGGCCGCCGCCGCCATCGACCAGAGTATTCTCATAGATCGCGTCCCCGGTTTCATCCGATTTGACGCTCCCCGAGGTCGAGCCATTCAGTGACCCAAGGCCCCACCCTCGTGGTGTCTCCTGATCCGCGCACGAATTGCCGGCGGGATCGGCTCAGAGGAGTCGTTTTCGCTTCGGGTCTTCGCCGAGTTTCCGGACCAACTCCTTGACTCGCTGCGCCTGACTTCGGTGCGTCAGCAACACGGCGTCGTCCGTCTGCACGTAAACGGCGTCCCGCAAGCCGACCACCGCGATGGGGGTCCGGTTCTTCGTGCGGGCGTCGAAGATGATGTTCCGCGCGCCGTCCACATGGAGGAAATCGGCGACGGCGCAGTTTCCCTCGGCGTCGGCCTTCAGATGACGCGCCAGGGCGGTCCAGGAGCCGACGTCGTCCCACTCGAAATCTCCGGCGGCGACGACGACGTTGTGGGCGTGTTCCATGAGGGCGTAATCGACCGAGACCTTTGGCAGCTCCGGGTATTCTTTGGCCAGGACCCGAGCGAGCCGGGCCGGTTGTTCGGCCGCCTGGAACCATCGTTGGCAGGCGGCGTACATGTCCGGCCGATGCTTCTGGAGCCCTTCGGTAATCGTCACAAATCCCCAGACGAACATGCCCGCGTTCCACCGATGGACACCGTCGTTGACATACTCGAGCGCCTGCTGGAAAGGCGGTTTTTCGATGAACCGCTCCGCCCGGTGGAATGTTGTCCGATAGGGCTTGGCCCCGTGCGGCGGCGGGAGCGGGTCGCCGACGTGGATGTAACCGTAGCCAGTCGAGGGCTCGGTGGGTTTGATCCCGATCGTCACGATCGCCTGACCGCGGCCGGCCAGGTCGAAGCAATCGGCGAGTACGTGCCGGAACTTCTTGTCCTCGGGGATCACGTGGTCGGCGGGCAGGATCGCCATCACCGCCGTCGTCGAGCGCGCCCCTACCAGGGCGGCCCCCAAGGTGACGGCGGCGCAGGTATCACGACCGACCGGCTCGGCGACGAGGTTGGTCTTGGGGAGCTTGGGGAGTTGCCGGCGCACCTCGGGGATTTGGGCCTCGTTGGTGATGACCAGGATGTTCTCGAGGGGAACCAGCGGCAACACGCGGTCGACCGTCTGTTGCAGGAACGACCGGTCCCCCAGCAGCCGCAGCAGTTGCTTCGGCGTTTGCTCCCGGCTCACCGGCCAGAAGCGCTCCCCGCGTCCGCCGGCCAGAATGATCGCATACCGATCGCTCGTCCCGGCTTTGGCCTTCGTCTTGGTCTTGGTCTTCATGGGCACACCCTCTACTCAAGGTCACAATTCCACGCACCGTTCTCCCTCACCCCCGCGTTCTCCTATCCGCGGGGGAGGGTGCCCCCGCACCGCCGGGGGTAGGGTTTGTTCATCCCCACATGCGCCGACACTACGATCGCGGCGTGTCGCTTGCACTTCCGCCGGCCTGTTGGACGGCGGCGACCAGTGTCTGCGTGAAGGCGGTAACCTGCGGCACCAGATCCGGCGAACGCCCGCATCGGGCGATCCGATCCACCACGGCGCTGCCCACCACCACGGCGTCCGCGCATCCCGCCGCCAGCCGTGCCTGCTCCGGTGTCGAGATGCCGAAGCCGACGGCGATCGGCAGATCCGTCTGCCGCCGGATGCGACCGGTCATCTCCGCCAGGTTGGCGGCCACCGTCGCCTGCATCCCGGTTACTCCTTCGCGGGAGACGTAGTAGACGAACCCGCGGCCTTCACGAACGATCACGCCAATCCGCGATTCCGGCGTCGTGGGCGCCACCAGAACAATCGGGCAGAGGCCGGCCGCGGCCATGTGTTGCCGGTACTCGCCGATCTCTTCCGGCGGCAGATCCAGGGCCAGCACCCCGTCCACGCCCGCAGCGGCCGCCTCCCGCACGAAACGCTCGAGGCCGCGCCGATGGATCAAGTTGTAGTAGAGGTAGAGAACGATCGGCAACTGGCAGTCGCGTCGGATTGCGGCCACCGTTTCCAGCACGCGCGCCGGCGTCGTGCCGGACTCGAGGCCGCGCTGGGCGGCCAACTGGTTCACCACGCCATCGGCCAACGGATCGCTGAAGGGAACGCCCAATTCGAGGATGTCCACCCCGATCCGATCAAAAGCCGCAGCCAGCGCTTGCGTGGCCGCGAGATCCGGATCGCCCGCGCCGATGTAGACGATGAACCCCTTCCGGCCTTCCCGGCGCAATCGCGCGAAACGTTCCTCAATTCGATTCATCGATGGCGAAGTTTCCGACCCGCGCCTGGCGCTGGCAAGCGGCAAGTTGCCCCCCGGATCCTCGCGTAAGTGGCGCCGGGGGTTCGGTCGTCCCCGGTCGACGCGCGCTGTTCGCCCTTGCGGACGGGTGCTCTGTCGGCTCAGGGAGATTGACCACCCGTCGTGCTCGGCCTTTACTGGGGCATGCGATTGTCAGCAGGCGTTGTTCCGGCGCGCCGCAGCCGGATGAAGGACCGATGAAACTCGCGAACGTCCCGGTTGCCCGCCGGGAGCCATCCGGCAGGGCGACCTCCCCGAGAGCGCCGCAGAGCGGAGTCAGCGAAGGAGCCGACCTTGGCGCGAGGGGAGGAGTTGCTGGTCACCTTGGGCTGGAGAGCAACGGGAGATCCTTCGCCTCCGCACGCACCTTCGGCATCCTGGCGACCGCGTTGTTGCTGGCAGGCAGCGCGGGCTGCGTCGGACCCAACGGCGGAGGGGCCACCGCCGATCCTGGCGCAGCCGAGGATGCGTATTACCAGTTGGACGAGTCCGTAGCCGGGAAGATTGTCCTGGTGAACGCCGCGATGCAGTTCGTGGTGATGGACTTCCCTCTTCGGCGCCTGCCGGCATTGGAGCAGCGGCTGGACGTCTTCCGCGCGGGCCAGAAGGTGGGTGAGATCCGGGTCACCGGTCCGGTCCGCGAAATGACCGTGGCCGGGGAGATCCTCTCCGGCAATCCGGAGGCGGGTGATGAAGTCCGCGAAGAGTAGAGTGGCTCAGCCCGTTCCGACCTCGTCTTTGGTCGGCGTCAACTTGCGGGAATAGGGCGAGTGCAGGTTGAAGTAGATGCCGCAGAGGGGGCGCGGGCCATCCGTCTCGCTGAGGATGACCGTCAGATAACGGTCCAAAGCGATGCCGTGTCGGAGATTCGGGCCGCGGTTCTTGAAGGTGTCGATGGCCTTCTCGACGAGGCGTTTCATCGATTCTTCGCAGTCTTCGGGGGTCTTCTCCAGGCAGACGATATGCCGTTCGAAGACGCGCAACGCCTCGATCATTTCGGGGCGAAAGGTGCTGAGCGTCAGATCCATGCCGGGCGAAGGATAGAGCATCCCGCCCCCGGATGCAACGCGACCTCGGCATCCGAGGATTGTCTTGGTGGTCCGGACGCCGGAGTCTATCCTGCCGGTGTTCAGATGACCTTACGCTGGTCCGATTTCATCCTGCTGGGGGCCATGGGCACTGGGCTCGTTCATGCCGCCAACCCCCTCATGCCCGGGGCCGATCCCCATGCCCTCGTGCGCGGCAACACGGTATGGATCTACCCGACGTGGAGCGACGAGCGGCGCGGCGAGCGTTTCTTCGCTCTCTCCTCGACCAACCTGGTGAACTGGCAGCGCCACGGACCAGTGCTGGACTTCAAGGATGTGCAGTGGATCAAGGACGATGGCCAGGAACGACATCACGCCTGGGCGCCGTCCGTGCTGGAGAAGAACGGGAAATGGCACTTCTACTACTCGGTTGGGCCGCAGAACCCGACGCCTTCCCGCCTCGGCGTAGCCGTGGGCGACGGCCCGCAAGGCCCGTTCCGCGACTCCGGCCAACCGTTGCTGACCGGAGGCAACGGGTTCGAGGCCATCGACCCGATGGTCTTCACCGATCCCAAGTCCGGGAAGACCTACCTTTACGCCGGCGGCAGCGCCGGCGCGAAGCTGCGCGTGTTCGAGCTGAATCCGGACTTGGTGAGTTTCGCCCGCGAGATTCCGGTCGAGACCCCGCCGCAGTTCACCGAGGGTGCCTTCATGCATGAACGCGAGGGGCGCTACTACCTCTCCTACAGCCACGGCGGCTGGCAGCGTTCATCCTACTCGGTCCATTACGCGACAGCCGATTCGCCCACGGGACCATGGACCTATCGCGGCGCCATCCTCACCAGCGACGCCACACGCAAAGGACCGGGACACCACTCCTTCATCCGCCATCCCGGCACCGGCGAATGGTTGATCGTCTATCATCGCTGGGAAAACCAGACGGGCGACGGTCCCTACCGTGGCCGGCGACAGATCTGCATCGACCGCGTGGAATTCGACGCGGCGGGCTTCATCCGCCCCATCGTCATGACCGGCGGCGAGCCGACCCCGGAGACCGGGACCTTCACCAATCCGATCAATCCGGGTCCGGACCCGTGGATGACGTACCTCGCGGGCTCCTACTACCTGACCACGACGCAGGGCGACTGCATCCGCATGTGGAAGTCGCCGACGCTGGCCGGCCTGAAGACCGCGCCCGGCGTGGTCGTTTGGCGCGACAGCGATCCCACCCGGTCGCACGGCATTTGGGCGCCCGAGTTCCATTTCATCACCAACCGCTGGTACTTCTACTACACGGCCATGGCGGCGACCAAAGTGGACACCACCCACCGGATGCACGTGCTGGAGAGCGAAGGCGCCGATCCCCTGGGCCCTTATCACTACCAGGGCCGGCTCTTCGATCCGGCCAACGACCTCTACGCCATCGACGGCTCCGTCTTTCAACACCCGGGCGACCAACGCTGGTATTTCCTCTGGGCCGCGCATCCGGGTCATCGGCTCCGCATCGCGCGCCTGGCGAATCCCTGGACCCTCGAGACTCCCAGTGTGCAACTCGAGGCCTCAGGCTTCGGCTGCGAGGAGGTCCGCGAAGGTCCAGTCGTCCTGCGTCGCAATGGGCGGTTGTTTCTGACCTACTCGGCCTGCGACACCGGCAAGCCGGACTACAAGCTGGGCATGCTCATTGCCGACGAACGCGCCGATGTCCTGGATCCAGCCTCGTGGGTCCAGCACCCGGTCCCGGTGTTCGAACGCCACGATGCCGCCGGCGTGTTCGGACCGGGCCACCACGGCTTCTTCCGGTCGCCCGACGGCACCGAAGACTGGATCGTGTATCACGCCAAGACCTCTTCCAACTACACCTACGCCGGACGCACCACACGCGCCCAGAAGTTCACCTGGAACGCCGACGGCACGCCCGAGTTTGGCCGACCGCTGTCTCTCGACACGCTGCTGCCCGAGCCGTCGAATTGATGATGCACCTCAGAGCACGCGTTCCGGGCGACAGCGCTCCAGCCGGATAAACACTTCCCCTGCGTTTCGCCGGCAAGCTAGACTCGCGCCATGCACTCCCGTTACGCAGTGTTGGGCGCGACGGCATGGTTGTGGGGAATGAGCCTGGGTATTGGGGCCGAACGCACCGCGCCCGCGTTCGTCTGGGTGGAGGGTGAAGCCGTCCAGACCGCATTCAAGGTCGAGGTTGGCAATTGGGGCCGGCCCCATTTCCTTTCCGCGAGCAACTGGCTCCACATCAGCGTCGAGGAAGGACAGGTTGAAAAGAACCTGCCCGCCGAAGGCATTCTGCTGGACTACGTCTTCGCCAGTCCGCAGCCCGGCCGCTACGAAGTGTGGAACCGCGTTGGCTACGAGTTCGCGCGCTCGCCTTTCGAGTGGCGCATCGATGAACAACCGTGGAAGAGAGTCGCGCCGGACGACCTCACGACCGATCTCATGGAGATGGGTTTCTGGTGCGAAGTCGCCTGGCTGCGAATGGGCGACGCGCCACTCACCGCGGGCAATCACCGTCTCCAGATCCGACTACCCAAGGTCAGGAACGAGAAAGGCCAATGGGAGCGCGTCCTCTACGCCTCCGATGCGCTCTGCCTGCACTCCGACGCCTTCCGTCCGAACTCGAGATTCCGGCCGGACGAAACCGGTCGCGACGCCGCCGACGAAGCCGCCGCCACGGTGGTCTTCCGTCTTCCGGAAGCGAAACCCGCGGAGCGCGCCGTGGTCAAACTGAACGGCACCTGGGAGATTGCGCGCGACGACGAGCAGTTGCCCGGCGAGGTGGCCGAGCCAATTCGCGAGTTGCCCAAGGAGCCGGTTTGGCACGCCATCCCGGTGCCCGCCGACAAGAACATCGCGCGCCCGGATCTGCGATTCGCGCACCGGGTCTGGTATCGCGCGCGGATCGCGGTGCCCGCCTCGATGGCCGGTCGGGCGTTCGTGCTCGAGTTCCCCTACAACAACCTGAACACGACCGTCTACGCGAACGGCGTCTATTGCGGTTTCGCGAAGAACCCCTTCGCGCCGTTCCAGGTGGACGTGTCCAAGGGAATCCGGGCCGGCCAGACCAACGAGATCGAGGTCGGTATCCGCGACGCCTGGTATGGGCGTTCGGCCGATCCCCGGCGGCCGCTCAAGCTGCGGAAGACTTTCAACTACCCGATCGACTTCTTCAAACAGGGCTTCCAGGACATGGACTATCCGGTGTGGAACTGCCCGCAATCCGGGATCCTCGCCACCCCGAGTCTCATCGCCGCGGGGGGCGGCGTCTACGTTGCCGACGCGTTCGTGAAGTCGTCCGTTGTCCGGAAGCAACTCGAGGTGGAAGCCGTTCTGCGCAACACCACCGCGGTCGAGGTCGACGGCGAAGTCCACTGGGAAGCGGTGGATGACAGTTCGAACCAGGTCGCGCGCACTTTCCAGGCGCAGCCCTTCCACGCGCCGGCGGGCGGGAGCATCTCGCTGAAGCTCGCCGACGATTGGGCGGATCCCCGGCTGTGGTGGCCGGACGCGCCGCATCTGTATCGGCTGCGGCTCCAAGTGGCTACCAGTGGCAGAACGGCGGACGTTCAGGAAACGCTCTTTGGCTTCCGCGAATGGCGACGCGAAGGGACGAAGTTCACCCTCAACGGCGTGGTTTGGCATCTGTGGGCGGACTTGGTTGGGGAATTCTCGTCGCCTGCGGATTGGCTGGCCGCCTACCGGCGCACCCAACAGCGCACCACGCGCCTGAGCACCGCCGGTCAAGCCGGCCAGGACTCGCGCTGGTTCGGCCTGGAACCGCAAGCCGCGCTCGAATTCTGCGATCGCCACGGCGTGGTCGTCCGTCGCAACACCACCCTCGACGGCGAGGCCATTGGTTACCACTTCAGCGAGGGCGACGCCGAGACGCGCGAGCAGCAGGGCGGCTCCGAACTCAAGCAGGCGCTGATGAAGAACTGGCGCGACCAGTGTGTGGCCCAGGTCCAGGGCGAGCGCAACCATCCCTCGATCCAGATCTGGTCGCTCGAGAACGAGTTCGCCTTCATCAATCTGATCAACCTGCTCGGCAACTCGCCGAACATGGATCGCTACGAAGAGGAGATCGCGCAGACCCACGACGCCGTGATGGCCGCCGATCCGACGCGCGCGGCGATGACCGATGGCGGGGGCGCGATGCGCAACAACACGCTGGGTGTGGCCGGCGATCACTACGTCGCCACGCTGGACGCGCACTATCCGGACCTGGCCTACGAGCCGTTTGTCGAGGGGGGCGGACGCGGTCGCTGGAAATGGGATGAGAAGCGGCCGCGGTTCATTGGCGAGGACTTCTTTGCCAACGGCATCAACCCCGCCGACTACGGGATGTGGGGCGGCGAGGTCGCCTTCCAGGGAAAGGCCGCCACGCGCGACGCCATTGCCCGCTGCTATCGCATGCTTCAGGAAGGTTACCGCTGGGGGGGCCACTACGCGGCGTGGCACTTCTGGCTGGGTGGCGAAGGCAGCCCGGAGCAATGGGGCGCCAACGCCCCGCGCGCCGCGTTGGTGCGCCAATGGGACTGGACCTTCGGCGCCGGCGCCAGGGTCAAACGCACGTTCGGCATCTTCAATGACACTCAGCACGCCGAGCCCATCACGTTCTCGCGCCGACTCACCCTTGCAGGTAAAGAGGCCTATGCGCGGGCCTCGACACACCGCGTCGCGCCCGGCAACGCCGAGAAGTTCGAGGAGGAACTGCCTATCCCGATCGTGACGGCCCGCCAGGAAGGCGAGTTGAGCCTCCTGCTGGAGGTCGGCGGAAGAGAGGTCTTTCGCGACACCAAGGCGGTGTCCGTCCTCCCCTCCCCCACCATCGGGGCCCTGCCGGCTGATGCCCTCGCGGTCTTCGATCCTCGGGGAGAAACCGCCGCCTTCCTCCAGAAGCGCGGCGTCCCCTTCGCGACCGTGACCTCGTTGGATCGCCCGCCGCAGACCAAGGTCTTGCTGATCGGACGCGACGCCATCGAAGCGGGCGAGAGCACTTCGACGCGGCTGGCCGCACTGGCTTCCGAGGGCCGCGCGGTGATCGTGCTCGACCAGTCGCATCCCCTGAGATACCAGGCCCTGCCAGCCGAACTCGAGCTGGCGCCGCGCTCGCGCCAGAACGACTTCGGCATGGAGATCCCCACCTCCGAAGGCCGTTCCGCGTTCGTCGAGGACGCGTCCCACCCCGCGGTGCATGGGCTCCGGGACAAGGACTTCTTCACTTGGGGACCCGACGTCGCCGGGGCGAGCGCCCGCCATCTGATCTACCGCAACGCCTACGTCAAGCCGACCCGCGGCGCTAAGAGCCTGATCCAGTGCGGCCCGCGTCTCGAGCACTCGGCGCTCGTCGAAGTGCCGGTGGGCCAAGGCGTGATGTACCTGAGCCAACTCGACGTCGGGGCCAAGTTGGCGGACAACGTCGTTGCCCAACACATCCTGTTCAATCTGATCCGCGGTGCCGCCGCCTACCGACTCGAGCATGCCCACGTCGCCACCGCCATCGCGAACGAGCAACTCCGGAAGGCGGTGGACGCGATCGGCCTGCAGTGCAGCCGAGCCGCCGATGCGCTGGCAACCATCACCGACCCAGGCAAGAAGGTCGCCCTGGTTTCCGCCACGGCAGGGAATCTGAAAGCGCTGGCCGCCGACCTCTCCGCCCTGCAAGCCTTCTGGCAGCGCGGCGGCACGCTCGTCCTGTGCGGCCTCGCGCCCGATGGCCTCGCGGACTTCAATCGCGTCGTCGGCGTCGAGCACACGATGCGACCCTTCAAACGCGAGCGGGTGACCTTCCCCGCCGTCCGCCACCCGCTCACGGCCGGCCTCACCACCGGCGACATCGTCATGCTCTCCGGCCAGCGCATCTTCGGTTGGACCGCCGACGAATACGTCGCCTCCGACGTGTTCACCTACGTGGTGGACCTGGAGGACATCGCGCCTTTTGCGAAGAGCGGCTTCGGCAACTTCGACAACATCGTCAACGGCTTCGTCGGTTCCGACGGCTGGCCGCTGATCATCGACTTTGAGCATCCGAAGGATGGCAAGCCGTTCGAGATCGACCTGGAACTGCCCCGGGAGGAGACTATCGTCGAATACACCCACGACCCGTCGGTGAACTACAATCCCACCACCAGGATCGCCCTGCTCTTCGACGGGCGGGACCGCGTCGAGCACGATCTCCAGCCGAACGGCGACGCCCAGGCGTTTGCCGTGCACCCGCCGCGCAAGGCCCGGAAGGTCACGCTGCAGTTGGTGAGCTGGCTTTCCGATCCCGCCAAACGCCCGATCATTGGCATCGATAACATCTCCCTGAAGGTCCAGCGCTCGCCAGAATGGAGGGCCACCGTCAAGCCCATGCTCAACCTGGGAGCGATGGTGCACTACGCCAAGGGCAACGGCGGCGTGGTTCTCTGCAACCTCAACTTCCAGGAGACCGAGACGGTGCCTGTCAACCAAACGAAGAAGCGCGCCATCCTGGCGGCGGTCCTGCGCAACTTGAAGGCGCCGTTCGCCGGCGCCAAAACCGTCATCGCCGGCGCCAACCTCGAGTGCGCACCGCTCGACATCCACACCAAGGCCACCACCTACAAGGACGAACGCGGCTGGTTCGGCAACCCGCAGCGGACCCTGAAGGCCCTGCCGCCGGGCGAGCACCTGTTCGCCGGCGTGAAATTCAACATCTATGAAATGCCCACGTCACCCGTGCCCCAGGTGCTCATGCTCGGTGGCCCCGACGTGCCCGGCAATCTCCCGGACCAAATCCTCGGCATCCCCGTCCGCACGAAGGCGGACGCGCTCTTCTTCCTGCACACGGCGCGGATCGACCGCCGCCTCGACGACCGCGAGCGCGAGGAGAAGAAGCGGTTCGAGCTGTGCCGCTACGTCATTCACTACGCCGACGACCAGACCGCCGAGTTGCCGGTCTTTGCCGAGATCGACATCGACCACTTCCTGCAGGGCGAGCCGCGGGCCCTCCCGGGCGCACAAATCGCCTGGACCAGCCAGTTTGCCGGCGCGGACGAAAGCGCGGTGGTCTATTCCAAGCAGTGGAACAACCCGCGTCCCGACGTCGAGATTCGGTCCGTGGACCTCGTGTATGGGAAGGACAAGGACCGAGGTGTGCCGGTGCTGATTGCGCTCACGGCCGCCCGCGCGCAATGAACCAGGGCGCAGGCGTTCCCTCGCTGCGGCCGCATCCGGACGGCGCTGGCCGCTCCTTGCCTTGGCTGGATACCGGAACCGCGGGGGCCGCGTCAGAGAGCCCTCCCATGATGTTGCGTCCAGCCGCGGAACTCAGGTGCACCCGGAGTAGTCGCACCCGGTCATCAGTGCGGATGGCCGATGGGTCGCCTTTCAGTCCGGCCGGATGCCGCCGCTGTTGACGAGCGACCCTACGTTGTACCGTGCGTCCACCTTCGGCCAGGTTCATCTGTGGGACGCCCAGACCGACCAGGTCATCCTGGTCAGCGTCAGCCTGGACGGCATCAGTCCTGGCGCGGGCGTATCCTACGCGCCGAGACTGAGCCCGGACTGTCGCTTCGTCACCTTCCTGAGCAACGCCACGAACCTGCTGGCTGACGTGGCGAAGGGGACATTCCAGGTCTACCAACGTGATTTGGCAACGGGGCTCACCACCCTCGTCTCTCGCAACCGCGACGGGGGCGTGCCTGACGTGGACTGCTCCAACGTGAGTGTCAGCGGCGACGGACAGGTGGTGGCCTTCGACGGTCTCGCGGACGACCTGGTGGACGACGACCGCAACGGCGCCTGCGACGTCTTCGTGCGCAGACTCGGCGACGGCGTCACCGAGTTGATCTCGGTGGTTCACCCCGACCTCAGTTCGTCCACACCGTCGGGCCTGAGTCTGCTTTCCCCGGGCGCCGTCAGTGCGGACGGACGCTACGCGGCGTTCACGAGCCTGGCGTCGCAACTCGTTCCCGACGACGGCAACGGCACTTCCGATGTGTTCCTGTGTGACTTGTGGAACGGGACGAACGTCCTGGTCAGCGTCAACACCAACGGCGTCGGCGGCAACGGGGCTTCCCTGGAAGCGACCCTGAGCGCCGACGGCCGCTTCGTGGCGTTCTTCAGCCAGGCCACCGATCTGGTCGAGGGCGTAACCAACAGCCGGGGAAACGTCTTCCTGCGCGACGTTTGGTCGAACACGACCGTGCTCGTCAGTGCGAACCTGGCAGGACAAGGCGCCAATGGCGCCTCACGCCACCCGGTCATCAGTGCCGACGGTTGCCGGGTAGCGTACGAAAGTGCCGCCACCGATCTGGCCCCCGACCACACCGACGGTTATGTGGACATCTTCGTCTACGACCGCCTGGCCGGGACGAATGCGCTGGTCAGCACCCGAACCAACGCCCCCTTCGCATCCGCCGACGTCGCCCGGCCGCTGATTTCGGATGAAGGGCGTTTTGTCATCTTCGCCGGCCATTCCTTGCTCAAGTCGTTGTTTGCCCGGGACTTGATGCTCGAGGAAACCACCACGGTCTATTTCGGAACGTCGTCCATGCCCGGTCGCGTGGGACCAAGCCGACAGGTCCTCAGCCGGGACGGTCGCTTCCTGGCGTTCACCGGCGGCACGAACGTCTATCTCGCCGACCTGGTGGGCCGCACCAACTGGCTCGTCTGCAGTGGGGGAGCACACGCGCGGATCAGCGGCGACGGCCGGTTCCTGGCATTCGAGAAACCTCTGTCCAACCCCCTCATACCATCGCAACCTACGAACACGGCGGTGGTCGTGTGGGACGTGCAGCACCAAGCCGAGGTTCTCGCCAGCGCCAACGTGGAGAACACCGCCACCGGCCAGCAGCCGGCGCGAGGGCCGGTGCTCAGCGCGGACGGTCGCTTCGTCTTCTTCACCAGCCGCGCCGCCGACCTCAGCCCCAAGGCCACCAACCAGGTGGTCGACGTCTTCGCTCGCGATCTGCTCCTTGGACAGACCTGGTTGCTCAGTCAGCACCGAGATGCCGCGACGCCCGATCTGGGCATCTCGGCGAACCTCGTTCTGAGCGCCGACGGACGAACACTGTTGTTCCAGAGCTTCGCCTCCAACATCACAGACTCCGACTTCAACCTCACGTCCGATCTGTTCGCCCTCCGACTTAACGTCGAGGACGTCGATCTCGACGGTATGGATGACGACTGGGAAATCGCCTGCTTCGATTCCCTGGGGCGCGATGGGACGGAGGACTTCGACCAAGACGGGCTCAGCGATCTTGCCGAGTTCAAGGCGGGGAGCCATCCGGCCAACGACAACTCGGTCCTGCGGGTGCTCAGTGTCGCGTCGCTCACCGAAGGGTACACCACGGTCTTCTGGAGCGCGACGCCCGGTCGAAGCTACCAGGTCCAGGCGAGGAACGCTCTCGGCGGCGGCGGTTGGACGACGCTGCCGGGAACGGTCTTGGCCGCGGCCACGCACGCTTCCGCGACGGAGGAGACGCCGGAGGGATCGGCGCACCGGTATTACCGGGTTCGGGTGTTAGCGCCCTGAGAGGCCGCAGCCCGCCCCTCCCGTCACTCCGAAGCGGTTCGGGCCGGCGCCGGGGTCAACATCCCGATGCGCCATGGAAACTGGCCATAGCCCCGGCCGGACTTGTGCCGCTCCAGCATGCCCTGGAAGACGAACCGCAGATTCGCCGGATCCACGGTCAGCGTCTCGTCCCATCCGTCCCGCACGAGTTCGCCGTGGCTGACGTTGTCCGTCCACGGTTCCACACCGGCGGCAGGACGGATGTTGTTCCATCCGGCAAAAGGGTGCTCGGCGGTATCGGCGACCGGAGTCCACTTCCCGTCCAGGCGATCGGCCACATACGCCTTGTAGTACCGCCTGCCGTTCTCCTCGATCACGGTGAGGTACTGGTTCATCCCCTTGAGGCGGTAGGTATGGCTGGCCTCGAACACCCTGGCCTGGAGCGCGAGTTCGCAATGGCCAAAGCCGCCGGGAAAATCCTCCCGACGCGTCCAGAGCCGCCACATCCTGCCGTCGAGGTTGGTCAAGAAGAGATAGGCCCGCTCCTCATCGCAGATGATCCAGTAGTCCAGCCCGCCCACGACGCGGGGGTCGTTCTTGCCTCCGTCGAGAATCGGCTTCGCTCGCGTCCAGGTCGTTGGGTCCGCGATGTCCGCGGTGGTGGAGTATGCGACCCACATCTTGTCAACGCCGGGCACTCCCATCTGATAGACGAGGTACCATAGCTGATGCGGACGGAAGTAGAAGACCTGCGGCGCGCAGTAGTAGTCGCTGTCACTGACCGGCAGGATCATTCGGCGTGACGCGTTGGCGTCCTCCCATTTCGTGAACGAGCAGTACTCGATGGCCGATCTTCCGGTGAGCTTGACCGTCATGAAGACGTGCCAGCGTCCGCCGCAGAAGACGACGGTCGGGTCCTTCTGCGCCTGGCTGGGATTGACCTCGCGCTTCTCGGGGGCGATCCACGGCGCGCTGTACTCCCACGCCCGGGGGGCCTCAAAAACGGGATTCGCGGCACTCGAACCACCGTCTCCCGTTGCCGCCCGCTCGGGTATGAGCGTGGTCCCGACCAGAAGCGCGACCCCGAGCATGGACAGATGCGCACCGGACATGGTTGGTGACTGGTTCCACCTGCGGCCGCCGTCGTTCGAATCACGAGAGCGAGGTGGCAGCGAGCTCGAGTGTCGCAAAGCGGTGAACCGGAAAGCCAGATTACTTGCCGAGTTTCGGTCTACCCGTTCTCGCGCCCGAATCACAAGCCGGCCCCGGGGCGTTGGTAGACCCGCACGTAGTCGATTGTCAGCCGCTGGGGGAAGATGGCGTCGTCCACGCCCTTCTGTCCGCCCCAGGCACCGCCGATCGCCAGGTTGAGGATCAGGTACTGCGGCGCGTCGAAAGGCCAGGAGTCCACCCCCGTACCGTCGTTCTCCAGGGTGAAGTACTTCCGGTCGTCCACGAAGAACTCGAGCTTCTGCGGTGTCCACTCGAGGGCATAGACGTGGAAGGCCTTCTCCGCGTCCAGCAGCGGCAGGCGGGAGCCGCGGCCATTGCCACGATTGTGGTTGTAGCCGCGGGTGTGGACGTTGGCATGCACCACACCGGGCTCGTGGCCGACGTATTCGAGGATGTCGATTTCCCCGCAGGCCGGCCAGCCGACTTCCCCCATGTTGGTGCCCAGCATCCAAATGGCCGGCCAGGTGCCGCGACCGGACGGCATCTTCGCCCGCACCTCGATGCGCCCATAGGTCCACGCCGCGCGTCCCCGGGTGATCAGGCTGGCCGAGGTGTAGTCGGCGTGCTGCCGCCGCTGTTGCCAGCGACGTTCGGGCGCATCCGGCTGATACCGGGCGTTGGGGAACTGCTCCTTGTGCGCCTCAATGATCAGGTGACCACTCTCGACCCGGGCGTTCTGCTTCCGTCCGGTCGTGTAGTACTGGAGTTCCTGGTTGCGGACGAAACCTTCTTCGTGAGCCCACTTCACCGGATCGGGCAGGCCGTCCCGGTCGAATTCATCCGACCAGACGAGTTTCCACTCGCCGGACCAACCCGCCGGCGCGAAGAGCGCGGCGGCCATGAAGCTCCAGAGGATGCGCATGGAGCCATCGCAGCGCGCCTACTTGCCGGTGTCAAGCCAGTGTGGTTGCCAGTGTGGTTGCAGCCCAGTGCGATTGGGCGCACCGACACTGCCCTGCTTTCGCTGAACGGGCATCACCGACACCCGCTCGAATACCGGGGCATCTGCTCGGGGCGCGGCCAGACGGTGCTGGCGGCCCACTGCTTCGGAAACTGCGGTCACAGTTACCGGTCACTGTCCCCTGGCCGGCTGCAAGCCGGCGCTCCGGACGACGGTAGCACTCCCGAGCCCACGGGAGCCGAACACCGGGCGGAACGACGCCCCCCCCGCGCGGGGCGGACAGTACCTAGCCGGCATGTTTCACACTCTCCCGGCGCACCGGCGAGGCGCGGAACTCGAGGATGCACCCTATGCCGGCTACAACTCCCAGCCCTGGCGGTAGGTTCCTTTGAGGTATTTGTCGGCTTCGGGGCAATTGGGGGACTTCATGGTCGCGGCGTCCCACTCCATCTTCCTGGCGACGCGGAGGGCCACCAGGCCGAGGAGCCCCATTTCGGTGAGGCCGGCCCCGTATCCGAAGTTGGCGCTGGCCGGCTTGCCGCCTTTGCAGGCATCGATCCAGTCCCGATGGTGCCCCTTCGAACGCTCGAGCGTCTTGGGCGGCGGCTGGAAGTTGTCCATCTTCGACCCGGGGAGCAGCGTTGGCCTCCCAGCCCAGCCCGGGCAAGTGATCAGGCCTTTGCTGCCGAGGAAGAGCGTGCCGTTGCCGTCGGCGCCCAGTTGGTCTTCGGGTTCGAGTCCTTCGGGCCGCGGGGGGCGCATCCCCCCGTCATACCAGTAGAACTTCACCGGGGGCATCGCGCCGCGCGCCGGGAAATGGTAGTAGTACACCCCACCCGGCGGCGCCATCTCGGCGTCGATTCCGCCCGCTCCGTAGGCCTCGACGCTGAGGGGCGCCGTGAGGTCCAGAGCGAAACAGGCGGGATCGAAGTTGTGGCAGAAGAAGTCGCCGATGGGCGCGGTGCCGAAGGCCCAGTAATCGCGCCAGGTCACGGGCGTGTAAGCGGAGCTGTAAGGACGCGGGTCGCGGGGCCCGAGCCAGAGATCCCAGTTGGTGCCTTGGGGCACCGGCTCCGGCTGCGGAAGGCCCTGCGTGTATTTCTTGCTCCACCGGCTGGCGCTCGTCCAGGCGTGGACTTCGCGCACTTCGCCGATGACGCCGGCGCGAATCCACTCGTAGGTCTGGCGCAAGCCCTCACCGGAGTGTCCTTGATTGCCCATCTGCGTGGCCACGCCGGTTTCCTGGGCCACCCGGGCCACCAGACGCGCCTCCCAGACATTGTGCGTCAGCGGCTTCTCGCAATAGCAGTGCTTGCCCGCGCGCATGGACAACACGCACACGCAGGCGTGGAGATGGTCCGGCGTCGCACACAGCACGGCGTCGATCGCCTTCTCCTTCTCGAGCATGACCCGGAAGTCCTCGTAGTCCGCCACTTTGAAATTGGGCGTCTTCTGCGCGTAGTGCTTCTCCGCCTCCGCCTTGACTGGCAGTCGCCCGGCCACCCCTTGGAAATAGAACGCGGCCAGGTCCATGTGCTCGATGGGATCCGCCACGGCGATGACCTGAGCGTCCGCCAGCGGGAACAGTCCCCGCAGGTTCGTGCGCCCCTGTCCCCCTGCCCCAACGATGGCGATGTTCACCTTCTCGCTCGGGGCAACGAACTTCGTTCCCCCCAGGACATGACGGGGTACCACCGTGAAGGCGGCGGCGGCGGCGGTCGTGCCGAGGAACCGGCGGCGGTTCAAACTGGATGAAGACGAAGCGTGCGGTTTCATGGGCGGCAATATGGATGCGGACGTCGACAGGCGGAGCTTGCCCCAACGCCGGCCCCGACTCAAGCCCCGGATCCTCGCGTGAGTGGCGCTGGAAGTTCGACTGTCGCCCGTCGTCGCGCGCTGTTTGCCCCGGCGAACGGGCGCGCTGTCGGCTCCGCGAAGATCCCGCCTCGGTGGCGCGTTCGTCTGCAGATGATGGACCCCGGGGCATCAATGGTGTACGGTGCCGCCCGCATGACACGCGTCTGCGCACCGGGTGACGGTGGCTCCGGCCCCCGGAAACGACAGACAACCTCAACGGCAACATGGTGTGAACGCATTCCCCGAATCTACCCGGCGTGACTTCATCAGGCGGTCAACATTGGCCGGCGCCGCGGCCGCGGCCGCCCCCATGCTTGTCACCAGGGACCAGGCCGCCGAGCCCACGCCCCGGATCCGCGACAAGATCCGCGTCGGCCACATCGGCTGCGGCAGTGTCTCCGGCGCGTACCTCCCCGTGATGACCAAACACCCCAACATCGAGGTCGTCAGCCTTTGCGACATCATCCCCGAGCGGGCCCGCCAGCGGGCCGAGCAGTTCCACGTGCCGAATGTCTATCCCCACATCGACGCCCTGCTCGCCGGCGCGGACTTTGATCTTCTGGTGGACACGACGTCGATGCCCTCGCACTACCCGGTCAACAGGAAAGGCCTCGAAGCGGGCAAGCACGTCTGGAGCGAGAAACCCATGGCGCTGGTAGTGTCCCAGGGCAAGGAGTTGATCGCGCTGGCCAAGGAGAAGGGCCTGGGCTTCTGGGCGGCACCCAATTGCGTCACCAGCCCGCAGTTTGCGTTCATGGCCCGGACCATCGCCAGCGGCCGGATCGGCAAGGTGACGGCGGCCCGCGGCACGTATGGCCACGGAGGCCCCACCTGGTCGGCGTGGTTCTACCAGAAGGGCGGTGGCAGCCTCTACGACTTGGGCGTCTACAATGTCACCACGCTGACCGGGCTCCTGGGGCCGGCAACGGAGGTCGTCGGCATGACGGATACGGTCTACCGCACTCGGAAAGTCGACGACCTGGGCGAAGTGCAGGTGGAGGCCGACGAAAATGCGATGCTCATCATGAAGCATGTGAGCGGCGCGCTGTCGAACGTCGGGACTGGTTTCGGCTACTTCGAGCACGAACACCTGCGGGGGGAACGCAAGCTCTACAGCGTGGACGTGATGGGCACTGAGGGCGTCCTGCACCTGCAGGGCTGGGATTGGTCGACGCCGGGGGTGGATCTGGCCTTCAAGGGCGAGTCCATTCTGGAAACCCACTGCCGGGAACCGTGGCCGTATGAGTGGGTCGGCGGAGCGGCCTACGTGTGCGACCGGTTACGGGACGGTCAGGCCAGTCTCATCACCCCGGAACATGGATTGCATGTCCTGGAGGTGATGAACGCCTGCCACGAATCCCAGCGCACCGGCCGTCGCGTCCGGTGCACGACGGCTTTCCCGTGGCCGATCATCAAGGATGCATGAGAGTCGCCCTGCTCGTTTGCCTGCTGGCGGAAGCCACCCCAGCACCGCATCTGCGTGTCAAGGAACTCCCCTGAAGCGCGTTGCGCGTCACCAAAAAGCGGCGTCCCAGGCCTCAATGTTCCCCCTGCCACCCGTGATGAACCAGAGAAGGACCCAGATCCCATGACGACACCGAAACCCCTGAAGCTCGCCTGCATCGGCTGTGGCGCCCGGGCACAAACGTACACCCAACTGGCCGCTCGCCATCCGGAGCAGTTCCAGATCGTGGCCGGGGCCGACCCCGTGCCGGAACGGGTCGGGAAGATCCGCCGGACGTCGGGACGCCCGGAGTTCCGGGGATTCCCCAGTGCGGAGGCGCTTCTTTCGGCTGGCAAGCTGGCCGACGTGATGATCGTCGCGACGCAGGACAACTTCCACTTCGAGCACTGCCGGGGCGCGCTGCGCCTGGGGTATGAGGTGCTGCTGGAGAAGCCCATTGCCACCCGCGCCGAGCAGGTCCTCGAGATCGAACGACTGGCCAAAGACGTCGGTCGCCGCGTGATGGTCTGCTTCGTCCTGCGTTTCGCCGCCTTCTACCGGAAGGTGAAGGAGATCATCGACTCGGGCGCGCTGGGCGAACTGGTTTCCGTTCAGGCCAGCGAAGGGGTCCATCCGTGGCACCAGGCGCACTCGTTTGTACGCGGGCATTGGTCGGTCGTCGACCGAAGTTCCCCGATGATTCTCTCCAAGTGCTGCCACGACACGGACATCGTCCACTGGCTGGTGGGTCGTCGTTGCACGCGCGTGGCGAGTTTCGGTGCCCTCGAGTTCTTCCGGCCGGAGCGCGCGCCCGCCGGCGTGCCGGCCCGTTGTACCGATGGCTGTCCGGTGAGCGACACCTGTCCCTACCATGCGCTGCGTTACGCCGGCGACCAGCGGTTCCCCTGGCTGCCGATGGTCTACGACCGCGCCCACGATGCCACGCCGGAGGAGATCACGGCCTGGCTGCGGACGAGTCCGTGGGGGCGCTGCGTGTATCGCTGCGGTAACGACGCCGTGGACCGGCAGGTCCTGGCGCTGGAGTTCGAGGGTGGGGTCACCGGCACCTTCACGATGACCGCCTTCGCCGCCGGCCGGCACCTGGAAATCTCCGGCACGAAAGGCGTGCTGAAAGGCGGCGAAAGCTACCGCCAGCATTTCGGCACCCACCTCATTCTGCTGCCGCACGAAGGAGAGCCCGCACGCTACACCGTCCAGGCCGAAGACGGCGGCTATGAGCTCCACGGCGGCGGCGACCCCGGATTGGTCAACGCTCTCTACGGCGAAATGACCAAGCCGCCCGGGGCGCGGCTGGAGGCGGACCTCGCCTCCACCGTTCACAGCCATTTGATCGCGTTTGCGGCGGAAGAGGCACGCCTGACCGGGCGGGTGGTGCCTCTCGAGGAGTTCGAACGAGCCCACCGCCAGCAGGCATAGCTGCGGAGCGGGCGCGCCGCCCTCACCGCCGGGAAGTGCGCCGACTGACGTCGGCGGCTACGAGGTTGAGAAGGCCGGACGCAGCGGCGTTTGGAGTCCTCAGGGACTACAGCCCTAACGGCAGACCGTCCGACCCGTAGAAGAACACCTGGACCTCCCCCTGCCAGGGCGGGGAGCGGACAACGTAGATCCACTGAATGCCCTTCGCCTGCCACTCCGCGCGCTGCTCGGCGGGCAGGTCGGCCTCCAACTGGGGTTCGAACAGATAGAATGACCACAGGTACTTGTGACCGGGCTTGGCGGACTGCGCCTGGTAAGCGCGCAGGACCAACGGCTGCAGCGTCAGGCCGTCGATCTCCGAGGCGAGCCAGGTCGAGTACGAAGCGGGGTAGGATCCGTAGAAATTCAAGTCCACGCCCAGGGGCGGCCCCAGGTTGTTGGTCGAGTTCAGGAAACGCACCGTGCATCGGAGGTTGTTGGTGCCGACGATCGTTTCCGGAGTGCCTGGCGCCAACGTGGCCTCATCAGGCAATGCCACGAGTTGCACTTCCTCTTGCGTGGTTGTCTGCGGCGGGCCCCCGGCGCTGCCGAAGACCGGCTGCGGGGTGGCGTACGTGACCTGCAGCCACTTGCGGATCTCGGCCTGCGCCAGGAACGGCGTGCCTTCGAGCGCCGCGGCGGGGATCACGGAAGTCAGACGGAAGGTCCAGCGGTTGGTGCCCGCGCCGAACGTCCAGCCATCCTCGACGACCGTGCCGCGCCGCGGGTCCTCGCGGACGGTGTGGGTGGCGTCCGGCCACGAGGACGGCGCCCCCTCGATGGTGTGCAGCGTGGCGCCCTGGCGGAACTCGAACCGGCTGTCGGTGTACAGCGCGGAGGTCAAGTTGGTAAGGGCCACACGCCCGCCATAGGTCCGCAAGGTGAGGCGGCACTTGAGTCGATGGTTCGCCAGAATGTCGGAGGTCTCGCAAGGATACACCCCGTAAGTGACGGCTTCGCTCAGGAGGTAGCGTGTTTCCGGCGGGGAAGGCGGCGGCGGCACCGGCCGGATCTGTTTGACGAGGAGCTTCCCGGGCTCGGCCTTCTTGTACTCAACATAGAGAAAAAGATTCGTGGGAGCCGAGCCGCCGGCCTCGTTGGTGTAGCATTTGTATGTGCGAACCAGCAGGTCGGTCAGAGCCGTGTAGTCCTTGGGCCATTCGAGCACTTGGCTGCCAAGCGGCACGAGGCCGGACGCCTGTAGCACCTGCAACCAGTCGGGAGCAACGGCCTCGACGACTTCAGGTTGGGCGTTGCCTTCGGGGTTGGTGACGGACACCGCCCCTTTCTGGCTCACGAGCTTTGCCTTCAACTGGGTGCCACCATAGGCGAGGCTTTCCTGCCAGACCGTGGCCACGCCGTTGGCCAACTCCATTTCGTCCGGCGTCGAGTAATGAACCAGCACCGCCATGCCGACGTCGTGTTCGTCGATGCCGTTGCGCCGACGTTCCAGAAAGGCGTTGTCGTTGTAGAAACTGGCGTAGACTTTCTGAATGGCGCGAAATACGCCGCGCTCGTTGGCTTCCGTCTCCTTGCACCGACACGGACCGCTGGTGTCGCCGTCCAGGTCATCGGCCAGACAACCGCTGTAACTGTCATACAGGCCAGCGGCGCTGAAGGTGTCGCTGTCCTCGGCGTTGCTTGAACTGCGGAAGCGAATGCGGCGCAAAGGATCGAACGGGGCCAGGGCCGCGATGACGGCGGCCTGCTGGTCCGCGGTGAACCGCGCCGTCCGGGTGATCAGATCGCGAATCGCGGCCAGGTCCTGTCGCACCGTGGCAATGTCCGGCGGATAGACCTGATGCGCGGCAAGCCGCGTCTGGATCTCCTCGGCCAGCGTCCGGCCGCTCGGGAGCGTCTGGCCCATAAACGCCGTCCATAGGTCGAACGAGAGCGCGATCGCCTCCGGGCAATCATTGGGAATGGTGCGCCGCAGCAGACCGAAGTGCGCCGCCTTGCCGCCAAAGAAACGGATGTCCGCCGGGTGGAGCTGGTCCACCGGAGCGCTCAGCGCGCCGTAGGCGGCCATGGGCAGAATCTTTGGCAGCGGTGGCTGCTTCAGAGCCAGCACCTCCTCCCGCAACGTCTCACTGAGCGCTTCCTCCGCCACCAGGACGGAAACCCGGGCGAAACCGGACCGCAACGTCGCCTGCAGGACCACTTCGCGCCCGTCCAGTTCGGCGAGGTGCGCCTGGCCGGCCGGACCGGCGACGTAGACAAACGGAATCCCATAGGCCTGCGCCTGAATCGCCACATGCGAGTTCGGCGTGGCGGGAACGATCGTCAGGATGCCCGCCAGGAAAGGCACCTCGGCCGGCACGCCGTCCGTCACCAGGATGTCCCGGGGCGACAGTCGTCCGTCCGCGTACGCCGCGTGGATCTGCGTGGCGGGCAGGACCCGAAGTCGGCCCAAGGCCCAGCCGGACGCGTAGACCTGATCCGCGGTCACCCAGCGCTGCACGCTGCTCACCCGGATTCCGTGCTCCCGGAAATAGGCCTCATCGATCAAGGCGGTCGGCGATTGCTCGAACGCCGGGAGGTAGAACGGCGTGACGTCCGCCGGCGCCACCACGGTCGACGCCACCCGTTCGAAGAACGTCCGCACCAGCTCACGCGGGTAGGGATCCAGCCCCGTGAACTGGATTCCGTATTCCCGGATTGCCGGGCGCGGCGGGAACAGCACTGTTCCGAGCAGCACCTGCTGGTTGGTCAGGTACAGGGAGACCCGATCGAACTCACCGGCGGACAGGCCGGCGAAGGCGGACAGCCGGTTGGTGGCGAACTGAGCGTGCAACGGGTAGACCCGCCCGTCCTGGTAGACGACGCGGAAAGGATCGTCCCGCAGAATGGCGAACTTGACCCAGCGAATCGCGTCCTCGTCCGTGTTCAGGCCGCTCTGGGCAAAGGCATCGTCGGCGAACAGAACCTGGTTCTTCCAGTCGTTGTTCGATTGGAACGGCGCGGTGTGAAAGCGGTAGTAGCGGCGCGGTTGCTCGACCGCCCCCAGGTCCCAGTAGGCGAACGTGTCGTTCGTCGACCACCACTCGCTGTAGCTGTCGGGTTTGGGCTGCCGAAAGTCGAGCAACGCCCAATCCGACCAGGAGTGCAGGTCGGGTGAAGTCTGGAGCGTAACCGCTTGGTTGGTGACCATGCGTCCGGAAACCCGCACCCAGCCGTCGGCGCCGCGGGCAACGCCGTCGAGCAGGTTTGCCGCCCGGCCGAAGGTCGGAATGAGCGCCAGCATCAGAATCAACAGCGACAGGTTTCCCCGCCCCCGGTCTCTGGCCCGGCCATGGGATCGATCCCCGCGATGGGTCTGCTGCCTTTCTCGGTTCACGCTCGAGGGCGAGTGAACCGCAGAACGGCGCCCGGTTTCCATCCTTTTTGTTCACCTCCCCCACCCTCCGCACGGCGGCGCGCTCGGATGCGCGCGGTTGCCGCGCGCCCGTGCTGCGGAAGAACGGGCGTTCCTCCGTCCACTTGGGGCAGCCCGCACCTGCGATCGAGCGGCCGTCCGCGCAGAAAAAGCTTGCGCGAGGCCGCGGGATGCCATACTGAGTATGGCATGAAGATGACGATGCACATCGACGAGGACCTGCTGGAGCGCGTGATGCGCCTGCATGACTGCGCCAGCAAGACCGAGGCGGTGAATCTGGCCCTCCGCGAACTGGAGCGCCGGCACGCGCTGGCCGGGTACGCCAAGTCGGGGCTGGGCTTGTCGGCCGCTGAACTGCGGGAAGGCGTCGATGCTGACTACGACGTCCTGAAAACGCGCGTTGCCCACGAATCCACGTCCCATGGAAAGCGTCGTTCTCGTTGACAGTTGTGTGTTCATCGGGCTGCTGCGCGAAGGGAAGGACCCCGCGGTGGAGTTGCTCGGGCGCGTT
>CAYSPU010000054.1:25748-26090 GCA_964432995.1 uncultured Verrucomicrobiota bacterium
CCAAGCTCCGCCAGGCCGTCGAGGGCTTCCTCAACGTCATGCGCAATGTGCCCACGGATGTCCGACTCTGGGAAGAGGCCGCGGCCGTGGCCTGGACGCTCGACCGCCGCGGCCTGACTCTCCCCGCGCAGGATATCCTGATTGCCTGTTGCGCACGGCGCATCGGCGCGCCGGTCCTGACCTTCGACAGCCACTTCGAGTTCATCCCGGACCTCCGGGTGCTGCGCTCCCTGGCCGATCTGCAGTGAGCGCCGCACCCGCTGCTGCCGCGAGCGCGACCTGTCCGGGCTAGAGTCCTTGAAGTTCAAAACACGTTGTTGACAGATCAAGTTCTGAATTCGG
>CAYSPU010000055.1:0-1078 GCA_964432995.1 uncultured Verrucomicrobiota bacterium
GTCGACGATGCCGGGATAGTCGATGTGTTGTTGAGCGTTCGGGTCGTCGGCAGTTTCCCAGTCTGTTTCCCCGGGCTGGTAGCGGTGCTCACCCTCGTCGCGCTGGTCCACGCCTAGCCCGTCGAGTCAACAAACGCGCGGCGGCACCGGGACCCCATCTAAACGCTCGTCTACGGGACGATGTAGGTCAGGTGGTAGGTGGACCTACCCCCCAGAACTGCGACCCGTCTACGGGCACAAAGAAGCCCCCGACCGTCGCCGGCCGGGGGCGTGGATGGGATGGGAAATCGGGTCAGTCGAAAGCTAGCTGGGCAAGGCCATGCCCGATCGAGTCGATATCGCGTGCCATCTGAACCGCGTTGCAAGCCCACCGAAAAAGCTTGGCCGCTGACTCGCGCTGGCCGGCAATCTCGTGTGTCACGCCCATGATGTTCCCGCTGGTTGGGTTGTGAAAGTTCCGCCAACCCGCGCCGCGGGTCGTCCAAACCTGAATCGCGAGCCCGCTCGCAGGTTTACCAGGACGCCCGGATTGAACATGGTCGATCATCGCGTTTTCGAGGGCCGACAGAAAATCATCCTCGCCGGCCGTGAACTCAGTTGCGGCGCGGGCGTCCATGCCAATTCGGAACCGGTGGCGCTCCTGGCAACATCTGTCTCCGTGAACCGCGCGAATCGAAATTGCGGATTCCATGTCTTGCTCTTTACGCCCACCGACCCCAGGACGCAAGCCCGCATTCGCCCTAGGACGCGCCGGCACCCCCGACCGCTACGACGACACCCGCCGGGGGCAGAACGTGGCAGGGCGTGGCGCCAGGGAGCGGGACGGGGCCATCCTCGATGCCTGCCCCCGGTTGCAAGAGGTTGCAGGAATTCGGCATTTCGACGGCATTCCCGGGAATTGCCTTGCATTGCGAATGGAGAAACGTGAAGTGCGTTTCACCCAGTGTTTATGCGGGTTTCCCTTGATTTTGAAGGTGGTGGGTCGGGTGGGACTCGAACCCACGACCAACGGCTTAAAAGGCCGCTGCTCTACCACTGAGCTACCAACCCACGACCAACCCCGAACGCCTTCGGGGCT
>CAYSPU010000055.1:1178-26009 GCA_964432995.1 uncultured Verrucomicrobiota bacterium
AACCCCGAACGCCTTCGGGGCTGCTCTACCACTGAGCGACCAACCCACGACCAACTCCGAGCGCCTTCGGGGCTGCGTGTCCGCGGAGTCGCCTCCGACGGTCGGCACGGCATCGGACTTTGGCACTTCCGGCCTTCGGGAACAAGTGTCGAGTCCGAGGGCGCGAACGCTAGCGGAGCGGCACCGGCGGGGGCAAGTCCAAACCCGCCGTCGAAACCGGCCAGTTGAAGGCGGCCAGCCCGGCGGAGAGCGGGCTTCGCCGCGGTGGCCGTTGCCCAGGATCGGGCTTGAGGAATCTCAGGAGCCTCTTCAGATTCGCCGCACGTGGGCTTTGTCCCGCAAGAGTCGGCGCAGGTGAGGTCTTCTGGAGGATGGGGAGCATGAGCATGAGTACGGACCCGAACGGCCGAAGGTATGGAGCACCGTTGTTGTTCATTATGGGCAGCACAATTGCCGCTGTCGCCTTCCTGGCCGGCAGCTTGCATCTGGGCCGCGGCCCGTGGTTTGTCCTCCACCGGTGGCTGGGAGTATCGCAAGGCCAGACCATGCTGTTTGGGGTCGGCCTGGTGGCGCTCTCCGTCGCTCTCGACTATCGGGCGGCGTTGTGGAGGAACCGCTGGCGAATGCTGAAGGTGTCCGGGCTGGTTGCCTTCGAATGCGTATTTGTAGGTGTTTTGCTGTTGCTGACGCTCAAGGTGTTTGACCGGTATGTGGGATGGCGGCAATCGCAGACCGGGGTGGTGCGTTCGGAGTTTGAACAGATCCAGGGCCGGCCGACGGCCCGGACGCTCGAACTGTTTCCGTACGACGGGTGGCACATCCAGGCCAACTACCATCACCAGGGGCCCATGCCGTGGGAAGGACTGACTTACGCGGAGAAGGCCACCAACGTGTTTGACGTCCAGACGGGGGCAATGGGTTTCTTCATCGATTTCGACCTCGACCATCCTCCGGACAAGGCCGCGAACGAGTTTCGAATCGTGCTCATCGGTGGAAGCGGGGCTCAGGGTTGGGGTGGAACCACCAACGATCGCATGATGTACTCACAGCTGAACAGGATCTTGAACGAACGCCTGGCGCATCGCGGCGTGTTCATCCGAGTGATCAACATGGCCATGGGTTCGTCGGTTTCCTACCAGAACTTCATCGCGTTGAACCGGTGGGGACATGCCCTCGAGCCCGACCTGATTCTCAGCTACTCGGGCCGGAATGACTTTGTGGTCCCGCTGTTGAACCTGCCAACCGCGGACACCCACTACGTGTTTCGAGAGCTGGACGCGATGGCCATCGCGGCTCGACCGTATGAAGTCCCCAAGAGCTGTGAACGCCTGAATGCCTGGTTCCCGAACATACTGAACCGCACGACGGGTGGACGCGCCCTGAAGCTCGCCTCCGGATTCGATGACTATCTGCACAAGGCTGAAGAAAGCTACTCCCGCTCCCGTGGACTGGCCTGCCGCTCCGCGCAGGAGGCCCTCGATCAGGTGGTGATCCCACTCCACGTGCACAGTCTGCAGTCGATCAAGCGGGATTTCCGGGGAATTCCCATCCTGCTGGCGTGGCAGGCGGTTCACGGCGTGGAGCTCGTCGATTACGAACGGAAGCTGGGAACAGACTTCTACAATCGCACATACACCGAAGTCCGACGTCAGCTCGAAGGTTACGAGAATGATCGTTGGTACTTCGTCAACATCCACCAATTGGTGGAGAACCGGAGAGACGGGAGGTTCGGTACGCACCTGGACGACGCCGCGCACAAGATTGTGGCCACTCTATTGGCCGAGCACCTCGAGCCACACGTGTGGAGACTCTACCGTGAGCGACAGGCCGAATGAACGAACTCCGCCTTTGCCCCTCTGGCAGGTGACCCTTGGGGTCGTCGTCGGTCGGTGGGCTGGACGAAACGGCAGTCCTCCTCGTCCGCCATTAATGGATCACACCTTGACCCCGACGGAAAACGCCTTGGCCACGTGGGTGCCGATTCCGTAGTAGGCCTGGGTGCCGGGCGCGAACACCAGCGGTCTGACCTTCTGGATGTCGGCGTTGCCATCACCGTCCAGCGCTGCTTCCTCCACCTTCACATCCAGAATCTCGCCGACGAACTGGGTGTGCAGACCCAACTCGATCGTGTGCGCCAGCCGGCATTCGAGGACCATCGGGAACTCCTTCACATACGGGGCGTCCACCAGATCGCTCCGCACCGCGGTCAGCTTGGCGGCTGCGAACTTGTCCACGTCCCTTCCGGAAACGAGCCCGAAATGGTCTACGGCCTGCACGTGGGCTTCGGAGGGGATGCTGACGGTGAACGCCTTGCGTTCGACGATGTTGCCGTAGGTATAGGTCGCCTTGCGCAGTGAGATCGCCACACAGGGGGGACGGGAGTTGCAGATGCCGCCCCAGGCGACGGTCATCACGTTGGCCTTCCCTTGGTGATCGTACGTGCCGACCACGAAGACAGGGGTGGGATAGACGAGGGTTTTGGCTCCCAGTGATTTCTTCATAGATAGGGCACCGATCTTACCGCACCAATCAGCGATGGCCAAGTGTCGAACGCAGCCCCGGATCCTCGCGTCAGTGGCGCTGGCGGTTCGGTCGCCCCCGGTCGACGCGCGGTTTTCGGCCTTGCGGATGGGCGCGCTGTCGGGTCCGTGGACGTCTCATCGGACCGGCAGGGTGGCGACCGTCAGTTCCACGCGCGCTCCCGTGCCGCGGTCGACTCGACACCGGTCGGGCTCAGTGATATGAGGAGAGGCATTCCGGTGCGAACGGTGGTTCCCGGTGACGGCGTCGTGCCGGCTGTGAGGCGTGTCCGATGCTCGATGCCATTCTTCAGGCCTACCCTTGGTATGAACATCCGGAAGGGATGAAATTCGTGGAGACGGCTCGGGATGCCCACCGGACAGTGGGGCATTGGCTGTTCGTTCCGGGGTCGTTCTCCTCTTTTCACCGGGTGATGAACTGCGAGGAGGTCTGGACGATCCATGTGGGTCGGTTGGACCTTCATGTGATCGATCCCGCGGGCGCGTATCGGCGGTGTCGCCTGGGTCTGGACTTGGCGTCTGGCGAGCGTCCGATGGCGACGGTGGCCCGAGGGTCCTGGCAGGCGGCGGAGCTTCCGCCGGAGGAGCCGTTGGCCTTTGGCACGAATGTCTGTGCCCCGGCCTTCCAGTTCTCCGAACTGCAACTTGGGCGGCGCCGGGAGATGCTGGCGTCATTCCCCCAGCACCACGAGCTGATCCAGAGGCTCACTCACCCCCGGGGAAGCACTTCCTAAACAGCGAACCAGGGGAGATGGATTCCCCGGGGATGGTGGATTCCTGCATCCGTGGTGAACGCGGAGTTGACGGAAACGGGGCGGCGTTCGAATCTGCTCGCACAGCATGAGTCGGATTCGAGCCATTCGAGGGGACATCACTCAGCTCGCGGTCGAGGCGATTGTGAACGCGGCGAACTCGACGTTGCTGGGTGGCGGCGGTGTGGACGGCGCCATTCATCGCGCGGCAGGGCCGGAGCTGTTGGCCGAGTGCCGCGGCTTGGGCGGTTGCGCGACGGGGGAGGCAAAGATCACGGCGGGATACCGGCTGCCAGCGAAGCAGGTGATTCACACGGTGGGCCCGGTGTGGCACGGGGGCGGACGTGGCGAACCGGCGCTGCTGGCCTCGTGTTATCGGTCGGCGCTCCGGCTGGCCGTCGGGCGCGGCATCCGGTCAATCGCGTTCCCCTGCATCAGCACGGGCGTGTATGGGTATCCGATCGAAGCCGCGGCCACCGTGGCGGTGCAGACCGTCCGGGAGTTTCTCGAGGCGAACCCGGCCGAGATCGAGGTTGTCTTTTGCTGTTTCAGCGGAGGCGACCTGGCGGTCTACGAGGCGCTGCTGCAAGGCGGAAGATGATGGGCCCCGCCATGCGGCCCAGCTTGTGCGTCGTGCGGCGCGGCGGTTTGAACCTTGGTGTGGGTAGGTACACGGCTTCACTGCATGAGCTCCGGCGGATGAGAACTCCCCCATGGCCCAAGAAGTCAGCGCGAACTCACGTCCGCGGCTACGGTTCATGGACCCATCGCGCGTCCAGACTCTGGAGGTCCGGCCTTTCCATGAATCCCCCTGCCCCTTCGGGGATACCACTTCACATGAGAACGGTTGCTTCGTTCTTTTGCCACCCGCAGCGGCGCCGCAGCGCCGCAGTCCAGGACGCTCCCGCGCCCTCGGACGCGTCGCCGGACCGCGCCTGCGTCTTGGAGTGCGCTGCCGCCGCGGCGCTTTCCCTTTGCACAAACCTTTCCGTGGGCTGTTTTCTGTGTAACCATCAGCAGCGGGTAGGGAGGCGCGGCCCCGCGCGTCCGCCGGCTATATGCAGAGGTGCACGCCCTTGGCGGACGCCCGAGCCGGGCGTCCCTACCTTCTCCGAACCACTATGAGAACTTGCGCTTCGATGCTGCTCCTGGTGTCTGCGGCTACCATGGCGGACCACGCCGGGCGCGGGCACCCCGAGAACGAACTCCTTGCCCGGCCCGCCATCGTCATCACGGTCGGCGCGAGCGGGGCGGACATCGTCGGGTCCGACAATCGGGCGCTGCAGGCGGCGGTGGACTACGTGGGGAACCTGGGCGGTGGTGTGGTCGAGATCGGGCCCGGCGAATACCGGATGCGGGACTCGCTGCATCTGCGGAGCCGGGTGACCGTTCGCGGGGCCGGCGAGAGGACGGTACTCAGGAAGGATCGAGCGCACTTCTCCCGTCTGGCGGCCGACGGCGACTTCGGCGAGGAGGCGATCACGGTCGCGGATCCTGAAGGGTTCGCCATTGGCCGGGGCGTGTATGTGGGTTCGAAGACGATGCGCGGTTTCCACGGGATTTGCGCCACCATTCTGAATGGTCGGAGCAACTACTTCACGCTGAGCCGGCCGTTGAACGCGGATTGCATGATGTCGGCGGAGGCGTTTGCCGCCACGATCTACCCGGTGATCAGCGGTTACGACCTCGAAGACGCGCGCGTGGAGAATCTGACGGTCGACGGCAATCGGGCGGAGAACGCGGTGGCGGCGGACGGCTGCCGGACGGCGGGGATCTTTCTTTATCGGGGCGATCATACGGTGATCAGCAACTGCGTGGTGCGGGGCTACAACGGCGATGGGATCAGTTTCCAGCAGTCGAACGATGTCGAGGTGCGGCGGTGTGTGGTCGAGGGTTGCGGCGGTCTGGGGCTGCATCCGGGGAGCGGATCGCAGCGGCCGGCGGTGATCGATTGCCGGGCGACGGGCAACGACGGCGACGGGTTGTTCTTTTGCTGGCGCGTGCGCGGCGGCGTGGCGGAAGGCAATCGGCTCGAGAACAACGGCGGCTGCGGCATCTCGATCGGCCACAAGGACAGCGACAACTTCGTGCGGAAGAACATCATTGTGGGCAACGCGCGGGGCGGCGCGTATTGGCGCGCGGAGGAGGAGCCCATGGCGGCGCATCGAGTCGTTTTCGAGAACAACACGGTGCGCGACAACGTCGGGTTCGGCTTGTTTGTGGATGGCGTGACGCGCGGCACGGTGATCCGCGACAACACGATCGAGGACACCGGCTCCGGGAGACAGAAGATCGGGATCCGCCTGGGGAAGAGGGCGGGGGCCGTGATACTCGAAGGCAATACCGTGAAGGCTGAAACCGAGCTCTTGGACGAGAGAACGCCCAAAGGGGACGAAGCCGCACCGCGAACGGAACGCGAGGAGTGAGGACGACCTCGGGCCGTACCTGAGGCTGCGACTCCGCTTGACGGATTTGACGGATCCAACGCAGGTTAACCACGGATGAACACGGATGAACACGGATGCCGGCGGAGGCTGACGCAAGATGTACCGTCCACCGGATCCTCCGGCGGACGGCTGCCTTTCGCCGGCCTTGCAGGAGGGAGGCATCCCCGGGGTTCTTCCTCACTCCTGGGGGGCTCTCCGTGGTGGTTTGTTGTTACCCTGAGAACTGGTAGGGCGCGGCTCCGAGGAGGACTCGCGAGCAGGTCTCCGCATCGCGCCAGAAACCAGTGGTTCGTGCACGGATACAGCATGTCGCGGCGCCCTCGGAGAGGTCGCCCCACCTTTCATGCGAAGTGGTATCCCAGAATGGGTAGGGGGATTCATGGGGTTTTCCCCGGGGATGGATGGGGTGCTGCAGCTCCGGGCAGGATCGGGTTTCCGACGATCTGCGGGAGAACTAACTGAAGACTCACTTCACAGCCATGACATCACGCGAGCGTGTTCTAGCGGCCCTGCACCATCGGCAACCGGATCGTGTTCCCATCGATCTTTCGGGGCACCGTTCTTCGGGCATCAGCGCGATCGCCTATGCGCGACTGCGGAAACACCTGGGGCTGCCGGAGCGCCCGCTGCGGGTCTACGACCCGGTGCAGCAATTGGCGGTGGTGGATGAGGACGTGCTGCGGCGGTTTGGGGTGGACACCATCGAGTTGGGGCGGGCCTTTGCGCGGGAGGACCGGTGGTGGACGGAGTGGGTCTTGCCGGACGGAACGCCATGTTTCATGCCCGCCTGGGTCAGGCCGGAGCGCCACGAAGGGGAGTGGGTGCTGCGCTCTCCGCGGGGGCGAGTCATCGCCCGGATGCCGCAGGGCGTGCTCTACTTCGAGCAGGCGTGGTACGCGTTCGCGGAACAGGAAGACATCGAGCATCTCGCCGATTACTTCGACGAGGGGATGTGGACAGGGGTGAAATCACCGCCGGGACCGATTGTCGAGGGGCCGGACGGTCCGCAGTTGTTGGCGGAGGGGGCACGACGGCTGCGGCAGGAGACCGATCGGGCCGTCATCGGTCTCTTTGGCGGCAACCTGCTCGAGATGGGCCAGTTCTTCTATCGGAACGACAACTTCCTCCTGTTGCTCGCGGAAAACCCACGGCGGGCACATGCCTTCCTGGACAAGGTGACGGAGATTCACCTGGCGAATCTCGACAAGTTCCTGCAGGCGGTCGGGCCGCACCTCGACATCATTCTCTTTGGCGACGACCTGGGAATGCAGCAGGGGCCGCAGATCTCACCGCGGATGTATCGGGAGTTCTTCCAGCCGCGGGAGCGCGTGATGTGGCAGCGGGTGAAACAGGTGGCGCCGCATTTGCGGATCCAGCTTCATTGTTGCGGGGGCGTGCGCGAGTTGCTCGACGGGCTGATCGAGGCCGGCCTGGACGCGATCAACCCGGTCCAGATCACGTGCCGCGGCATGGACCCCGCGGGGTTGAAGCGGGACTTCGGGGATCGCCTGACGTTCTGGGGCGGGGGCTGCGACACGCGGGAGATGCTGAGTCGGGGGACGCCCGCCCAGGTGCGCGATCATGTGCGTCGGTTGCTGGACATCTGGCGGCCGGGCGGTGGCTACGTCTTTCAGCAGGTGCACAACATCATGGCCGACGTCCCGCCCGAGAACGTCGTGGCGATGCTCGACGCCGCGGCGGAGGGGTGATCAGCACTCGATCCAATTGACGGCCAGACCGCCGCGGGAGGTTTCCTTGTACTTCAGGCTCATGTCGGCTCCCGTCTGGCGCATGGTGGCGATGACCTTGTCCAGCGAGACGCGATGGCTGCCGTCGCCGGCGAGGGCGAGGCGGGCGGCGTTGATGGACTTGATGGCGGCCATGGCGTTACGCTCGATGCACGGGATCTGAACCAGGCCGCCGATCGGGTCGCAGGTGAGGCCGAGGTTATGCTCCATGCCGATCTCGGCGGCGTTCTCGACCTGGGGCGCGGTGCCCCCGAGGGCTTCGGCGAGCGCACCGGCGGCCATCGAACAGGCGACGCCGACTTCGCCCTGGCAGCCCACCTCGGCGCCGGAGAGCGAGGCGTTGAGTTTGTAGAGCAGGCCGATGGTCCCGGCGGTCAAAAGGAATCGCTCGAGACACTCTTCGTCGACTCCCCGGATGCGGGACAAGTAGCAGAGAACCGCCGGGATGATGCCCGCGGCGCCGTTGGTGGGGGCGGTGACGACGCGACCGCCGGCCGCATTCTCCTCGTTGACGGCCAGGGCCCAGAGGCTGACCCAGTCGAGGATCGCCAGCGGATCGCGGAGGTTGACCTCCGGTCGTTCGGTGAGTTCGCGATACAGGCGCGGCGCGCGGCGAGTCACGCGGAGGGCGCCCGGGAGGACACCCTCGGTGCGGCAGCCGCGTTCGACGCAGTTTTCCATCGCCTTCCAGACCTGCCGTAGGCGGGAGCGGGTCTCGGCCTCGGGCCGCCACGCGGTTTCATTGCGGAGGGTCATGGCGCTGATGCTCAGGCCGGAGTCGCGGGCCATCCGCAGCAGGTCTTCGGCGCTCCGGAAAGGGAAGGGGAGGTCGCCGGCGGGAGGAATCCAGCCTCCGGTGGATATCTGGGTTTCATCGACGACGAACCCGCCGCCAACGCTGTAGTAGGTATGGCGCCAGAGTGCGGCGCCGCCGGTGTCCAGGGCGACAAACTGCAGCCCGTTCGGGTGCGCCGGCAGGCTTTCGTCCTGGTGGTAGCAGAGATCCCGATCCGGTTGGTAGTCGATTGGCTTCCGTCCCGCCAGGAGCAGCCGGCCCTCGCGGGTCAGGCGTTCGATGCGGGTGGGGACAGCGTCGATGTCGACTTCCTCGGGGGTTTCGTTTTCGAGGCCGAGGACCAGGGCGCGGTCAATGCCATGGCCGCGTCCGGTCCAGGCAAGGGATCCGTAGAGGTGGACCGTCACGCGGTCGGTTTGGGGGAGGCGGCCGGAGTCCGCCAGTTCCAGGGCGAAGCGGCGCGCGGCCCGCATCGGGCCCACCGTGTGCGAGCTGCTGGGGCCGATGCCGATGGTGAAGAGGTCGAGGATGCTGATGACCATAGTTGGCGGCAACCGGCGGGGCTCAGGTTCTGGTTTTTGGCGAACGAGTCGGGTTGCGGCCTTCGGGGCAGGCTTGGAGCGCGGCGCGCAGTTGGCGCAGTTCCGCGCCTCTGGCCGGGCCGAGCGGACGCCGAGGCGGCCCGCAGGGGTGGCCCATGAGTCCGCAGGCGGCCTTCACCCATTGGGTGTACTTGCCGCCGCCTTCCATGAGTTCGAGGGTCGGCAGCATTTGGAAGAAGAGCTGTCGGGCCGCCTCGAGGTTCCGTCGGTGCACGACGAGTTCATACAGCCTGGCGTGGGAAGCCGGAAGAACATTCACCACGCCGCCCACCCAGCCGACGGCGCCCACGAGGAGGGACTCGAGGGCGATGGTATCGCAGCCGCAGAAGATGCCGAGGCGATCGCCGCAGCGGCGGAGCAGTTCAGTGATGCGGGGCATTTCGCCGGTGCTTTCCTTGACGTAACGGACGTTGCGGAGGCGGGCGAGGCGCTCGATGAATTCGGGCGGCATATCCACTCCGGTTCGCCCCGGGTAGTTGTAGAGCATGATCGGGATGCCGAGGGCGCGGTCGATCGCGCGGAAGTGGGCATACAACTCGTCCAGTCGGGGCAGGGAGTAGTAGGGCGGGGCGAGCATCACTCCGGCGCAGCCCAGGCTTTCCGCCTGGCGGGAGAAAGCGACGACATCGCGGGTGGAACCGGCATTGGTGCCGGCCAGAACGGGAACGCGCCCGGCCGCGGCTTCGAGCGTCGTGCGGAGGACGAGTTCCCGTTCGGCGGGCGAAAGGGCGTAGTACTCGCCGGTGCTGCCGAGAGGGATGAGACCATGCACGCCGCGGCGGATGAGGTGTTCCACAAAGGCGACGAGCCGGTCGGTGTCGATGGAGTCGTCCCGACGCAGGGGCGTGACAAGGGCGGCGTAGACGCCGCGGAAGGGAGAGGGTTCGGTCATAGTCGTGGAGGGATTAGGATTAAGATTAGGATTAGGATTGGGGGGAGGAGGGGGCCGCCAGCCTCTTACGCGCGAAGGACGCGGCTGCACTTCCGCCCGGTATCCATCTGAGGTCGAGGTGTTCTTCGTTGGTGACCAGTCGCTGGGTTGAGCCGCATCAGTCAAGCTGCATCCAGACGGTTTTGAGTTCGGTGTATTGGTAGTGGGCGAAAATGGACTTGTCGCGGCCGAAGAACCCGGACTGTTTGAAGCCGCCGAAGGGGGTGGTGATGTCGCCTTCGGAGAAGCAGTTGACGGAGACGGTGCCGGCGCGGAGGGCGCGGGCGACGCGGTGGGCGCGGCTGGCGTTCTCGCTGTAGAGGGAGGCGGTCAGGCCGTAGGGGGTATCGTTCGCCAGGGCGACGGCTTCCTCCTCGGTGCTGAAGGTGAGCACGGAGAGGACGGGGCCGAAGATCTCCTCGCGGGCGATCTTCATGTGGGGCTGGACGCGGTCGAAGATGGTGGGTTCGACGAAGTAGCCGCCGGTTCGGCGCAGGGTGCGCTGGCCGCCGAGGACGAGTTCGGCACCTTCGCCTTTGCCGCTTTCGATGTAGTCCAGCACCTTCTGGAGGTGGCTTTCCTCGATCATCGGACCGATCTTGGTCGTCGGGTGCAGGGGGTTGCCAACAACCCACTCCCGGCTGGCGGCGAGCATCCGGTCCAGGAGCTTCGGTTTGATCTTGCGATGGACGATCAGCCGCGAGCCGGAGCTGCAATTCTCGCCCATGTTCCAAAAGACGCAGTTGAGGACCTGGCGCGCGATGGAATCCAGATCGCCGGCGTCGTCGAACACGAGCTGGGGGTTTTTGCCGCCGAGTTCGAGGACGATGCGTTTGAGGTTCGATTCGGCGGAGTATTGAAGGAGTTGGCGTCCGACTTCGGTGGAGCCGGTGAACGCCACGGCGTCGACGTTGGGATGTTTGCAGAGGGCGGCGCCGATGACCGAGCCGTTGCCGGGGACGACGTTGAGGACACCGTTGGGCAGGCCGGCTTCGGCGGCGAGTTCGGCGAGGCGGAGGGCGCTCAGGGAAGTCTGGCGGGCGGGCTTGACGACGACACTATTTCCGGTGGCGAGGATGGGGCCGAGTTTCCAGGCGGCCATCTGGAGCGGGAAGTTCCACGGCAGGATGGCGCCGACGACGCCGAGCGGTTCGCGGACGATGAAGGCGACGTTGGCCGGGCCGGTGGGGGCCACCTTCTCGTATTCCTTGTCGATGGCCTCGGCATGCCAGCGGAGGCAGTGCACGGAGTCGGGCAGGTCCATCGTCAGACAATCGGTGATCGGCTTGCCGGCGTCGAGGCAGTCCAACAACGCCAGTTCACCGAGGTTCTGCTCGATCAAGTCGGCGAAGCGGAGGAGGACCTGTTTGCGTTCGGCGGGCGGGCGCCTGGCCCAGACGCCTTGCTCGAAGGACCGGCGGGCCGCCCTGACGGCGGCGTC
Source organism: uncultured Verrucomicrobiota bacterium (assembly GCA_964432995.1). Taxonomy (GTDB): domain Bacteria; phylum Verrucomicrobiota; class Verrucomicrobiia; order Limisphaerales; family JAHDYP01; genus CAYSPU01. The sequence goes on from CAYSPU010000055.1 coordinate 12,436, forward strand.
GACGTCGGTCGCATCACCGGCGGCGATGGTGGCCAGCGGTTGGCCGGTGGCGGGGTTCACCGAGACGTAGGTCTTTCCGGAACGGGCGTTGACGTACCGGCCGTTGACGAAGGCCTGGGTCCGAAATCGGAGTTTGGCAACGGCGGCGCGAATGGCTTTGGGTTCGAGGGAGACTTTCACGGGTGGGAGGTTTGGAGGTTCAGGGTTGAGAGGTTCAGGGTTCAAGGGTTCAAGGTTCCGGGTTTGGGGTGGTTGCGGTCAGAGTGCCGACGGTGACGGGAAAGACGGGCGGGCGGGTGCAGGCGCAATCCCAGCCGTAGAGGAACTGCGCCGCGGCGCCACAGGTGCGCCCCTGGCAGGGACCCATGCCGGCCCGGGTGTGGAGTTTGGCGCTGCGCCAGTCGTCCCAGCCGAGCATCTGACTGTGGACCACGTCTTCGCAGCGGCAGACAATCGTGTCCGGCTCCGGCAGACGCCGCAGCTCGGGGCGGAGGGCGAAGGCAGCCGCCAGGGCACGGCGGAAGGCGTGCCAGCGGTGGCGTTGGGGGAGGAGTTGACGGGCGTCCGCGGCCCGGCCCGCCGCAGCGAGACCGGCGATGCGGCCTTCCACGAGCGCACAATCGCCTCCGCCGATACCGGTCGGTTCCCCCGCGCAGTAGACGCCGTGGATCGTGGTTTCCTGGAAGTCGTTCACCCGCACAAAGCCGCCGTCAAGGGTGCAGCCCAGGAGGCGTGGCAGCTCGACGTTCGGGACCAGGTCGAAACCGCAGGCCAGGATGTCGCACGCGCAGGTCCGGGTGCGGGAGCCATCGGTGAAAGTGACGCGTTCCAGATGGTCGGTTCCCTCGGCGCGGACCGGCCACCAGCCGCAGCGATAGCAAGCGCTCAACAGCCGGGTGCCGATGGCCATGCCCTGCGCGACCTTCCCCGGGTGCCGGGCAAGGGCGCAGCCGAACCGCGCCAGCCGCGACCACGATGCCTGTTCCGCGATGAACACGATGCGGGCACCATGCTGTCGCAGTCCGTCCGCCGCGGCGAGCAGCAAGGGACCCGATCCGGCAACGACCGCGCGCCGGCCGTGCACCGGCCAACCCGCATGCGACAGGCTGTGCAGACCGCCCGGGCCGAACACGCCGGGAAGCGTCCAGCCCGGGAACGGCAAGTAGCGCTCGCGCGCGCCCGTGGCCAGGATGAGTTTCTCCCAGGCAAACGTGCGGCTTCCCGAGGGCGTTTCCACGAGCAGTCGACCAGGGGCGGGGACGTCGAACGCTGTCGCTGAAGGAACGACTGTGACGGTGGATCGGCGCAACCGATCCAGCCACGAGCGCGCTGCGCGGGGAAGTGCCTGCGGCGACACTCCCCGCCAGACAGGTCCTCCCGGCCAAGGCGCGGCGTCGAGGAGCACGACGTGTTTTCCAGCGTCCGCCGCTGCGCAGGTGGCGGCGATGCCCGCGGGTCCGGCGCCGGCGACGAGGATTTCGCAGGCTGCTGGTGGCGCGGCGGCGGGGTTACTCATCCGTCTTCACCTCCATACCCGGTGCACACAGGGTCATGCAACTGCGTTGATGGGGCTGGCCGTTGATGGTGACGCGGCATTCGAAGCAGACCCCCATTCCACAAACCGCCGCGCGAGACTCGCCGCGGACCGAGCGTCGGAAGCGCGGAACCCCCGCCCGGGCCAGGGCGACGGCGAGCAACGTTCCCTCGGGGACGGTGATCGGCGCGCCGTTCACGGTGAGTTGGACCTGGTCAGCCATAGGCGACGGGGTTGTCAACGGCGAAGCCATGAGGTAGGGACGCCCGGCCCCGGGCGTCCGTTGGTGAGGTTTGGCGATCCAGAACCGGCGGATGCGCGAGTCCGCGCGTTCCAGCCCGACCTACCTTGCCTCCGAGGTGATATCCCAGGATGGGAAGGGGGATCCATGTGCAGCATGGACGTCCAACTGCCTGATACCCGAAGGTGCGGACCGGAGTGGCGGAGGTGGAGTTGAGACCCGAGTCGGAGCGCGACCCGTCTCGGGTCGCAGCACATGCGATGGGCGGGAGGGCATTGGAGGCTCGAGAGCGCGTGCGGCAAGTGGGGCTGCTGCCCGCCGGGACGACGGGCGCTTGCGACGGAGTTGGTTGGCATGCCGGTGTGGTTGGGCAATCGACGGTCCGCGAGGCTTCGGACCGCGGCTCGTCTGGAGCCGCAGCAAAGGGTGTGTGCGTGCTGCTGCGGGTCGAGAAGACCCGCGGTCCTGGAAAGGCCGTCGGACGCTGGACGTCTTGGAGAGTGCGCATCAGTGAAGACGGTTGTGTGCTGTGGTCGGCTGATTGGTCGTGTGGGCGAATCGCGCGGGGCTGTAGGGAGCGGTCGGAATCTCGGTGGCATGTCCCTGGATCAAGTCGGCCAGCAACTGTCCGGTGCCGAGGGCGGTGGTGATACCGAGGCCTTCGTGACCGGTGGCGAACCAGACGCGGTCGTTCTCGGGGCTCGGGCCGATGATCGGGAGCTTGTCCGGAGTGGCGGGGCGGTGGCCGGCCCAACAGCGGAGAACGCTGAACTGGGTCAGCTTGGGGAGGTACTCGGCCGCGCGGCGCAGCATGCGCTCGAGCATCGGCTGTTCCACGCGAACGTCGTCGGCGCCAAACTGCCGCGACGAACCGATCAGCATCTGGCCGGTCTGGCGCGGCTGGATGTTGAACGCCACCGAGTCGGTCGAGACCGAGTGAGCGCTCTTCAGGTAGCCGAGTTCGACGATCTGGTGGTGGACAAAGCCGGGGTAACGATCGGTAACGGCCAGGTGCCCTTTGCGGCCGCGGACCGGCAAGCCGGGGGAGAGGGCGGGGGACCACGGACCCGCCGCGTTCACGCTGAGGCCGGCCGCCAGGCGACTGCCGTCGGTCAGCAGGGCGCCACCTTCCGCGAGGAGGGCTTGCACCTCCACCCCCGTCTGCACGATCGCCCCGTGCCGCTGGGCGACGCGCAACAGGTAGCCGGCCGCGGCCGGCGGATAGAGCACGGCGTCGTCCACCACGCGCAGGCCCGCCACCACGTCGCGGCGCAGGTTCGGTTCCGCCGCGAGCACTTCGGGACCGTCCAGCACTTCGACGCGGATCTGGCGTTTGCGGCAGAACTCCTGTTTGCGTTGGACTTCGCCCTGCTCGGCGGCATCGAGGGCGACCCAGAGCGTTCCGCAGGGGTCGAACTCGACATCGGCGGGCAGGTCCGGCGCCAACTCGCGCCAGAGGCGTCGGGAGTAGGCGGTCAACGCGAACTGGGCCTCCGAATCGTCCATGATCACGAGGTGGCCCATGCCTGCGGCGGTGGTGCCCCCGGCGATCGGGCCGCGTTCCAGAACCCGCACTTTGAGGCCGGCGCGGGCGCAGGCTGCGGCGCAAGCGGCGCCCACAATGCCCGCGCCCACGACCAGAATGTCGGCCGACGTGTTCACGAGCGAATTCCCCAGCAGAAGGGATCGGCGGGGTCGAGCAAAAGGGTGGCTTCGGCGTTGACGAACGCGGTGCCGGTGATGACGGGGAGGATGCGTTGCGCGTCCAAACGCCGGTAACGGCCGGTGAAGGTGGTTCCCACGATGCTCTCCTGCACCCAGGGTTCGTTCTCGGCCAACTGGCCGTCGGCCGCCAGACAGGCGAGCTTGGCGCTCGTGCCCGTTCCGCAAGGCGACCGGTCGTAGGCTTTGCCCGGGCACAACACGAAATTCCGCGCGCGCGCCTCGGATCGCGCGGGAGGACCGAAGAGCTCGACGTGATCGACTTCGGGGAATCCCCGCGTGTTGACGGCCTGGCGCACGCGCCAGGAGTAGTCGGTGAGCCGGTCCACCTGTCCCGGCCCGAGCGCGCCGGGCGGCGCTTTGCTCAGGAAGAACCAGTTGCCCCCCCAGGCGATGTCCCCGGTAACCAAACCGATCTCCGGGACTTCGACCGTGAGCCCCTGCCGCGCGCGGTAGCTGGGAACGTTGGCCACCGAGACGGAGCCGTCCGCATGCAGCGTGGCCGTGACGACGCCGACAGGCGTTTCCAGGCGATGGTCGCCCGGCTGCAAGCGACCGAGGTGCGCAAGTGCCGCCACCAGGCCGATCGTGCCGTGGCCGCACATGCCGAGATACCCCACGTTGTTGAAGAAGATCACCCCGGCGGCGCAGGCAGGATCCACCGGCTCGCAGAGGAGTGCCCCGACCATCACATCCGAACCGCGCGGTTCCATCGCGATGGCCGACCGAAAGGCGTCATGCTCCCGCCGGAACCGCGCCCGGCGCTCCGCCAGTGTCCCCCGGCCCAGGTCGGGTCCGCCGTCGACGACCACGCGTGTGGGTTCCCCGGCGGTGTGGGTGTCCACCACGGTGATCCGCCGCAGGGTATCGGACTTCATGTTCGCCATGCTGATCAGCGGCCGGATGATTGTCTTGTCCTCGCGCCCAGTGTGCGCTTTGATTTCGGCACAACGGGACCCATCGGAAGAGGGCAACCCGAGCGCGGAGAGACCGGAGCGGTCAGTCATGAAGGCGAAGGCGGCACGTCAGCGGAGGTCGGCAACGGCCGGACACCGGCCGGGCTGGCGCCGGGAGGGAACAGCCTGGCGGACCGCGCTGTTCGCCGAACTGGAAGAGCCCTTCACCGCCGAAGCCCTGTTCGATTGTCTGACGGACGTCGTGTTCTTCATCAAGAACGCCCGAGGCGAATACGTGGTGGTGAACCGGGAACTGGTCGAACGGTGCGGGCGCCGCGAGAAGAACGAGCTGATCGGCCGCCGTGCCGATGAGGTGTTCCCGCCGCCGCTCGGTTCGAGCTACCGGGCGCAGGACGAAGCCTTGTTGCGGAGCGGGGAACCGATTCTGAACCAGTTGGAGCTCCAGCTCAATCACTCCGGGGGAACCTGTTGGTGTCTGACCAACAAATTGCCGCTCCGCGGACGCCAAGGCCAGGTCGTGGGACTGGTCGGAATCTCCCGCGACCTCCAGGTCCCCAACGAGCGCGAGGCGGACTTCGCCCAGGTCGCCCAGGCCGTCCGGCACATCCAGACCCACATGGACCAACCGCTCACCGTCTCCGACCTGGCAGCGGTAGCCGGTCTCTCTCCCTACCAGCTCGACCAGCGCATCCGGCGCATCTTCCACCTCACCGTCGGCCAGTTCCTCCACAAAGTGCGCATGGACGTCGCCGTGCGCCGCCTCCGGGAGACCAATACCCCGGTCGCCATGATTGCCCTCGACTGCGGGTATTCCGACCAGAGCGCCTTCACGCGGCAGTTCCGCCAGACCGTCGGTCTCTCCCCGACCGAGTTTCGCCGGGCGGCGCGGATGACCGCGGATGCGGCGTCTTCAGCAAACCGCGGATGGCGCGGATGAACGCGGATCACGCCGCCGCAGCAGAGGGGAGAGAGGAACGGGGCCGGTGCACGGTTGAGGGGCATTGCTTCGTGGTCCTTCGGTGGGCTCGCGCCAGAGCGGAAGCCCTTGGCCGTCTTTCATGGCGCGATCATTCCAGAGTCCGTCCAACAGAGGCCAGAACTGCACTTCGTACAGTGCGGCGGTTCCTCGTCTCCGTTGAAGAGCCGGCGCACAATGTCGGCCGAATCCGCGACCATCCGCGAAATCCGCGGTTCAAACCCGATTGCACAAACCCCCATCGGTGGCTTTTGGATCCGCGGTTGCCGGCGCCGCTTTCGCGTTGCGGCCGGCCGGAATTGCTGGCACCGTCCGCGCAAACCCCATCCAGCACTATGCCGATGTACCAAGAGCAGCACCTGCAGGAGATCTCGAAGCAATTCCAGATCTATGGCGACATCCTCTACGCGGAGCCGTGCAAGGTCGGCCACATCAACGAGACCTACATGGCCACCTATAACCAGGGGGGAACCCTGGCGCGCTACATCCATCAGAAGGTCAACCAAACCGTCTTCAAGGACCCGGCGGCAGTGATGGAGAACCTCGTGCGCGTGACGTCCCACCTGCGGAAGCGGTTGATGGAAGAAAACGCCCGCGACGTGACTCGCAAGGCGTTGACGCTGATCCCGGCCCGGAACGGCGACTCCTGCTACCGCGATCCGGCCGGGGAATACTGGCGGACGTTCGTGTTTGTCGAACGGGCGCAGACGTTCGAGTCCGTGCAGAACCCGCATCAGGCCTACGAGGCCGGCCGGGCGTTCGGCCGGTTCCAGAACCTGCTGGTGGATCTCCCGGGGAACCGGCTGCACGAGACCATCCCGCACTTCCATAACACGCGACGGCGGTTCACGGCGCTGCAGGAGGCGATCGGCCACGATCCCTACAACCGCGTCAAGACCGCGCAGCCGGAGATCGAGTTCGCGAAGCAACAGGAAGGAATGGTGGACCTGCTCTTGAACGCGCTGGCCCGGGGCGAGGTGCCCGAACGCATCGCCCACAACGACACCAAGTTCAACAACGTGATGTTGGACTGGGAAACCGGCGAGGCGCTCTGCGTGCTGGACTTGGACACCGTGATGCCGGGCCTGGTGCTCTACGACTTCGGCGACATGGTCCGCACCACCACCAGCCCGACCCTCGAGGACGAAAAAGACCTCGAGAAAGTGAAAATGGACCTGCACATGTTCGAGGCGCTGACCCATGGCTACCTCGAGACAACGGCGCCATTCCTCACCGCGGCGGAGCGATCCTACCTCGTGCTGGCCGGCAAGTTGATCACCTTCACCATCGGACTCCGCTTCCTCACCGACTTCCTGTCAGGCGACAAATACTTCCGGATCCATCGGCCGGAGCACAACCTGGATCGGTGCCGCACCCAGTTCCGTCTCGTCGCCTCCATCGAGGAACAGGAAGAGGCGATGCAGAAGACCGTCGAGACCCTCTGGGACCGGGTGGCGGGCGGCCCGGCGAAGGTCACGGCGCGGGCGCCGGCCGCAAAACCTGCAGAACCTGCGGGTGCAAAACCGGCGAAGCCGCGAGCGCCGCGTAGCTCCGCCCGCAGCACTCCGGCCCGAGCGAAAGCCGGATCGGCCGGCCGGAAAGGTCGGTGACCACCGCGCCCGACTCCGGCAGGAGCAAGCTCGGCGCGGCGACGTCCCAGAGCTTCATCTCGTAGTTCACCCAGGCGCCGAACCGCCCGTCGATGGTATAGGCCACGTCCACGAGGCTGTTCGTGGCGCGCACGTTGCGCACCTTCTGCACCAGAAAGCCCAGCGCGGCCGCTTGCCGCCGGGCCCCCTCGTCGCGGGCGTTGGCGTCCATGCCATATCCACACAGGATGTTGCCGATGCTGGTTTCCGGGGTGACGCGGACCGGTTGTTCGTTCCGGGTGACGCCGCTCCCCCGGGAGGCGAAGTAGAGAAGGTCGTCCGCCGGCAGATACATTCCCGCCACGACCGGCTCGTCCCGTTCCAGCACGGTGATCATTACCCCAAACCACGGAATCCCCGCCGCAAAATTCGACGTGCCGTCCAGCGGATCCACCACCCAGGTGAACGCCGAGCCGCGGTCCTGCAACCCCGTCTCCTCGCCCACCAGGTTGTGCTCGGGATACCGCGCCCGGATCCGGCCGAAGATCAACGCTTCCGACGCGAGATCGGCTTCCGTGACCACGCTGCTCCGGTTCTCCTTGAGGCGAATGCCGCGAACCTTGCCGAAGTGCTCGAGCAAAAGCCGTCCGGCCGCAGTGAGACAGTCGACAAGGGTCTCTTTCATGGCGTCGCGATCGGAGCCGATCCGCTGCTGTGCAGTTGGCCTCTCGACCGGCCGGAAGTCAACGCGACAGTTACGCTACTGGACGCTGCCCCCACTCCCTCATGTGGGCGGGGGAGATGCACGGCGCATCGTCCCGCCGTTAAGGCGAGCGGATGCGGTAGAAACGGGTCGGGAAACTCGCCCACTGGGGATCGCTGAAGTATGACGATCCTGCCGCAAGCGTGTTCGTAGATACTGCGGACCACGAAGGACCGGTCAAGGAAGTGGAGGCTTCCACCACGACGACCTGGTCGCTCGCCCAGGTGATGGTGAATCCATATTGGTTCTCTCGGACACCGAAGCTGACGTCATCCGTCAGCACCTGGGGTTGCCAGACTGCGGTCGGACGTCCGCCAAAGGTCGCGCCCCACTCCACGGCTCCCGGCAAGTAGTAGACAGTCGCCTGGTACGCGGCGCTGAAGACGTCCACACCAACGCTGGGGGCCTGACCTTCGAAACAAACGCTGGTGAGGCCGGTGCAGCCATAGAACGCCCCGTTCCCGATGCTGGTGACGGCGTCCGGGATCACGACGCGAGTCAGGCTGGTGCAGCCGGAGAAGGCCCCCTTTCCGATGCTGAGGACGCCATCAGGGATGACGTAAACACCTGTCCAACCTCCAGGACATCGGAGGAGCGTGGTCCGGCTCTTGTCGAAGAGCACGCCGTCCTGGCTGCTAAAGGTCTCATTCAGCGGGTCCACCTCGAATGCGGTCGAGGCAGAGATCGCCCACTCGCTGATGCTGTTGACGCTGGCGGGGATGAAAAGAGTGGTCAGGCTTGCGTCAAAGAGCGCGTAGTCCTCAATGCTGGTGACAGTGTTTGGAATCGTGACGTTGGTCAAACCAGCGCACCAGGAGAACGCCCCGCTCCCGATGCGGACGACGCCGTCAGGAATGACGTAGGCACCTGTCTTGCCCTCAGGACATCGGAGGAGCGTGGTCTGGCTCTTGTCGAATAGGACACCGTCCAAGCTGCTGAAAGTCTCGTTCGACGGGTCCACGTCGAAGGCGGTCAGGCTGGAGCAACCGTCGAAGGCCCACTCGCCGATGCTGTTGACGCCGGCGGGGAGGGCCAAGCTGGTCAGGCTGCTGCACCAAAAGAAGGCAAACCCCCCGATGGCGGTAACGCTGTCGGGGATGGTCACGCTGGTCAGGTTGCTGCAGCCACTGAAGGTCCAGTCACGGATACAGGTCACCGGCAAACCGTCGATGGTGTCGGGAATCGTAACCGCTCCGCCGGGACCATAGTAGCGCCCGATGGTGATGACCGCGCCGTCGCTCGTATAGCCGAAATCGGCGAATAGCTGCGCCTGCCCGCGGACCGCCAGACTCAGGAACAGGAGCAGCGGTAGAATCCGGCCTTTCCATGAACCGTGAGGTAGGGCGACCTCTCCGAGGGCGCCGCAAACGACAGCCTCCGGACTCTTTGTTTCCGGCGCGATGCGCAGACCTGCTCGCGAGTTCTTCTCGGAGCCGCGCCCTACCTTCCATAGGTTCGTGGACTCAATGCGCATCCCGTCGGCGGATGCCACTGCTTCCCATGAGTTCTTCTCCGGGTTCGCGGGGAGCTTGGCGATGGATGTGGCAGAGCGTGGTTGTTGCATGGCAGTTCTCCTTTCGGTTCCTGCTACGGCGCCTGGGGAGGAAGACCGAGGGCGCTGACCGCGCGTAGCATTCCGGCTTGGTTGCCGAAAGATAACGCGCGGAGGTGTCTGCGTCAAATCCCAGGTTTCAGTTCCTCGGTCCTCCTGGGCGGGCTCATTCGTCCGACACCCGCTGGTCCAGAAACTCGAGCAACTGCCGGGGCGAGAGGATGGGGATGTTGCCGTATTCCCTGAGCACGAGGAGGTCCGCGTCACCGGTCACAATGGCCGTGGCGCGGGCGGCAACGGCGGTGGCGAGCACCACGTCATCGTCCGGATCCCGGCATACCGGAACAGCCAAGGGTACCGGCTCAACCAGGGTGACTTGACGGCGGAGTGCGGCGAGAAAGCGCGTCACCGCCGGGGTTGGATGCAGCTTCCGCGAGAGAATCTCTTCGAGTTCGAGCAGCAAGGGCTCACAAGTGGCCAAGGCCTTGGCACGGATGACCCGGCGAAACAACTCCCTGCACAGACCATCGGCGACCAGCGCGGCGAACAGGACGTTGGTGTCGAGAACGACCTTCACGGGGCGAACCGGAACGCGTCTTCGTCCGTGTAGATGCCGAGTTTCCGCGCTTGGGGCACAAGGTCGGCCCGGGCCGCCTCGAAATCGTCCAGGAGCTGCTCGTTGGCCAGCGCGTCCCGGACGTACTGACTCAGCGTAAGCCGCCGGGCGCGCGCTGCTGCCTCCAGCCGTCGGCGGGTGCCCTTGGGGACACGGATCGTGAGGATTTCTTCCATGTGTATGACGCTGCCATACAGCGATGGATGCGTCAAGAAGCGCTCGGCAGATGGTGCCTCAATGCCCGTGCCATCGAAGCAAGCACCTGCGTTTGAACGAGCGGCGCAGAGGAGCCCCGCTCCTCTTTTCAACCCCACAGCCCTGCTCGCAGAAGGGACTCCCTTGACGCGCAGTGGTGATCCCCGCACCGACGCCGGCCCGGCGTGTTCGGCTCGAGGAAGAGGAGGACGAGGCCAAGCATGCCCGATCTGGTTGACACGAGCGTGTGGGTGCCACTCTCGGCTCCGGATCACGTGCACTACGCGCGGGCCCGACGTTATTGGGACGACGAGGCGAGCGAGGAACTGGCTTTCTGCCGCGTGACCGCATTGGCGCTGCTGCGGCACCTGACGAACCCGCACATTATGGGTGCCGCAGTGCTGGATGGTGCGGCGGCGTGGAGGGCGCTTGCCACTTGGTTGGCTGTTCCGCGGGTGCGCATGCTGGCCGAACCGGCGGGGCTCGACGAGTGGCTCAACCGATGGAGCGAATCCCTCGACCTGCGCGGCGGTGTGTGGACGGACGCGTATCTGGCGGCGTTCGCGGCCGCAAGCGGCTGCCGCCTGGTTGCCTTCGACGGAGATTTCCGTCGGTATCCGGGCATCCAGTTTCTGCACCTGAAAGCGTGATACGGACGGCTCGCCCCAGTCCTCGCGCGCCGTCACTCGCATCTCAGCGCGATACTCGGATCGACACTTGCGGCCCGGCGGGCGGGTATGTAGCAGGCGATCAGGGCGACGATGATGAGCACCGAGGCCAAGAGCAGGTAGAGGCGGGGGTCGGCGGCGCTGACGCCGTAGAGTTCGCTTTGGAGCACGCGCAGCAATCCGCAACTGGCCAGCAGGCCCAAGCCAATGCCGACCAGGGTGAGTTGGAATCCTTCCTTGAGGAGGAGGCGTATGACTTCGAGCCTGGAGGCGCCCAGCGCGAGGCGCACCCCAATCTCATGGGTACGCTGGGATGCGGCGTAGCTGGCTACTGCGGCAATGCCCACGGAGGCCAGTACCAGCGCGAACAGCGCAAACGCGGCGAGGAGCTTTCCGACCAGCGGGATATGCCAATAGGATCGAGCAATCAGGTCTTGCATGGGTTGGGCCGATGCCACGACCACCTCAGGGTCGAGTTGTCGGACCCTTTGTTGGGCGGCAGCCAGCAAGGCGGGCGCGTTGGCGTGCTCCGCTTTGAGCAGCAGGTTCATGCTGGAAACCGGGAGTTGGGTGAAGGGAAAGTAGAAGCCGGGCCGGGTCTCCTCTCCAAAGAAGCCGTAGTGTTTGACGTTGTCGGCCACGCCTACAATCGCCCACCACGTGTCCTTGATATAGGTGAGCTTGATCCGCCGGCCGATCGGGTCTTCGCCCGGAAAGTACTGTTGGGCAAAGGCCTCGTCGACGATGACGACCGGCGAGCTGGTGGTTTGGTCTGTCTCGTCAAAATCGCGTCCGCGAAGCAAGGGGATCTCCAGGGTTCGGAAGTAGCCCGGCGTGACCACCCGCATGTTGCCGAGAGGCTTCTCGCCGGGCGGCGGCTCGGGTCGGTCCTCGAGGTAGAACGCCTGGCTCCAGTAGTCGCCGGCCATGGGCAGGTTGAAGGCGGCAGCAGAGCTTCTCACTCCCGGAAGCGCGGCCAGGCGTTCGCGCAGCTCCCGGTAGAACCCGATCCGGCGGGCCGGCTCCGCATACGTGCCCTGCCACAAGCTCACGGAGAAGGTCAGGACGTCGCGCGGGTTGAATCCAGGATGGGCTCGTTGGAGGTTCCAGAACGTCTGCACCATGGCCAGCGTGCCTGCCAGCAACAGAAGAGACAGGGCCACTTCCGTCGCCACCAGCACCCCGCGCAATCGCCGGTGCCGGGGTCTGTCTCCGGCGCCTGGAGTCCCCGAACGAAGGTTCTCGACGGGGTCAATGCGGGACGCATGCCAGGCGGGGGCCAGGCCAAAGAACAGGCAGCTCAAGAGGACCACCCCCACGGTGAAGAGCAGGACTCGGTAGTCCAGGCTGCAATCGAGCCAATAGGGAACCTCGGCGGGCATCACCGCCACGGCGAGCCTTAGGCCCCACTGGGACAGGCCAAGTCCGGCCAGCCCGGCGGCGACGGCCAAGACGAGGCTCTCCGTCAGGAGGAGTCGGGTCAGACGCCAACGTGAGGATCCCAGGGACAACCGGACCGCCCATTCGCGTTGCCGGCTCAGCGCGCGCGAGAGCGACATGTTCGCCACATTCGCGCAGGCCACGGCCAGCACGAAGCCCACGGCGCCGAGCAGCGCCCAAGACATGAGGACAAACCCCTGCACCGCTTCTTCGCGCAAGGGTCGGGCCACCGCCGACACGCCGGCGTTTGCGACGGGATGTTCCGACTCGAGGATTCGACTGACCCGGAGGAGATCCGACCGGGCCTGTTGGAGGGTGACACCCGATTTCAACCGGGCTATGCCCTCATACGAATGGGCGCCTCGCCACTGTTCCGGGGCTTCGATCACCAAGGGCACCCAGACATCCGCCTCCTGTGGGAACTGGAATCCCGGTGGCATCACGCCCACGATCGCGTGACTCCGGGCGTTGAGGTTCAGGGCTTGGGTGGTGACATTGGTGTCGCTGCCAAATCGCCGTTGCCAGTAACCATGACTGAGCAACACGACCGGTTCGGCTCCGGGAAGATCCTCCCCTTCACGGAAATCCCGGCCGAGCCAGGGCGAGACGCCCAGCAAGGAGAACAAGGTTGCGGAAATCCTCTCTCCCCGGATTCGTTCCGGATCGCCGCGACCCGTGACCGTCCACGAGCCACCCTGGAACACCCCCACATCCTCAAACACCTGGTTCCGCGCCCGCCAGTCCAGATAGTCTGGATAAGCGATGTTCAGACGTGTTGGCGCGGTTCCTCCTGCGCTGGATTTCGTTTCGTTGAGATACACGAGACGCTCGGGATCTCGGACGGGCAACGGCCGAAAGAGAATCGGATTCACCAGACTGAACATCGCCGTGTTCAGTCCGATGCCCAACGCCAGCGTCAACACCGCCGCCAGCGTGAAGCCGGGACTCTTCAGCAGCATTCGAAAAGCGAAGCGGAGGTCATTCATATCGCCGATGGTCTGACTTCTCAGGGTGCTGGCATAGGGTGTGCCAGGGCAAAGGCAGCTTTCCCAACTCCTTCTTGGTGAGCGGTCGACGGCGGATGACACACCCTGAGGTGCGGTGGCGCGTTTCGACGTCGGGATCGCCTCGTCCCACTAGTGGGAATCAATCGGCGGAACGGTCAGACCTGAACGCCTATCCGCAGGGGCGGAAACCGGGCGCTGACCGGGGACGACCGAGCCCACCGCGACAGTTGCGCGAGGATCCGGGAGGCTCCTGCAGCATCGACAGCGTTCCCGGTTCCGGTGTATGCGTCCTTCGCATGAACGTATGCGTGTTGCTAAGGCCGTCTAGGCGAAGGGCCTGGGGATCGGCAAGAG
>CAYSPU010000056.1:0-25995 GCA_964432995.1 uncultured Verrucomicrobiota bacterium
CCGTGCAATTCCAAATCCTTTGACCCCGTGAACACCGCATTTCCGAAAGGCATTAAGGTTAAGGTGCATTACTGGGACGGAAAGGACTGGCAAGAGGAGTGGCGCAAAGGCCCCGGTGCTTCCGGTGGAGTCTTCCGATGCCCGAACCACCCGGTTGTTGACGTGAACTGGTTCGAAGCCTTGGCCTTTTGCCATTGGCTCTCCGAACAGTTGAAGGAGGAGGTCACGCTACCCAGTGAGGCGCAGTGGGAGCGAGCGGCGCGGCATACCGATGGCCGGCTCTATCCCTGGGGCAACGTTAAAGAGGACGTGGCCCAGCGCTGCAATATGGACGCTACCGGCATTGGTCATACATGCGCGGTGGGGATGTTCCCGAGCGGGCTGGCTGAGTGTGGTGCTGCGGACATGGCGGGCAATGTGTGGGAATGGTGCCGGACGAAGTGGCGGAGCGACTACCGCGATTACGAGAGGGAGGTGGATGATCGATTGGACGGGAGCGACCCTCGGGTGTTGCGTGGCGGCGCGTTCGACTACGCCACGGGCGGCGTCCGTTGTGCGTTCCGTAGCAGGGACCTTCCGTTCAGCCGCTACCGGCTCCTCGGTTTCCGGCTGGTGGCGTCCCTATTTGGTTCTGGTCACTGAACTCTCTGTACTCTGATGCTCTGTGCCTCTGTCCTCCGGGGTCCGGAGGCGGAGCCCCCGGCCGGCTGCTTCTTGGCTGGCTGAGCGCCAGTTTCTGATTTCAAGTCCACCCACCTTTGGTGTAACCTCGACACGTTCAACAACCCCATCACTGCCATGACGCCTCCGATCGTCCGCGTCTTTGTGAGTTCCACCTGGCTCGATCTGCAGCCGGAGCGTGAAGCCGTTGCCAAGGTCCTGGATCGCCTCCGCGAGACCAAGTTCCTCGGCATGGAGTCATTCGGCAGTCGGGACGAAACCACCCGTCGCGCTTCGCTCGACGAAGTGGACCGCAGCCAGGTCTATCTCGGCCTCTTCGCCGGACGCTACGGCAGCGGCATCACCGAGGACGAATACCGCCGCGCCCGCCACCTCGACCTGCCCTGTTTCATCTACTTCAAAGCGGAGGCTATCATCCCGGACAAATGGCGCGAGACCGAGCCTGACCTGGTGGACAAGCTGGCCGCGCTGAAGAAGGACCTTCGCGGGCACCACACCGTGACGGAGTTTCCCAAACCTGGAGACCTAGCCACGCTTGTGGCGGCCGACCTACACCGTTGGTTGGTCGAGGAATTCCTCGAGCCGAAGTTGGCCCAAGGCGCCCGGGGCGAGGTGCCGCGCACGGACACCGAACGCCTGCTGGCGGCGATCAAAGACCTTGGCGCGCTGAACCAAGAACTGCTGGCTCGGCTCCGGAACAAGGGCTTCGTCGTGGCCGAGGGCGAGCGGAGTGTCGCGGCGGGGCGAATTACCGACAGCACCGTCATCACTGGCGACGGCAACACCTTGGTCCAAAGCTCGGGCAGCGGAGGCATGGCCGTTGGCAACCACAACGTCGTCGCCGGTCAAGGCGGCGTCGCCATCGGCGGCAATGCCGCCGGAGACATCACCATCGGCGCTGGCAAACCGCGCTCCAAGCGCGGACATTCGAGATAGCAGATCGCAACACAATCATAGAGGACGTCGCGCTGCAGGTCACGCAGGTGGTGGTGGATCCGGCATTAGGTCGCGAACTCCTCGGCCTTCGGAAGCCGTCCCCAGATCTCCAGCGTGCTTTGCGCACTTACCTTGAGTACGTCGTCGACCGCTACCGCTATCTGGATTTCAAGGGCCTGGGTGTAGCCGACCGGATCCCGCTTCGGCTGGAGCTGATCGATTTATTCGTTCCGCTCAAGGCGCGCATCGAAATGCCCAAGGGTGAGACGTGGGCGCGCGATCTCGAGCTAGCGGGCCGCCGGATGGCGGATCCCGAGCGTGTTGCCGCAGGCGAGCGTCTCAGTGAACCCGTGCCGTTGCTTGGCTTGCTGGAGAAACAGGGTGGTCTCGTGGTCCTTGGCGATCCTGGGGCGGGCAAGACGACGTTCCTCAAGTACGTCGCGCTCCTTCACGCTACGGGCCGGTGCCCGGAGAAACGTCTCCCCGTGCTCCTGGCTTTGTCCGCCTATGCCAACGCCCTCGCTGAGCACGACCAGCGTCTCGACGACTTCATCGCCGGCTACTTCCATAGCCTGGGCGCCAACGTGCCATTGGACGACCTCCTCCGGCAAGCACTCGAAGGCGGCCGTGCCCTGGTCATGCTCGACGGACTGGACGAAGTAACCAACCTAAACCTTCGCGATACGGTGGTCCGCCGCGTGGTGGACTTCTTCACCCTCCACCGCCGCGCCGGGAACAAGTTCCTCATCACCAGCCGGATCGTGGGCTATCGCGACGTGCGCCCATCAGCCGAGGGTCTCGGGGAATGTACCCTGGTCGATTTCGACGACGCCGAGATCACGGAGTTCGCGTCGAAGTGGACCGCCGCCCTCGAGAAAGCTGCCGCGGGCGACACCGCCGTCGCGGCTCAAGACGCGGCGCGGGAGCGCTGCGAGCTCTTGGATGCCGTCCGGCGCAATCCCGGCGTGCGCCGATTGGCCGCCAACCCGCTGCTTCTGACCGTCCTGGCCCTTGTGAAACGCCAGGGCGTCATCCTGCCGGAGCGCCGCGTTGAACTGTATCAGAAGTACGTCGACACCCTGCTCTCGAGTTGGAATCGGGCTCGCGGTCTGGATCGAGCGCCGGCCCACGAGCTGGACGTGAGTGTCACCCTCAAGACGTTGGCACCCCTCGCACTCTGGATGCACACGATCAGTCCGGGCGCAGGCTTGGTGAAGAAGGTTGATCTGGAAGACGAACTCATCCGGCTCTTGACGAAGCGCGGCGAGGTTGAGCCCGAGAAGGTCGCGCACCGTTTCCTCGAGGAGGTTCGTCAGCACGCCGGCCTGCTGCTCGAACGAGGACCGGGCCAGTATGGCTTCATCCATCTCACGTTCGAGGAGTATCTTGCCGCCGTGGCCCTGGCCCAGCAGGGGCAGGAGAGCGTGGACCCGGTTGTCGGGACCATTCTCCAGCACGTCGCGGAGCCGGCCTGGCGCGAGGTCATCGTGCTCGCCGTAGGCTATCTCGGCGTTGTGCAACAACGGGACCAGGCGGCGAGCACTGTCGTGGAGGGTCTGTTGACACGAGCCGAGACGACCAAAGGACTCTCCGTGGCCGTGGCGGGTGAGGCTGTAGCCGACGCATCGAGCGCTGTCACCCCCGGCTGCCGCACGAACACGGTCAACAGCCTCCTCTGCACAATATCGGATAGCGTGGGTGTGGGGGCGCGCGTGCGTGCCGAAGCTGGCAACGCCCTTGCCCGCCTTGGCGATCCGCGCATTGAAGTCGTCCCCAGGACGCTTGAGGACTTGGGTGCGATGGAGTTCTGTTACGTTCCTCCGGGGCCATTCGTCATGGGCGAGGGAGAGACGGCTCGCGTCAACGAGTCCTTGACCTACGGTTGTTGGATCGGTCGCTACCCGGTGACGGTGGCGCAGTTCGATTGGTTTGTGAAGGAGGGAGGCTACGGTCGTGCCGAGTTCTGGGAGGATGCCATCCGGGCGAAGTGCTGGAGGGACGGCCGTTTGAGACCGCGCTACGAGGACGAGTGGGCTGCCGGCCCGCAGGCAGTCGGTTCTCCGTTCGATCTACCGAATCACCCGATTGTCGGCGTGAGTTGGTATGAGGCGCTGGCTTACGGCCGGTGGCTGACGAGCCGATGGCGCGAGCACTTGCCCGAGGGCTACGCGCTGCGCCTCCCAGCCGGAGCCGAGTGGGAGAAGACTGCTCGCGGTGGCCAGCAACTGCCGACGCCGAACACGGTCCGCACCCTGGCACAGGGCCTGGACCTGACTCAGCCGGCCGGGTGGCAGGCGAACCCGAAACCGCAGCGTAGCTATCCCTGGGGCGATGAGTTCGACGCCAACCGCACGAATTGTGCTGAGACCGGGATCGACGCCACCAGCGTTTCAGGTTGCTTCGACAGCGGCGCGAGTCCCTACGGTGTCTGCGACCTCGCCGGCAACGTTTGGGAATGGTGCCGTGACGCTGGAGATGAGCTGCGGGTGTTGCGTGGCGGTGCGTTCAACCTCGGCCCCGCGGGGTACGTCCGTTGTGCGATCCGCGACAGGATCAATCCCGGCTACCGGTTCGGGTACGTCGGGTTTCGGGTGGTGGCGTCCCCATTCGGTTCTGAACGCTGAGCACTCCGAACTCTGGCGCTCCGGACCTCTGTCCTCCGGGGGTCCGGGGGCGGAGCCCCCGGTCGAGTTGTTTCGACGTTCGCTGACGAGTCGGCCACCCCAAGTCTGCAACCTCAACCCCCGAGCAGCACCTATGAGTCAACCGGAAATGGTCATCTTCACGCGCACGTTCGATTTGCTGGCATGGCTGTTGCCGGCCACCCACCACTTCCCACGCGCGCATCGACATGACTTCACCCACCGCTTGTTGGGCGCCGCGTTCGACCTGCGGGAACGTCTGGAGGAGGCGAACCTGCGGAAAGGCGCTGCGCGACGCGAGCGTCTGGAACGCGCAGATGAGGCCCTGTTTCGGCTCAAGGTGGGTCAACCACCTGAGCCACGGGAACACGGTTGGCCTCCGCAAGGCCGTCCTTGGACGCATCCGGTTCACGCCCTCCAGAGTAGCCAGTGCCTGAGAAGGCCCCCGAAAAACCGGGGGCTCCGCCCCCCGACCCCCAGAGGACAGAGTTACAGAGCATCAGAGTACAGAGAGTTCAGTGGCCAGAAACGAATGTGGACGCCACCACCCGAAACCCGAAGGACCCGTCTCGGGAGCCTGGATGGTACCCGCCGCGGAACGCACAACGGACGAACCCCGTGGAGTTGTGGAACGCACCGCCACGCAACACCCGAGCGGCCTCTCCGTCCAGCCGATCATCCGCCTTCTTCTCGTAGTCGCGGTAGTCCTCTCGCCACTTCGTCCGGCACCATTCCCACACATTGCCCGCCATGTCCGCCGCACCGCACTCGGCCAGCCCATTCGGGAACATCCCCACCGCGCACGTATGACCAATGCCGGTAGCGTCCATATTGCAGCGCTGGGCCACGTCCTCGTCGGCGTTGGCCCAAGGATAGAGCCGGCCATCGGTATGCCGCGCCGCTCGCTCCCACTGCGCCTCAGTGGGCAGCGTGACCTCCTCCTTCAACTGTTCGGAGAGCCAACGACAGAAGGCCAGCGCTTCAAACCAGTTCACGTCAACAATCGGATGGTTCAGGCATCGAAACACTCCGCCCGAATCACCGGGATCTTTGCGCCACTCCTCTTGCCAGTCTTTCCCGCCCCAATAATGCCCCTTAACCTCGCCCTGGTGCCAGAAGCCCGCAGCCCGCGCCTCGGTCCACCACTTCCTCTGGGCATAGCCTCCTGCGTCCACGAACGCCTGGTACTGCGCCACCGTCACGGGGTAGCGGCTGATCCGGTAAGGCTGCCGTATGAGCTGGCAGGTGAAACGGGGTGTCTCGTCACCGTACCGCGCCTCGGGTTTATCGTTGCCCATGGGGAAGGCCCCCTCTGGAATCGAGATCCAATCGACGTCGGGCAGGCCGTCCTTGGTGAGGCCGACGCCGGGTCGTGGGTCGCCGAGTCTGCCGAGGGTCACGCCGGCGGCGGCGCGCTCCACCGGCGTGAGCGCACCCGCCGTCAGAAGCTTCGCCAAGCGTCCGCGCACACGCCGCAGGAGGTCTAGTCCGAGATTGGTCTCACCGGCGCGGTTGAGGCCGACTTCCTCAAGAACCTCGCCAGCCAGCCACGCCTTCTGCCAAGCCTGGCTACTCGTCGCTTCGCGAGCCGGACACAGCTCGGCCGCGAGCGCCAGCGGCTTGTCGGTGTCACCGCCTTGATGCACGAGCTTGCTGACGGCAAGCAGGATCACCTCACGCCAGGAGGCTCCGGCTTCGGCGAGTTTGTGGGCCTTCGCGGCGAACTTCTCCGCGGCGGCAAGGTGGGCCCCGGCGAGATACTCCTGGAAGGTGCGGTGAGGGAAGGTATAGACGCTCGGGGCCCGCTCGAGCAACAAGCCCGCCCGAAGCTTGATGGTATCGATCACCCGCCCCGCCCAGCCGAGATCACGGTCCGGATGGAGGTCGCGCAGTGCCTTCTGAAGGGAGAGTTCGCCGACGTCGGCCAGTTTCTCCTCGGTCCCAGCTTGTTCGTGAGCTTCGAAGGCGAGCCGCCACAGCATGCGTTTGAGGTCTACCTCGGAGCGCCCGGCTTCGCACAGCAATCGCCCCAGTCCCACCGGCTCTCCTTCCGGGCTGAAACGAATCTGGTCCCAGCGCCATAGCAGGATATCCACGGTATCCTCATAGAGCAGGGCGCGAGCGTCCGGCAATCGGCCTTTGTGGGTGTGCACGAGGGCCATGACGGTAAGGAGCAGTGGATTCGAGGCCAACTCCCGGAGGTCGGGGCGCCGGACGGCCGACCGCAGGCCCTGGGTGAGGTGCGGCACGTCTTCAGTCTTGATGCGACCCAGGCTCAGCAGATCTGCAAACCAGGCGCCGACGAAGCGGTCGATCTCCTCGCTGTCGAAAGGCGCCAAGTTGAACACAGGGACTTCGGCCAGTTGCCAGCGCGGGTCCTGGTAGGAAAGCGTCCGGCACGTGACGAGGATGCGGGCGGTTTGGTGTCGGTCGGCGAAGGCCTGGACGGCATCGCGCACGAACTGCCGCTGCTCTGGAGTCGGCACTTCATCCAAGCCATCGAGCACGACGATGGCACGGCCATTGTCCAGAGCGGTCAGCAAGAGTCCCTCGGCGAATCCGAGGTTTCGATCGTGCAGTCGGCTGGCGATGAACGTCCAGAGGCTGGCGGGCTGAGCCTGCGGCAACTTCTCCGGCAAGGACCGGGCGAAGTCGCGCAAGACGACCGGTATCGGAAGCAGGTCGGTCTCTTTGGTGGGCCAACCGGGCAAATGGTCGCCCCACTTCTTCTTTGGTTCCAGACCCTGGCTGGCCAGGCAGAGGCAAAGGTGATTGACGAACGTCGACTTGCCAGAGCCGGGATTCCCGAGGATGACGACGTGACGCTTGTCGGCTGCGGCTTCCAGAGCGCTGACGGTACGGCGCGTCTCAGCTTCGAACGGATTCTGCGTCCCGCGGCGAGACTTGCTGCGCCCCGGAGCGTCCACCCCGACTTGCGTGGTGGTATCCAGGTTCACGTAGACTCGGCCGAGGTCCATGTGCGTGGGCGCAGCAGTGGGATCGCTGGCGCCGACATCGAATCCGCGCAGGGGTAGGTGGCAACACTGTGAAACGATCAGCCGCCGGTAGATGGCAAGCGCCGTGATGTCATTGCGCGGTGGGGTGCCGATGTAAACGTCACCGCGCATGTCGCGGCCGATCGCAACGCCGCGCTCGCCTGCCGCCACGTTGCCTTTGCCTTGGGCTATCGCCCATGACCGGACCGACGCAGTTCTCCGAAGCGTAACTGAGGCACGGATGCCCTTTTTGAGTTCAGGCCACCCGGCAAAGCCGTCTTGAGGATTGCGTCGGCAGCCGGCCGGCCCCCCTGCCTCCCCCTGCAAGAACCGAGAGCCTCGCTGCTCGCGAAGTCGCCATGCGTGCACCTCGACCTTCTGGATCTGCCCGATCGGACGCCCAGGCCATCTTCTGACCCGCCGTCGCACCGTCCTACCGTCCTACCGTCGCACCGTCCTCCGCAACCGCGCCCAGGCTCCATCCGGGGAGCGGGTCGCCGTCGATGGCGGACGCTGCCACGGGATTCCGGTTCAGGCGGGCTTCGGCCAGGACGGCGACCATGGCGGCGTTGTCCGTGCAATAGGGGGCTTCGGCGATGCGGAGGCGGAGACCATCGGTGGCGCAGGCGGCGGTCAGCGCCTGCCGGAGTGCCCGGTTGCAGGTGACGCCGCCGGAAGCGGTCACACAGCGGACGCGGAGGCGGCGGGCGGCGCGCAGGGTTTTGGTGATGAGCACCTCGACGATGGCCGCCTGGACGCTCGCGCACAGGTCGCGAACGGCCTGGCCGTTCTCGAGCAATTCCGGGTGGTCGCGCAGGTGATAGCGCACGGAGGTCTTGAGACCGCTGAAGCTGAACCGGTCGTTCTCCTCCCGGAGGAGGGGACGCGGAAAGTCGAATTGGGACGGATCGCCTTCTGCCGCCAGACGGTCGACTTCCGGGCCGCCGGGGTAGGGGAGGCCGATCAGTTTGGCCACCTTGTCAAAGCACTCACCGGCGGCATCGTCCACGGTGGACCCGAGGACGTGGTGCTTGAGGAGAGCCTGCACGTGGACCAGGAGGGTGTGGCCGCCGCTGACGATGAGGGAGACGTTGGGCTCGAGTTCGTCGAAGGCGGCGCGAGGGGGGTTGCCGGCGATCCACGGGGAATAGAGATGCGCTTCGTGGTGATGGACGGCGAGGAAGGGTTTCTGGAGGGCGAAGGCGAAGCCCTGGGCGGCCTTCAACCCGGCCATGAGGGCGCTGGGGAGGCCGGGACCTCGAGTAGCGGCAACGGCCTCGATGTCGTTCGGGCCGACTTGCGCCTGTTGCAGGGCGAGGGTGGCGACGGGAATGAGGTTGCGGAGGTGCTCGCGGGTGGCGAGTTCGGGAACCACGCCGCCGTAGTCCGCGTGGAGACGCGTCTGCGAGGAGACCACACTGGACAGGACGACGCCCTGGCGGGCGATGGCGGCGCTGGTTTCGTCGCAGGACGTCTCAATGGCCAGCAAGGTCATGGCTCACCGGGCTGCGGTCTCCGGCTCCGCCTTTGCCTTTGGGGCTGCCGCCTGGTCGGCTTTGCCGGTCCTGCGGGTCATGAGCCCAACCCCGCGCAGGAGGTCGACGGCGCGCTCCAACTGGACGTCCTTGGTCGCGGCCAGGGCGGCTCGACGCGGTTCCGGGGCGAGATCGATCCCGCCGCGGACGCGAAAGAACAGGGCTTCCTCTTCCAGCAGGGACATGGCGACGACGCAGTCCGGGGTGATGCCTTCGCCATGGATCTTGCGGTGGCTGGGGGTGTAATAGCGGGCGGTAGTGAGCCGAAGCGCGTCGCCGCTGGGGAAAGGGATGATCTTCTGGACCGAGCCTTTGCCGAAGGTCTGTTCGCCGACGATGATGGCGCGGGCGACGCCTTTGGCGCTGTGGTCCTGGAGGCAGCCGGCGACGATCTCGGAGGCGCTGGCGCTGCCGATATTGACGAGGACGGCGATCAGGAGGTCGGAGTGCCGGCCCCGGCTGCGGGTGCGGTATTCGGCGCGATCCTCGGCGTGGCGGCCCTCGGTGGTCACGATCAACTGGTCCTTCGGGAGGAACTGCTCGCACACCCGGATCGCTTGTTCCAGCAGTCCCCCGGGGTTGCCGCGTAGATCCAGGACGAGCGAGTGCATGCCCCGCTTCTCGAGTTTGCGGAGGGCATCATCCAGTTCGCCGGCCGTGTGCTCCCCGAACTGGGTGATCCGGGCGTAGCCGATGCCGGCCTCGAGCAGGGGGAACTCGCGCCCATTCTCGAGATCCTTCACGGTGTCCACCTTGATGACCGCCCGGGTGAGTTTGACATCGCGGACCTCGCCCGTGGACGGTCGTCGTGTGGTGACTTCCACGTCGGTGCCGGGGGCGCCCCGGAGGAGGCGGACGGCTTCGGAGATGCCCAGGCGCTCGGTGCTGCGGCCGTCGATGCGGATGATCTCGTCGCCGGCCATGATCCCGGCCTTGAAGGCGGGCGTGTCCTCCATGGGGGCGATGACGGTGAGGACATCGTCCCGGGGGCCGAGGACCATTCCCACGCCGCCGAAGGTGCCTTCCATGTCCTCCTTCAATTCGCCGGACTTCGGGGCATCCAGGAACTCGCTGTGCGGGTCCAGGTCGCTGATCATTCCCCGCAGGGCGTTGTGGATCAGTTGTTGGTAGGAGAGATTCTCGCCGTCGACCCAGTCGCGGCGCACCCGTTCCAGCGCGCGCGTGAACAGCTCCAGGTTGCCGTACACGTCCTCCTTCTGGGCGGTCTCCGCATTCGCGAGGTAGATCCAGGCGCCGGCGGACAGGTTCAGGCCCAGCGCGGCGATCAACAGACTGTACCAAAAACGTTTCATGTATGCTCTGCCGTTTCCGTTGCGGCGACCATAGGCGCGACTTCCGGCGAACGCAAGCGGGTGGGTGCAGCCCCGGATCCTCGCGCAAGTGGCGCTGGCGGTTCGGTCGTCTCCGGATATTTCGTGCATATGCACGATTTATCGGGAGGGCGGAGCTTGGGAGTGGACGGATCGCATGGAAGGGATCGCGCTTGCCGACGGGGACTGCGGCCGATAGCGTCCGGGGCGTTTCAACCACGTCCGCCTCTCGAGATGCAGATACGAGATTCCATTTCTCTTCGCCGCACGGCGCGGGATAGCCGTGCGTCATGGATGCCGTGCCTGATTGCCGGCTGGACCTGCTGGCTGACCGTCGCTGCTGACCCGCTCGACCTCTGGCACTGGCGCAACCCGACGCCCACGGGCAACCGCCTCTTTGGGGTCGCCGCCAACACCGAGCGCTATGTCGCCGTCGGCGAGTTCGGGACGATCCTGGTGTCGGATGACGCCAGCAGTTGGCGCGTTGTCGAATCTGGAACCGGAACGTCGCTGCAAGCCGTCGCCTGGGGCAGCGGACTCTGGGTGGCGGTGGGCGATCTGGGGACGATTCTGACGTCACCGGATGGGTTCAACTGGACAGCGCGTCCCACAGGCTTTTTCTACGATCTGCTGGGCGTCACCTGGGGCGGAGGACTGTTCGTCGCGGTCGGCGAGAACACCTCGATCCTCACTTCGCCTGATGGTGCGGAATGGACACTGCGCGCGACTGGCACGCATCCGCTGCGCGCTGCCGCCTGGGGAAATGGGACCTTTGTCGCCGTGGGCGGTCCCGAGCCTGTCGTGACCACGACGGGGGGATGGAGTCACCTGATTCCTGGAGAGCCCATGATCCTCAGTTCACCCGATGGCCTCAGTTGGACCCTGACAGATGCACCGGTGATCGGCCAGGTCTCGTGTATCACCCATGGCTTGGGGCGCTTCGTGGCGGCGACCACATCCCTGCAAACGGTCGTATCCACGGACGGCATCGAGTGGACACCCGGCTGCCAGCCCTACCTGTCAGAACTCGGCTTCTCGGCAGTCGCCTGCGTCGGGAATCGCTTCGTCGCCACCTACAGTTCGTCCTCGACCATACCCGGGAACTTCTACGCGTCGGCGGATGGTGTGACGTGGGACTCCGAGCGATGGACCCTGGAGACGGGGCCGTTCGACGGCCGGGTCGTCGCGCTGGCGGCAGGGACGCATGGTGTGGTCGGAGCTTTCCACGGGCCGACGTATTCGCTGGACCACGGCCTCATTGCCTCGGCAGACGGCCGGACGTGGCGATGTCCTTCGCCGAAGCCGTTGCTCACGGAGTCCGAACGACCGGTGGTGGCTGCCGGTGAGCGTTTCGTGGTGCGGGAGGAACCGGGCGAGGACCGTTCCTACCAACCGCGTGCGGAGACCGTCTATCTGATCTCAGCCGACGGCCAGAAGTGGGACCGCACCCCGGTCTCCGACTCGGAGTGGTTCGGCCTGCCCGCTTATGGCAACGGGCTCTGGGTGGCCGGTGGCGACCATGGCCAGGTCGCCTGGTCGACGAACGCAGTCCATTGGCAGACGGCAGCAACCGGTCAAACGACGAACCGACTCCTCAACACCGCTTTTGCCGGTGGCATGTTCCTCGCCACGGGCACGGACGGGACGCTGCTCACCTCGACGGACGGCAAGGGTTGGACCCGGCGCGCGCTCGATGCCACCATTTCGCTCGGACAGGTCGCATGGAGTGGGGGCGTGTTCGTGGTGGCGGAATCCAACACCGCCACGGTGTTCACCTCGGCCGACGCCATCTCCTGGAGCCGCCATGACCTGCCAGCCAACGTGGCCTCGATCCTGGAGATCACGGCCTGGGAAGAAGGCTTCCTTGCTCTGGCACAGACAGTGGACTACGGGCCCAAACTGCTGCTGCGTTCGACGGACGCGCAAACATGGACGCCGGAGACGCCGCCCGCGGATTCGATCGCCAGGATCACCGTCGGCGGCGGCAGGCTGCTGGCCTTTCGTGATCCTGGGAGCCGCAGTTTCCACGCGCGTCAGGTCGGTGAAACGAACTGGACCACCCACCTCCTCCCGTGGGTAGCAGCGATGGACGGGGTGCGGTACGACGCCCCTGCTTCCGCGGTCTTCGGGCGGGGCACCTTCCTTTTGATCCACCCTGCAGGCTTGATCCTGCAATCCGGTTCGTTGACCAACTCAGCGCCGCAGCTCACCCGCTCCTTGGCCGTCGTCGCGTCGGCACCTGATGCCACTGTTATTCTCCAGGCCTGCGCCCTCGGCTCGTCTCCCCTTCGCTACCAGTGGCGTCGCGATGGCACCAACCTCCCGTCGGCGACTTGGCAATCTCTGAGCTGGCCTGCCGGAGACGTTGCGACCGCTCCAATCACGGTGGTCGTTGAGAACGACTTTGGATCGGTCGAAAGCGAGCCCGCCATCGTAACTTGGGCCACGCCGGCCAGACTCGAGCTTTCACCAGACTTAACCACCCTGCGGGCGTGGGGGACCCCCGGAGGGCGCTACCGCCTCTGGCACACCATGGACCTGAGGGCGCCGGAAAGCTGGTCGGTAGTGAGTGAGTTCGAAGTCCCCTCGTCGGGATGGCCGGCGCACACCAGGAACTTAGGCATCTACGGCTACTGGTCTGACTCACAAGGCTTCTACCGTGCTTCGGCATACCCCTGAAATCACGCCCGACCCGGCCATGAAGATGCTCCAGATCACCGTCTCTGTCGCCATCCTCGCTGCGGTTGTCTCTGCTTCCGCCGTCGAGTTGGACGGTTGGACCAGTCACTCGCCGCGCGACGAGATCCGACCTCAGTTCTCAACCGAGCCGCGCGGTGGTCCCGGCGACCAGCCCGCTCTTCTGATTCGCGCCGATGGCCGCGAGGGGCTCGATGGTTTCTGGCAGAAGTCGTTTCCCGTGACCGGTGGCAAGGGTCACCGGTTCCAGGCCTTCTATCGGGCTGCGAACGTCGCCGTTCCCCGCCGCAGTGTGGTGGTGCGCCTGCTGTGGCTCGCCGCCGACGGCCAACGCGCCGCGTTGGATGAACCGAAGGTCCCCGGCGTCTTGCCCGGTTGGAAGCCCGTGGCCGAGGCCGAGCATCCGGCCACCCGCGGCGCCGATCACTCCGGGTGGACCGAGGTGTCCGGGCTCTATCGCGCGCCGAGCAACGCCACCAGTGCGCGCGTCGAGTTGCACCTCCAGTGGGCGCCCAACGCCGAGGTGCGCTGGGCCGGAGTGTCGCTGGCCGAGGCGACGCCTCCCGTACCACGCGTCGTCCGGTTGGCTGCAGTCCACTTCCGGCCACAGGGCAACCGCACGCCGATGGAGAACTGTCGCGCCTTCGCCCCCCTCGTGGCCGAAGCCTCGCGCCAACGTGCCGACCTGGTCGTGCTCGGCGAGTGCGTGACTTCGGTCAATCTGGGGAAGACCGAAGCGGAAGTGGCCGAACCGATACCCGGTCCAGCCACCGGATATTTCGGAACGCTCACCCGACAGCACAACCTCTATCTGGTAGCCAGCCTCAACGAGCGCGCCGGCCACATGATCTACAATACCGCCGTGTTGATCGCACCCGATGGGGCTCTGGTCGGGAAGTACCGCAAGACGTGCCTGCCGCGCGACGAGATCGCCTCCGGGGTCGCCCCGGGAGACGAATACCCCGTGTTCGACACGCGCTTCGGCAAGGTGGGCATGATGATCTGCTACGACGGTTTCTTCCCCGAAGTCGCGCGTGAGTTGAGCAACCGCGGTGCGGAAGTCATCGCGTGGCCGGTTTGGGGCTGCAACCCGTTGCTGGCCGCGGCGCGCGCCTGCGAGAACCAGGTTTATCTGGTCAGCAGCACCTACGAGGATGTCTCACGAAACTGGATGCTGACCGGCGTCTGGAATCCGGAAGGCCGCCTTTCCGCCCAAGCCAGGGACTGGGGCACGGTGGTTGTGGCGGAAGTGGACCTCAACGCGCGGACGCAGTGGCCGAGCCTGGGCGACTTCCGCGCCGAGTTGTCGCGCCATCGGCCGGTCGTGCCAGGCGAGTCGTCTATCGCCCGGGAGTGAAGCTGGCCCCGTGGTGCCGCAGTGCCAGACTGCAGGACTACGCGCTCCGGCTGTGGCCGCAACCTCAGCATCCCGCGCCCCGGGCGGCGTACGCTGTTTCCGGACCGCGGGTCTTCTGGACCCGCAGCAGAGCGCACACGCCATTGGCTGCGGCTCAAGACGAGCCGCGGTCCGGAACCTTGCGGGCTGTCGATCGCCCAGCCACACCCGCCCGTCGACCGGCCCTTTCCGGACCGCGGGTCTTCTGACCCGCAGCAGAGCGCATATGCCATTGGCTGCGGCTCAAGACGAGCCGCGGTCCGGAACCTTGCGGGCTGTCGATCGCCCAACCACACTCGCACGCCGTCCCAGCGCGCCACAGCGGCTCAGGCCGGACGCACTTCCGAACCTCCAGTTGCCTCTCACCTGTCGTGGCTGCTGCGAGCGGGGGGGCGCTCGCGCTCCGGCTCGGGTCTCGGCGCCGCGTCTGCCGATTTGGCACGTCCCCCGGTGAGGTCACCTATCTGACGTCCCCTGACGCCGCCACCGATTCCCCACCGGATTGCAGCCACCTTCCGGAGATTCTGGCTATGCAGGCAACCCGATCTGAGGCAGCCTCCTGTGGATCAGCGCTGTGAACAATCGAATCCGCGGCCAGCGCCTCTTTGCCGCAGGAATGCCTGACATCGTCCTATGAGAAGATCGGCATGGTTCCCTCTGGCAATCGCCGTGGCGTTCGCCGTGACGGCCCAGGTTCAGATTCGGCCGCTTCCGGAGGCCGGCTACGACCAGAGAATCCGGGATTACGTGAAGCAGGTGCGGGTGGTGGACACGCACGAACACCTGTTGGATCCGGCGCACTTGGGCGAGTCCATGCTGGATTTCACGTTGCTGCTGCGGCACTACGCCGCAGGCGACCATGCGTCGGCGGGAATGCCCGGGGAACTCCATGATCAGTTTCTGGGAGATGCGCTGACGGTTGTGGAGAAATGGCGGCTCTTCAAACCCTACTGGGAGCGTTCGTCGAACACGGCTTACAATCGGGCGGCGCTCTTGGCGGCCGACCAACTGTTCGGGATTCGCGACCTGAACGAGACGACGGTGGAGGAGTTGTCGGCGCGAATCCGGAAGGCGTATCGGACCGACTGGTATGATCGCGTGTTGCGGGAGAAGTGCGGCATCGAGTTCGTGGTCGAGGACTACCCTTTTGACGACTGGGAGAACCGGGTCTTCGGGGATCAGAAGATGTTCCGGTATGTGCGGAAGTTCGACTCGTTTGTGCTGCTCAACTCCAAGGAGCAGATCGGGCATCTCGAGAAGTGGAAGGAGCCCGGAATCCGGACGCTGGGCGACCTGGTATCCGCCCTGGAGAACGCGTTTCACGAAGCCAGGAAGGCCGGCATCGTCGCCGCCAAGTCCATCCTGGCCTACAACCGGACCTTGCACTACGAAGACGCGACCAAGGAAGAGGCGGAGAGGGCGTTCCAGAGAATCCTGGCTTCCCCCGGCGACGCGGCCTTGGCCTTCGCCGAGGTCAAACCGCTGCAGGACTACATGATGCACCGGGTGCTGGACCTAGCCAAGCGCAACGGTCTGCCGGTGCAATTGCACACCGGATTGAACACGGCCTACATCGGGAATGCGAACCCGACGCATCTCGTCAACCTGTTCCTCGAGTACCCCGACGTCGAGTTCATCCTGTTCCACGGTGGCTATCCGTATGGCGGGGAGTTGGCCGCACTGGCGAAGAACTTCCGGAACGTGTCCATCGACCTCTGCTGGCTGTACATCATCTCGCCGTCCTACAGCGAACGGTATCTCCACGAATGGCTCGAGACGGTTCCGGCGAGCAAGCTCATGGCGTTCGGCGGGGATTTCCTCTACGTCGAGAATGTCTACAGTCATCTGCTGTTTGCGAAGCAGGTGGTCGCGAACGTCCTGATCGCCAAGGTGCGCGATGGCTATCTCAGCGAAAAGGAAGCTCTCGCGATTGCGCAGATGCTGTTTCACGACAACGCCGTGCGCATCCTCAAGCTGAAGAAATAGGCCCTCTGCCCGCAGTGTTTCCACCCAACTGCGCACCTGCGGGGGTTGGCTGGCTCATCTCGAAGTTGTCAGCGAGCTGCAACCTGAGGTGGGCGGGCAACACCGTTGCCCGCCAAGTTGGGGATGAAGTTCCAGCAGCCGCGGCCAGGCGGTGCTGGCCGCCCACGACCGACAGACTTGGAGATGCACCGGGCGCCGGATGGTGTCTCGTTGTTGCCGCCGTGCCGCCGTGCCGATGCGCCGATGTGCCGATGTGCCGATGTGCCGATGTGCCGGGAGATGGGTCTTGGCCTATCGCAGCAGCCACTCGAGATACGCCAGATCGGCGGGCACGGTCACTTTCGGGTTAGGGAGGAGGTTCTCGACGAGTTCCACGGGTTGGCCGATGGCTTCACAAGCGGCGGTGTCGTCGGTGACGGAGAGGCCGTGTTCTCTGACGTGCTGGAGGGCGCGGAGGATGACGTCGAGGCGGAAGGCCTGGGGGGTTTGCACGGCCCAGAGGCGGCCCCGTTCGACGTTCCGGGCGATGCGTCCGGCGCCATCCGATTCCTTGATGGTATCGATGACCGGGCAGCCGGTGACGGCGGCGCCCACCCGTCGTGCGGCCTCGATGGTCTGCGTGATCGCCTCCGGTGGCGTGCAGGGCCGGGCGCCGTCCTGGATGGCCACCATGTCGGTTCCCGGGTCGACGGCTTGCAGGCCGTTCCAGACGGAGTCCTGGCGCATGCGTCCGCCGGGAACGAGCTTCCACGGTTTCTGGAGGTCGGCGTGGCGGGCCAGGTTGGCAAAGGTCTCCTGCATCCCGTCCCGGACAACGAGAACGATGCGGTCGATGGCGTCCAGACGATCGAACCTGGACCACGTGTGGACGATAACGGGGCGACCAGCAATCTCCTGGAGGAGTTTGTCGGTGCCGTGTCCCATGCGGATCCCCTGGCCGGCGGCGACGATGATGGCTGAGGTCATGCGGGGGACTCTAAGCCGCATCTTTCACACGCGGCAAGCGTGTGAAATATGCGCCTGGCCGGGCCACAGCAAAGCCGAAAACGTTGGTCGATGACTTCAACGCGCGTCCACATTCTGGAGGTTCGTCCTCTCGGGGAAACGCTGCGGGGAGTTCAGGAGCAGGCTCGGGCGCGGCGGATTCGGACGGCGACGTGACGGGCTTCGGGTAGGATGAACTTCCGGACTTCGACGGTGACTGCCTGGGGGCCGAACTCGGTCAGGACGAGGCTGGCGATCTCCGTCGCCAGGGTTTCCAGAAGCCGCCACTCGCGGTGGTCGCCCAGTCTGAGGAGACGGCGCGTGACTGCGTAGTAATCGATTGTCTGGGCGAGGTCGTCGTCGGTGGCGGCGCGTGCGAAGTCCGTCTCCATCTCGAGGGTGACGAGCAACCGCTGGGGGCGGGCGCGTTCTTCGGGGGGCACCCCGACGCGGTAATGCACTTCCAGGTCTTTGACGACGATCGTGTCCACGGGGAGGTTCCTGGTGATGGCGAACGGGCCGGGGCGGCGTCCGGTTTCACCAATCGGCGATCTCCTTCCAGAGCGGGTGCAGGTCGGGGTCGCGGAGGGCCATCTCCCGGATCTTTTCCTTGCCGGCGATGCGGACGGCGCGGTCGAGCCAGGTCCGGGCATCGGTGGGATCATCCAGTTGACAGGCGTAGCAGGCGAGGTTGTAGGCGACGGTGGGAATTGTGGAGAACGTGTCGGCTACGGACAGGAGCTGTTGCCGGGCCTCGGGGGTGCGCTTGAGTTCATGCAGGGTGTAGGACTGATGAATCCAGCCGGAGGGATTCTCTGGGTCTTCGGCGATCAGCCGTCGGGCGACCTCCAGGGCGTCGTTCCACTCCCGCAGTTCGGCACGCAAGCGCCACTCGACGTCGAGGGTATCGGGGTGGGAACGCGCGTCGCGACTGATGTGCCGGAACTCGGTCTGGGCTTCGCGAGGGTTGCCCAGCTCGAGCCAGCCAATGGCCGCACTCAGTGTGCAGACGTCAGCGCGTTCCAGAGGGCGCACGTCCCGACGATGCCGACGCTCTGGCGCGAAATGCAAGCGCGATCGGAGTGCAAGATCCCGACCGCCGCAGCGAATGGCACCCGGGACGCGCTGCGTGGGGACAACACGCGGCCGTCGGCGCGGGCGCGCACTTTCTTGTCGCCAACCGGGGAGGCATTTCCGATAAGAGCCGTCATGCGCTGGACGGGCTGGATGCGGCGGGCTTGTGGGCTGACGGTGGCGGCTGTTCTGGGGGTGGGCCCGGTGATGGCCGGCCCCGTTTCCGAGGGATGGCGCGCGCGCGTTGAGGCGCGGCTCAGTCAACCGATCTTCTCCAACGCCTGGTGGGGGGTGCAAGTCGTCGCGCTCCGGTCCGGCGAGGTGCTCTACGAGACCAATGCCGTGCGGCTCTTCCGACCGGCCTCGAATGCCAAGTTGTTCGTCGGTGCCTTGGCGCTGGACCGCCTCGGCCCAGGCACGCGAATTCGCACCCCGTTGCTCGCGGCCAGCCGACCGACCGCTTCCGGGGTGCTCCGGGGCGACCTAGTGATTGCGGGGCGCGGCGATTTCTCCTGGGCCGCCAGGTTTCACGACGGGGATTACGCGTCCTCTCTGGCGCCGGTTGTGCAAGCCGTCCGGCGTGCGGGGATCCGCAGCATCCGGGGGGATCTGGTTGGCGACGTTTCCTTTTTTCGAGGTCCCCCCTGGGGAACGGGGTGGACTTGGGACGACCTCGACCGCTATTACGGCGCGCCGGCGTCGCCGCTGACCCACGAGGACAACGTCATCGACATCGAGGTCGCGCCGGGGCGGCGCGTTGGTGAGTCGTGCCGGATTTCGCTTCAGCCGCGGACGGCTTTTGAGGAGTTCGTCAACCAAACAGAGACGGTCGCCGCGGGGGGCGAACGCCGGGTGGAAGTGCATCGTGTTCCGGGGGCGCGGCGTGTCCGGGTGACGGGGCGGGTTCCGGTGGGGAGTTCGAACTGGGTGGATGCGGTCAGTGTACCGGGGGCGGCGCGCTGGTTCCTGACCCAGCTTCGCGGCGAACTCGGGCGTTCGGGGATTCCGGTGTCCGGGAAGGTGCGCCTCACCGGCGAGTGGGAGGGTGGCGCGGATCCGCCGCGCCCGGCTTCGGGCCTCGAGCTGGCGGCGGTGGAATCGCCGCCGGTGGCCGATCTGGTGCGCCACATGATGAAACCCTCGCAGAATCTCTATGCGCAGATGCTGCTGCTGCAGGTGGGCGCACGGTCAAGCGGCGGGGAACCGAACCGGCGCACCACCGAAGAACAAGGGATCGCCGAACTCGCGCGTTTTGTGAGGCGGGCGGGCCTTGATCCGGGCGAGGTGCGGCTGGACGAGGGGTCGGGTTTGTCCCGCACTTCGCTGGTGACGCCGCGGGCCGTCGTGAGTTTGCTGCGTTACATGGCGCGGCACGAGAGTGCGGGCGCCTTTCGGGCAAGCCTGCCCGTGGCCGGTGTCGACGGCACGTTGCGTCGGCGGCTGCGGGGCACCAGCGCCGAGGGGCGTCTGTTGGGGAAGACCGGCACGATGCGCGGCGTTTACTGCTTGTCCGGCTACGTGACCACTTTGGCCGGCGAAGAACTCGCCTATGCGATCCTGCTGAACCACTACTTCGCCGAGTCGGCCGATGAAGCTCGACGCGAGCTTGACGCCCTCGCGGTCATTCTCGCCGAGCATCCGGGCGCGACACCCCGATGACCGGAGGCGTCCGCGCTCCGGGCGAAGCTCAGGACTCGCGAAACAGCGTCTCGGGATTCTCCGCGCAGGGCAGATTGCGCCCGCCGGTGTAGAACGTCTCGTGATTGCCTCCGCGCCAGCGACGCAGACGATAGAGCGTGGCGAAGGCAAAGTCCGGCGCGGCTCCTCCTTGGCCTCCCACCAATTCGCTGCCGCGGCGCACGTTGTCGACCATCCACGCCGGAAGTGTGAGGTGATAGGGGTTCCGGCCAACCTCACCGACGTGGAAGGTCAGGGCGGTGACGAGATCGGAGACGTGCGCGGGGCTGAGCTCGACCATCAGATTGGGGGCGGGGTTCTGTCCCCAGAATTCGGTTTCGACCGTGAAACAGGTGAAGTCGGCAGGCATGGTCTTCAGGGCATCGACCAGGAGATGATGGGTGCCGATGTGGGAGCTGTTCCAGTCGAGGTCGTGGGGAAAAAGGAGGACGCGGGGGCGTTGGTCACTCAGGATGCGGGCGATGACCTGGACGCAGGTGTTCCAGTGAGCTGGGTCCTCGCGCCGTGTGCGGGGGTGTACGCGCTCGAGACCGGTTGGTGCGATTTGGATGAGCCCGAAGCCAATGAACCGGCAGCAGGCCTGGAGCTCCTGGTAGCGGCCGGCCTGCCGGCTGCGGTTGCTCCCCTGGGTGACCGCCACGTTGATCACGTTCCAGCGCGCCTCCCGCAGCAGTCGCAGCGCCAGGCCGCCGACGATCACTTCGTCGTCAGGGTGCGGAGAGAAGATCATCGCCTTGGGGGCGTCGGGCGGGAGGCAAGATCGGAAGAGCGCCGGGAAGGGGCAGAGTGGAGAGCTCGGTGGTCGCCGTGCCATGAGTGCGTACTCGGCAACCAGATGGGTGTAGGGATTCATAGTGCGACAGCGAGGTTCCTCTCTCTCAGATGGACCGGCCTCATCATGCGCGAGGCGGCGCCCGAGGATCAAGGACGGAACGCGGCAGAACGGAACGCGCCGCGTCGGGGTGCTCAGCGGCACTCGATGACCCGGGTCTGGCCGGCCTGCCACAGAAGCCC
The DNA here is from genome assembly GCA_964432995.1 of uncultured Verrucomicrobiota bacterium. GTDB lineage: Bacteria > Verrucomicrobiota > Verrucomicrobiia > Limisphaerales > JAHDYP01 > CAYSPU01. Next base: position 20,971 of record CAYSPU010000056.1, read on the forward strand.
GGGATGCCCGCTCCCCGTCAACTCCACCAGCGATACCTTCGGGATCGCCTCATTCGGCGCCGCGTCCTCGACCGGGATTCGGGCGAGGACGCGGAGGTCGCGGTGGAGGACAATCAACTCGTGGTCTCTCCACAGACGCTGGGGGTGCATCCCGACCTCGCGCCCGACCGGGCTGCGGTCCGCCGGGCGGGAGGCACTCAGGATGATCTCCGGATGCCCATCGCGATCGACGTCGCCAACAGTGTGCAGCAGCAGCCGAACGGGGCGCCGCGGGCTCTGAACCAGTTGGAGCCGGGCGCGCGTTTGCAGGCCTGGCCCGAAGACCAGCAACTGGCCGGCGTCGTCGACAGCCAGGATCTCCATGCGCCGGTCCTGGTCGAGGTCGACGGGCCGGCAGTCCCACAACCGGGCGGCCGCATCGTAAACCCGCGTGACTTGGCCCGAAGGATTCAGCAGGGCCAGGCGGCTGCGACGCTCGGGGCGGCTTCGGGGTTCCCCGGTCTCGAGTGGTTCCACCCAGGCGAGCAGCTCCGGACAACCGTCCGCGTCCAGGTCGGCGCACAGCGGCTGCACCCGGGTCCAAGTCCCTCCGCAGGCGGTGCGCCATCGGATCTTCCCGTCCTGATTCAGAACATAGAGGTAGCTGCAATCATCCGCGGCGAGATCCTGCCCCACGTTTCCCTGGCCCGGTGCCGCGGTGCCGACGATGACCTCGACGGAGCGATCCTGTTCGAGGTCGGCGAAGAGGACATCGTGGACGGCAGGCCCCGTAACGATCCTCCACCGAAGAGAGGCGCTCTCGTAGTCAAAGCAGTAGAGCCCGCGGAACGCCGCCCGGCCGGGCGCGCCGACTCGAACGAAAAGCTCGGGGCGACCATCCTGATCGAAGTCCGCGACGCGCAAGGCGGCAGGTTCAGGCCAGTCTTCGGAGCTGAGTCGGGCGAATTCCGGCAGCGCGTGGAACCGGTAGGTTCTCACTGGGGTAACGTTGGCCGAATCGCGAGGAGCGGGATTGACCGGATCGCCCCCGGTAATCGGATCCGACCGTGTCAGGGCGAGCAGCGCCCCAGGTTGGGCGAGAAAGAGCGGATCCCGCGGGGCGGTCCCCCCGGCAGTGGAGAGACGGGCCCCACGGTGGGCCGGGCTTGGGGCGAGGCGAAACCGGGACGGCAGGCTGTCCCCCCGCGACGTCCATCCGGGTCCGTAGGCGACGATGGCGACGACTACCGCGGCGAAGCCGACTCCGAGGGTGAGGCGCAAGCTGCGCCGAGGCTGCGACTTGGGGTCCTGCGCAGAACCGGGGGGCGGATGGTCGGATCGCTGCGGCTGCGCCAGGGGCTCATGGGGGCCTCGGGGTGGATCGCCTCGCTGCAGGCGGCGGAGATCGGCGACGACATCGGACATTTGCGCGTAGCGATCCCGCAGCTCACGCGCCATGGCCCAGTGGGCGATCAGAGCCAATCCGGCGGGGGCCTGCGGGTTCAAGGTGTGGATCGGCGGCGGGGATTCGGCGAGGATCCGCGATCGAATCTCGGCGGGGTCGCGGCCGGTATATGGCGGCCGCCGGGTCATGGTTTCATAGAGGAGGGCACCGAAGCCATAGATATCGCAGCGGGTGTCCTCCGCTTCTCCACGAGCTACCGCCGGCGACATGTACGGCAGCGTGCCTTCCCCGTGTTCGTGGTGGATGTCCAGGATCGAGTCGTTGAAGACGGTGCGGGCCAGGCCGAAGTCGCCGAGGAAGGCGTCGCCCGCATTCGAGAGCAGGACGTTGGCCGCTTTGAGGTCGCGGTGAATGATGCCCTTGGCGTGTGTGTGGCAGAGAGCTTCCGCCAGTTGGACGGCGATGCGCAGGAGATCGGCCTCGGAGAGCGGTTCCCCTCGTCGCAGCAGCGCGGCCAGGCTGCCCCGCGCGAAGTACGGCATGGCGAAGTAGGGATGATCGGGGTGGTCGGAAACCTCGAGGACTTTGAGAATGTTCGCGTGATCGAGCTGCCGCATGTGGCGCGCCTCTGCCAGGAACCGGTCGAAGGTTCGACGCCGGCGCAGGCAATCCGGTCGCAGCACTTTGATGGCGAGCTGTCCGCCCGGCGGGCCGGGTGCGGGGCCGACGGACGGTTGGGGAACGCGCGGGGGTGCCGGGCTCGAGAACGAGGTCGTTCCCTCGCCACTGTCCGAATCGAGGAAGGCGCCGCCCGGCAGTCGCGAGCGCTCTCCGCAGGCGCGCGGAGACCCTCCGTTCCGGGGTGCGCGCCCCAGAGCTTTCGGCCGGGAATTCCTGCTGTCGCCCGGCGGCGGGTGACGCTCGGAAGGGGTATGGTCGGAGGATGCCGGGGTGGCCGACGGGCGGGCGAGGAAGACGATTCCCATGCCGCCGCGGCCGATCTCGCGGAGGATTTCGTAACGGCCGAGGGAGGCGATTTGGCCGGGGCAGTGGGGAGGGTCCAGCAGGCCATCTTCGAGGAGTTCACCAAGGAGATCGAAGCACGTGGAGACCGGCAGATCCGCCGCGGTGCTGGCTGTGGAACGACGCGTCATGGTGCCTCACGGCCGCGAGTCCGCAGGACGCGTCCCGTCCGCTTGTTCATTCGACCGGCGGATCAAGGCCAGGCGAAGGACGGCCTTCAGCTCGTTCGGAACCCAATCGTTGCTCAGCACGGTGCGGAGACCTTGAATGAGCTGATCGTTGGCCAACGAAGTGATCGACCGGTTCCACCGCACGTAGGCGAGGGCGATGCAGCCGTAGTAGAGCACGGCCGTCACTTGTGGGGGAATGACTCCGGAGGGGTGGATTTGGTGGGCCTTGGCGAACCTCTTGACCAGGATCAGGAGAATCAGCGGCGGTTCCGGGTGTCGGAACAAGTCACCATACGTGTTGAGCCTTGCCTCGGCTCCCCCGATTTCGCCGGCCGCCCGCAGGAGTCTCCGCGTCCCGGAGGGCAATCCTTGCAGCTCGAAGTGCAGCGGCGCCTTCAACTGGTGCGCCAGAATGGAGGCCAGCTCCTCCTCGTGCCAGGGACTCTCCTGGCCATCGTCCAAGTCGAAGAGCGCCGCCCAACTCCCGGAATCGACCTCGGAGGGTCGACTGGTGGTTTCCCAGCGGGTGGCGTCGGAACTCACAGTGGTTCGGCCGGCCTCGAAGCCCCATGCCGGGGGCCCGTCTTGCGGCGGAGTGCTCCCTTGAAACCGGCCAGTTGCTCGGCGGCCTCTGGCGCAAGATAGCGGTAGCGCGAGACGACCGACTTCAAGTGCCGGTCGAAGACCCGCACCGCCGAGTTCACGAGATTATGAGCATGCGCGGGCGACGGGAGGCGGTAGCGTCTGACGATGGCGTCATAGCTCAGCGGTGCCGTTCCCTCCGCGGCGGGCAGAAGATGGCGTTCCCACAAGACCTCCCAGAGATCGGCGCGTCCAAAACGCAGACAATAGCGGTGCATGTCCAGCAACGCTCCGGCGGTCGCAACTTGCCTCCAGTTCAAGTCCGCGGGCTCGGCGGCGGCCGGCGCCAGGGGGTGCTGGTCGTCCACCAGTTCCTCCAGGGCCACCGCGCCGGACGCCCCGCGACGCTGCCGGGAGCGCTGTCGCCGCAGTTCGCTGATGACAAAGCGATCCAGGATGCTCAGGAGGTAACTCCGAAAGCGGCCTCGCCCCCGCCGCGCTCCCGCGAAGAGATTGACCTCGAGCACCTTCTTCTGGAGGAAGTCGTGCAGCAGATCCTCCGCCTCCGGTAGGTTGAACGCAAACCTCGCCCGCAGATGCGCGATGAGGGAAGGGCGGTACCGCTGCAGTTGGGATTCCAGGGCCTTGCGGCCGGCGGCACTCTCAAGATCACTCGCTGCCTCCACCTCCGACCAACGCGTGCTGGGGATTCCGTCCACGCGCACGGAGGCCTGTTCGGTCGTCGAGTCCATAGGTACAACAGAACGTAGGGACTAACAAAGACTGGCTTAGGTAAGGGAGACGAATAGACACTCGGGCACGCGAAGTCCAGCCAATTTCATGCCCCCGGATCCTCGCGTCAGTGCCGCGGTGGGCTCGGGCGTCCCCGGTCCGCGCGCGGTTCTCGTCCCTGCGCATGGGCGCGCTGTCGGCTCCGGGAAGATCCCGCCTCGGCGGCGGGATCCCAGATAGTCGATGGGCCCGCCTGGGGCGCTCGACATCGTGCGGGTTCGGTGCCACTTTAGGGCCTTGTGACGCAAACGAAGCTGGATGAGCTGAGGCAGTTGCTCGGATCCTATGGTTCCTGCCTGCTGGCGTACTCGGGCGGGGTGGATTCGGCCTTCCTGGCCCGAGTCGCCGTTGAGACGCTGGGGAATCGTCTCCTGGCGGTGATCGCGGATTCTCCCAGCTTGCCTCGTCATGAACTGGACGAAGCTGTGCAACTGGCGCGGCAGTTCCGGATTCCCGTCCGTGTCCTCCAAACCGCCGAGTTCCAGAACCCCGACTACGTGGCGAATCCCGCCAATCGCTGTTATTTCTGCAAGCGGGAACTCTTCTCGCGCCTGGTGCCGCTGGCGCGAGCGGAAGGCTACGCGGTCGTCGCCTCCGGCGAGAATGCCAGTGATCGGGCGGACTTCCGCCCCGGCGCCCGGGCTGCCGCTGAATTCCAGGTCCGCGCGCCGCTGCGGGAAGTCGGCTTGACCAAGGCGGAAATCCGGCACCTCTCCGCCGAGCTGGGGTTGCCTACCCACGACAAGCCGGAGATGCCCTGCCTGAGCTCGCGCGTTCCCTACGGCGAGGCCGTCACCCCGGAGAAACTGCGCATGATCGAAGGGGCGGAGAACCTGCTGCGCGATCTGGGTTTCCGCGACGTCCGGGTTCGTCACCACGAGCTGAAGGCAGGCGCCCTGGCTCGGATTGAGGTGGGGTCCGGTGAGCTTCGGCGCCTGATGGAGGACGGGTTCGCGCAACGGGTCGGTAAGGCTCTCCGAGAACTCGGATACACCCTGGTGACGGTGGACCTTCAGGGATATCGTCGCGGCAGCCTGAACGAGACGCTGCCCGTTGCTGCGGCCGCTCCGGCCG
>CAYSPU010000057.1:0-22563 GCA_964432995.1 uncultured Verrucomicrobiota bacterium
CCAGGATCTCCAATTCTGGCGGGCCTCCTAGCCTGCTTACTGGATTCGGACCAATGCGCACCCGCAACGAGCAAATCTCCTGCTCCAACAGGAGGATGCGCCGTTGGAGGAGGTCGATCAATCTCGTCCGGCTCTCATTAAGCTCGGTGCCGATGCGCTCCCGGTTAGCAGACGCCGCCGCCGGCAAGGTCTCCAGTTGAACGCGCAAGTCCATGCCGCGCTCAGTTTCTTCGGTCACGGATGCGAGGAGGTTGCGCAATTGTTGTTGGCGCCCGGGGTCTGCCTCTGGTGTCCGCAATGTCGATTCAGGTAATCCGGTTGGTGGATACTCCTCGCGCTGCAAAAGGCCGAACATTCCGGATCGTACGCCACGAATTCGCATCCCTGCGCCAAAATGCGACTTGGATGTGTCTGCCTCCTTCTGCATCGCGGTGTTGGATCCTTTTGAACCCAATGTGGAGGCACCATGCTGCTGCACGACGTGGGTCAATTCGTGTGTTAGCAATCTCCGCCCGGCAGTGGTGTGAGGCGCATACTGCCCTTCGCCGAATGTCACATCGTGCCCCACCGTGTAGGCCAGTGCATTTACCGCTCGCGCTGATTCGACCGCCTTCGCGTCAGTATGCACGCGCACGGCGCTGAAGTCGTGGCCAAGGTGTAGCTCCATTCGCTCGCGCGTCGTCGCGTCAAGTGGGTGGCCGGGTGAGCATAGCACTTCCCGCACCGTCGCCGCCAGAGTCGATGGGACGTAGGAGTTGGAGGCGTATCGTTGAAGGCTCAGCGGTTGCTCTCGGCCCTCGTCAAAAGGGCAGAACAGTCCGGGCGAGTAGCGAGAGGCGGGCTTCTGCTGCCTGAGTGCCAAGGTCACTCTCGCCGTGTTCTGCACGGCACTGCCCATGCGCCCGGTTGGCGAATGAACTGTAGAACTGGGGCTCGTTTTGCTGATGAGCATGAGCATCGCGGGATCGCGGTCTGTGGTTCTGCTGCCTTGACACCAGGCGCTCTAGGGCGGTGGCGTTCCCAACGCCGCCGCAATACGCTCGTGGTTGTGAAGGAACTGGCAGCCATCATCGCCAGGACAGGGGCGGTGTCGAGGGTCGGTTACGAGCGCAGCACGAAAGCGTTCATAGTATCGGTCCCCCTGCTTAAAATACTCTACCAATACCGCCTCAGAGAATCCTTCACCGTAGTCGCTGGTGTGAGGACCGAACAGAGTCTGTGCACGGGCAATCACTGCAGCCGAAGCTTCTACCGTGCCCTCTTCGGTAAGCAAGTAATCGACGATCTGGTTGACCTGGATGTCCGACGGCGGTGATCCCGGCACGGTCAGTTCGTTCCGCTGGACGAGTTCCAGCGCCGTACGCACTTTGATGTTTGCCGGGCCGATGTCGTTCTCGAGCGTGTTAAGAAGCTTGCTATGGAAATCGAAGAAACGGTCCACGTCGATTGCCCACTCTGGAATGGCGTTGATTACTGCGTTTTGCAGGCTGTCCAACACCCCGCGTGCACCCCGCTGGGTGTCATATTCGTCGGCGATGGCGCCGGCTACAGCGTGGGCAGGGACCCCGCGGCGCGCGGCAACGGCATTCACGAGCGGAGCAATGCTGCTGATGAACCGCAATGTCGCGGCGTCGTAGTTCACGGCACTGCTCGGCAAGCAGCGGCAAGGCGCCGCTGTCACTCTCTCGGGCTCCATTTCGATCATCGTGACAGCCGGCTGCAATGTGATTTCCACCCGGCGATTCCATGCCAACCCCGGGAGACTACTGTCGGGACCGTGCGCCACCGTCGAGATGCGCTCGGCCCGGACACCTCCAAGGACCAGCAACTGGAGCACCCGTGACGCCCGCCTTTGCGAGAGGGCGACGTTGTGCGCCTCCGCGCCCTCGCGGCTCGCGTATCCGTGCAGCACAACCCTTTGCTCTTCGCCGGCGGCCTGGCCGTGCTCGCGGATGCGCCGCAAGGCGATCGCGAGATGGACGCTCGACTGGGCTTCTCTATCCTCGCGCAAGCGGTCGGAGTTGAGAAGGAACCAAAGTATCGATGTTGTGCCTATCTCAGGAGCTTCGGGCTCTGGCTCTGAGCAAGCCTCCGCGGCCGTGCCGCCAGCCACTTCACGTTGGATATGCATGGGGCCAACTGAAGGACGCGCTCGAGGTTGGAGATCACGGCAAGTCTTGCCTGTCCGCCTGCCCAAGCCCGTTCCAGCGTCGATCGACGGCCTCTGCTGCTCAAGCTGCCTCTCCTGCTGTACGACATGGACAAGCTCGTGCGCTAGTAACTTGCGCCCAGCAGGCGAAGCGGGGGCAAACATGCCTGCCCCGAACACAATCCGTGAGCCTACTGTGTACGCGGCTGCGTGCAAGGCATTGGCCGACACCGCCGCAACTTGATCAGTGTGCACGCGCACGTTACTGAAGCTGCGAGCAAACCTAGGTTCCATGTCATCGCGCGTCGTGAAATCCAGCGGCTGGCCAGGTGAGCCCAAGGCCTCGTGGATAACGGACTGAACGGCAGGCGAACCTTCGGATCGGGCGTCTTGGGCCGCTGATTCGTTCCTCCGAAGAAGTTCCTCCTTGCTCTCGCATTGGGCACATTTCCGTTGGACAGTCTGAGTCGATTGCTCGTTGGACTCGGGGGCATCTTCCCCTTTGAGCGGATCCGGCATTCGCATCACCCTTTCCGCCACGCGGTCGGCTTCCTGTTCGTATTCATCCCCTGGTTCACTGATGGTGAGCGTGGTCTGCACCCGTGTCGGGCAGGAGTGGCAGGCACCGCCGAAGGGGCAGGCGCGGGGGGTGGCGAGTGCCAACGGACAGGTGTGCGTGTCCTCTGTGGATGAACGGACCGGCACCTGGCCGAAATCGTGTCCGACATCGGCTGCGGCTTGGTGGCGATCCTCAGACGCTGCCAGTGGCCACTCGTTTGCATCCGCGTGGTCCAGCGGGGCCAGGCCGGGCCGAGTCCACCAGGTGTGCTCCGGTGCCGAGGCTGGCGCCCACCGCGAACGGTTCGATGCCGTCATCCGGGTCATGTCATCCGAACTGGTTCGAGCCGCCACTCGAGGTAACGGCGTGGGGTGGCTCAACGGGTTTTGGAACCACGGTGCGCATCAGTGCGCGGGCGATTTGGCGGCCCCAGGCGGCGGAATCGGCGTGCGTGGCAAGTTGGACGACTGGGGCTTGCAGGTGGTCCAGGGCTCGCGAAGTCCAGGCCGTCGAGTCCGCCTGGGCCAGCAGGCGTGTCAGTTCGCGTTCGAGAGCCGCATGCAGGCGCGACGCATCGAGTCCTTGGGCCGGAAAGCCATCGAGGACGAGGTGTTCGATGTGCAGGCGCACGGCTGGTCCATGGGGGTGGTTCTTGGCCACAGGGGTTCCCCGGGAACGTGTAGGGCACGACTCCGAGCAAAGCTCGCGAGTAGATCTCCACATTGCGCCGGAGCCAAGTGATTCGTTGACTACACCATGCGGCGCCCTCGGAGAAGTCGTCCTACCTTTCACGCGAAGTGGTGTCCCAGAATGGGTGGGGGGATTCATGGGAATCTCAGGGCTCATCCCCCCACACCGTCCTGGAACACTCTCCTGGACGCGGACTTTGCCGGCCTTGGCCAGCGTGGTGGAGCGTGGCGGTGAAGGGCTTGACGTATTTCACATCCAGCCTTTCGTTTCGGCTTCGGTCAGCGGTTTCTCGAGTTTGGCGTACTCGGTGCGGGCGGCGCGGAGGATGTGACTCATGCGCACGGACTGGCCGTCGTCGGCCGCGAGAAAGGCCGCGTTCAGGGCAATGTTGCGGATGTTCCCGCCGGGGATGTTGAGGCACGACAGCTTGCGCGGGTCCAGGCCCTCCGTCGGGGTGTTGGCCGGGAAGATGCGTCGCCAGATCTCCGCGCGCAGTGCGGCGTCCGGGAAAGGGAACTGGACAACGAACCGGATGCGCCGCAGGAAGGCCGTGTCGAGAGCGGTCTTGAGGTTCGTGGTCAGGATGGCGAGGCCGCGGTAGGCTTCCGTGCGCTGCAGGAGGTAGCTGACTTCGATATTGGCGTAGCGATCGTGACTGTCTCGGACCTCGCTGCGTTTGCCGAACAAGGCGTCGGCCTCGTCGAAGAGCAGGATCACGCCGCTGTCTTCGGCCGCGTCGAACACGCGGCGCAGGTTCTTCTCGGTTTCGCCGATGTATTTGTTGACGACCTGGCTGAGGTCAATGCGGTAGAGATCGAGTTCGAGTTCACGGGCCAGGACCTCGGCGGCCATCGTTTTTCCGGTCCCGCTCGGCCCGGCGAACAGGGCGCTGATCCCCAACCCACGATTGCACTTGGCCGAGAATCCCCAGACGTCATAGACGCGGAAACGCTGGCGCACCTGAGCCGCGATCTCGCGCAGGACCCGGAGCTGTTCCTCGGGCAGGATGAGGTCGTCCCAGTTGGCGACGGGCGGCAGGCGCTGGGCGAGATCATCGAGTCGGGGACGGGTGTGCTCCCGGCAGAGTTCCCATAGCCGTGCCGGCAACGCGCCGGATTCGGCCGGTGGGTCCCCCTGGAGAACGGCGGCGCTGGTCGCGCGGATGTCGTCGGCGCTCAAACTGAATTGGGTGACGATGCGTTCCAACTGCCCGTCCAGGCATTCCGAGGCGGATCCCAGGGTTTGCTCCCAGAGCTGTTTTTGCTCGGCGAGAGTGGGTTTGGTCACCTCGAAACGCAGGACGGGCCTGTGGCGGGCCCGCCACGGATCCCGTTTGCTCACGAGCACGAGGCCGCGGATGCTGTCGAGGAACGGCGCCACCCCGCGGGCAAGCTCGGTCTCTTCCATCTCGTCGAGTTCGAGCAGGAGTGCGGCCCGGCCGAGCACGGCCTCGCGTTCCCAGAGTCGGGCGAGGCTGTCCCGTTCGGGGGCTGCTACCGGCACGTCGGAAGCGCGGAGCGCGTGGAGACAGAAGCCCAGGGCCGTGCAGGCGGCGGCGGCGACCGTTCGCCGGCCGGCCGGGTCGGAGCCTCCGAGTTGGATGATCGGCAGGACGCGATCCGGCCGGCCCCGGGTCAGGACGCGGGCGATGCGCCGGGCCAGGTCCGTTTGGGAGGCCGGCAGATCGTCCGCCGGGCCGATGGGTTGCACCAGAGCCTGCAGCCGGTCGTCGAGACCGTTGACCCCGGTCAGGAAGTGGAGCACCCGCTCGTCAATCCGCAGCGGAGCATTCGTGAGGATTTCTCCACTGCCGACTTCCAGGAGGTGCCAGCGGCGGAGTGGTCCGGCGGGCGACAGCGCGCTCCAGTGGGCACCCGGCAAGGTGCCAAGGGCCAGACTGAAGGTTGGACTCGTGCTCCGGCTGTCGCCCTGAAGTGCGGCGATCAACCCGCCGAACTTCGAGTCCAAGCTTGGCCCGGCGCAGAGCAGGAGGAGATCGCGTTCAAACGGCGAAAGGCCGAACGCAGCGCACCCCACGTCGAGCGCGAACAGCGGTTCGGGCGGTGATCCCGTTTTGGCGGGGGCGGCTGGAGGTTCTGCGTCCGGATCGGGAGGGGTGGATTCCGGCGGGAGCGATTGCGCGGACGAGGAGAGGGGCGGCGGGTTGCGGTCGCGATCCAGGCGCAGTTCGAGGGCGCGGCGCACGGAGTTCAGCCGTGCCATCAGGTGCTGCTGATTGGCCTCGAGCCAGTGGCTGGGGGCGGGTGGTTTCACGGGATGACGACCTGAGGCGAGGTGAAGCGGCCGGTTGCGTCGGAGCCCAGAGGGCTTTCCGCGCCGTCCACCTGAAGGCGCGCGAGGTAGGTGCCGGCCTGGACGTCGTCGATGGCGACTGAAACCGTGGCGCTGGGACCTGGCGGGCTTGCCAGGGCCAAAGAGGGAGCGGGGAAGCTGTAGGCCCGTGGTGACGGCGCATCCTCAGGAGGGCTGGCCATCGAGGTGACCAACTCATTCAGGAGCAGGACGACACGCTGGCTCGGACCGATGTCCGGGGCGACGGTCAGTTGGACTGTGGCGGAGCGCAGGCCGCCGCCCATGTCCACCACGTCCGACACGCCGATCGGTTCAACGATCCGCGGACGCAACACGAAGGCGGTCAGGTTGGACTCGACGCCGTGATGAGAGACGGGCGGTTCTCCCATCAACAGACGGTGAACGACTTGGACGCCTTGCATGCCGGCTTCGAGCCCGGCCGGAAGCGCCACGACAATCCGGGTGTCGGTCACATCGGCGCTGTCGGGAGCAGCCTCGATCCCGCCGATGCGGACAATGGTCTCCTCGCCGCGGAGCTGTTGGCCGCGGATGACGAGGAGGTGCCCGGCTAGGATGGGCTCGTTCGAGAGGATCGGCGCGTCGTCGGTGGCCTGGGACTGGATTTGTTCGATGACCGGATGGCGAAACGGGACTGCGTAGAGCTTCCGGGCCCGAACGGGCAGGGCGGATCGAGTCGGGCGCTGGCTCTCGATCAACACCACGGAAACCACATAGGCGGCCGTCGGACGGTATTTCGCTTGGAAGACGGTCCAGAGTTTCGCGAGTTCTTCCGTGCTCAGGGTCTCGGGTGTGATCTTGATCTGTTCGACTTGTTCGGCGAGGTCGGAGTTGGTCAGGGCTTGCAGGTTGGCTGGCAGACCGGTGGTGACTGGCAGCGACGCAGTTGGAGCCAATGCGGTGCGGATGAGCTCGCGGCTCAAGACGGGCGTTTCGTGCAGCAACTGCATGCCGTACCCGAGCAGGATCTCGGCATGGCAATCATGCGTGCCATAAGCGGTGAGAAGGTAATGGAGGTCCAGCGCCAGGGGCGGATTGCTGACGCGTTCCCCCCGGTCGTTGTGTGACGGCAGCCCGACGTTGCGCCAGCCGGGGTTGGGGGAGACCTGGTACAGATAAAGGTTGAGCTGGCTCCTGCCCTTCTCGGGATCAAGCTCGATGCGGTCGGGCGGCAGCACGGAAACAGTGACTTCGCCCACTGTCGAAGAGAGGCTGTTGTCGACGACGCCGTTGTCGAGCAAGTCTTTCAACACGGCGGTCACGGAGGCAATGGCCAGGGCGTTGCTCATCGCCGGGAGGGGTGGCGTGCTTTCAAGTAATCGTCAAGCGACAGCCGGGGCCGCGGGAGAGGGGGTTGCTTCGGGGCAACGGATGGGGTCAGCACGGCGCGCACTTCGACCCTGCCGATGGTGACCGAGACGGGGGGCGCGGGCGCGCGGTTGTCCGCCACGCGCGACGAGGACTCTCCGGCGGCCGACGGCGTCGGCTCAGGCGGGGAGATGCGGACCGCCGCCGCATCTGCGGTGGTGGCGGCTCGCGCGGTATGGACGCGGCGGCGGAAGGTTTCGATCGAGGTGGCTGGTGGTGCGACGGGCGGCTCCAGCGGAGTGTCCGTGGCCGGGCCGGGGCTGGAGACCGGCCGGTGCCCGGAGACCGGCTCCAGCACGGCGCCCGGCGTCGCTTGCGCAGCCGAGGTTGGGGAGGCCCCGTTGATCGGCGCAGGCGGCTCTGGCGATGCTTGGTCGAGCAGGCTGGGTTGCTCCGGACGGGGCGGTTGGATGCTCGGGACCGCACCCTCAGGCCGGTAGGGAGTTGCACCCGGCCGCACCATGGGCGCCGATCCGCCGGCGGGAACCCGCGGGGGATGCGTTTCCGTCGGTGTTGCTTCCGCAGGAGGCATTGGAGGCAAGGCCTCATTGCGAGTGGAGGCCGACGGCGACGTGGCGGGCGGCGGTGCCGGTTCCTGACGTGGCCCTTCGGTATCGGGGGACCGACTGTCGGTGGCCGGCACCGGGGTCCGAAGCGCGCCGCCGCCCCGAAAGCCCGGTGCCGAGGTCATCGAGGCGGCCTGCGAGCCTCGCGGCGAGTCGTCCATCCTCGGACCCGGAGCGGTCTCCGGGAACAGCGGATCGACGACGATCGGCGCTGCCATCGGAGCGGATGGGCGCGCACCACCAACCCGCGGCCTCAAGGCCGAGGCGGGCTCGAGGGTCCTGGCGATGAGGCGTTCGAGGAAGTCGCTCATCCGTTGACGAGTTTCAGGTAGAACTGCCTGCGGGCAGGGCTGAGGCCGAGGATGTCGTGTTCGCTCCAGCCGTAGGCCGAGGCCAGCAGGTGGACTTCCGTCAGTGAGCGCTGGGCCCAGGCGCTGATCTCACTCCACAGGAACGAGACGATGTCCAACGGCACCTCCCAGCGGTGGTGGCACTTCGGGCATTGGGCGCGGAGCTGAATGTCCGCGAGTGGGTCCGCCTCGGCCATGCGGTCGGTGATGGAGAGGATCAGGGTCTCCGTCAGTTGTTGACTCGGGATCTCCACGCCGGCCCGCCGGACACCGAGGAGGCAGCTTTCGAGGAGACGTTGCCGGTTGGAACGGGGCTCTGCGTCCGCGGGCAGGGCGGCGAGGTCCCGGCTCGTCGGCAGCCGAAAGCTCGCTTCATAGCCGTCGCGGACGACCATGAACGGTTCACCGCCTTCGTTCCACGGCACCGAGGCGAGCTCGTCGGCGTTCACGCGCACCTCGATCTCCTCTTTGCAGGCGGGGCAGGCGGTGAGCCCCGCCATTTCCGGACCGAAGAGGGCCGCCCGAAGGTTGAGCAGAGCGAAGTCGCGCTGGCCGATTGTGAGCCGGGCGATCTCCTCCACGGGCTGCCTGAGCCACGCGGTCAACAGCAGCAGCCCCTGGCCGAGGAGGGATTGCGCGCCCGCCCGCTCCCAGAGCGCCAACAACTCGACCGGCAGGGGGCGCGGGCGACGGTCAGGGTCTGAGCTGCACACGGATCAGGGTGGGCGGAAGGCCGAGCTGCCAGCCAGCTCTGAATGGACTTTGCCTCGCAGTGCCTACGGCTTCTTTGCGAAACCGAAGCCGGCGTAGTACTTCTTGAACACATCGACTTCGAGCGCGAAAGTGCCATCGTTGGTCGCCAGGGCGATGGTGCGCCAGAACGAGCCGTCATACGCCACCCAACTGCCGCCACTCACCCCGGTGATGGCTTCGTAGTTGCCCCAAGGGTTGCGCAGGACGACGTACTTCTTGCCGTTCACGTAGTTCCAGCCGAGGAGGGAGTAGGCGTGGCAACCGGCGATGTGGGCGCTTCCATAGTTGACGCCGGCCGGCGGCTTGCAGTAGGTCCAGGCGACCATCGGGTTGAAGGTCTTCCGACTCAGGCAGTTCTCCCGGACCTTCTGATAGATGGCATCCGCTGTCAGGCTGGGGCATGAGTAGTAGTAGGGGGTCCACCCCGTGAGCTGAGCAAGGGCTCCGACCGGATCGCCGCCGGCAATGAGCGCGATATTTGGTGTGTCACCCGTGTGATTCGTGCGCCATTTCGCATAGGCCTTCTCGTAGACGGCAGGCCAGATCTCGCCCGCTTCGCTGGAACGCGCATACATGTAGAAGTTGCCCGGGGAGGTGAGCGGGAGCTTCTCGGTAACCTCGACCTGGACCTTTTTGGATCCGCTGTAGAACTCGATCATGTCGACAAAGTCCTGCTGGTTGGGACCTGTCGCGCGCGTGCGCTGGGCGATCACAAAGGGCAGGGCCCAGGCGACGGAGGCCAGGGCGGCGATGAAGTAACAGTCACCGACTCCGCCTTGCACGGGATCCGAGAACTCGGCGGCTTCTTCAAAGAAGTCGCCCGGATCGGACCAGTTGACCGCTCCGACCTCGACAGGCGGTGCGGATCGAACTGCGGGCTTCCCCCCGCGGGCGGGGGCCGTCTCCTTGCCTGCGAAGATCGGTGATCTGCAGCGCGGGTTGAAGATGTCTTCGTACGGCAGACCCAAGGTCTCCGACATCAGCTTGCGCGGGTCGGAGTGGCGTTGCCAGTTGACACGGCGACCCAGTTTGAGTTCGGCCAGGACGTAGGGATTGGCCGCTCCGATGTTGACTGGCTTTGTTGGCTTGGCAGGCATGCGATGAGTGCTCCTTTCTTGCGTTGTGATTTGTGGATTCAGGGCGCGAAACCGACGCGCACTTCCAGACAAACATCCGTCCGGTGCCCTTCCAGTGCGCGCGGCACGATCTCATTCGGCCGCAATCTCGACTCTGCGAGCTTCTCCTTGACGAAGACGAGAATGACAGCCGTGCCGTCCTTCTCCCCGATGCCGACTCCGGAAACATTCGGCAGACGAAGGAGGCGGTCCCGGTGTTTCTGCAGAGCCTTCTCGATGTTCATGGAATGCCGGGGTCTAGCTTGGCTCGGTGAAGGAGGCTTCGGTGGGCTCGGTGACATCGTAGTCGCGCTCCCAGCCTTCGTTCTCGAGTTTGATGGACTGGATGAGGACGGCGTTGGCGTTGGCGTCGAGGTCGGCCTGGGCCTGGAACTCGGAAACCCAGCAGCGATAGACCTTGTAAGCGATGGCCTTCTGGCCGGCTTCGTTCATCACCTCGATGATGAGGTCTTTGCGGAAGTCCTTCAGGGACACCTCGCTCCCCAAGCCGCTGCCGTAGTTCCAGACCTTGTTCGCCCACTTCTCGAATTCCGTGTCGTGGGTCACACCGCGTTCGAGCGTGATGGCTTCGTATTTGGTGCGACCGGGCGACTTCCGGCTGCTGCTCGGGTCGCCCCCCTCGCGGTGTTCGACGAGTTCGGTGCTGCGTTTGAGGGCGCTGCATTTGCTGACGCCCGCCACATACTTGCCGTCCCATTTGACGCGGAACTTGAAGTTCTTGTAAGGATCGAATCGGGTGCTGTTCACAGTGAACGTAGCCATAGGTGCCTCCGGTTCTAGGTGGCGATTTGTCCGGCCAGTTGTTGAATCTTGATGATGACGAACTCGGCCGGTTTGAGGGGTGCAAAGCCGACCAGAATGTTCACGATGCCCAGGTTGATGTCGTTCTGGGTCGTGGTCTCCTTGTCACATTTCACCAGGTACGCCTCCGCAGGTGTCTTTCCCTGGAATGCCCCCTGGCGAAAGAGGTTGTGCATGAAGGCGCCGATGTTCAGCCGGATCTGCGCCCACAGCGGTTCGTCGTTGGGTTCGAAGACCACCCACTGGGTCCCGCGGTAGAGACTCTCCTCGAGGAAGAGCGCCATGCGGCGTACAGGTATGTACTTATATTCGTCGGCCAGTTGGTCGGCTCCGCGGAGCGTGCGCGCTCCCCAGACGACGCGGCCATTGACGGGAAACGCGCGGAGGCAGTTGATGCCGAGAGGGTTCAACTTGCCGTTTTCGGCGTCGGTGAGATTGGCCTGGAGCCCCTGGATGCCGTTGAGGCTGGCGTCGAGACCGGCCGGGGCCTTCCACACGCCGCGCTGGGCGTCCGTCCGCGCCATGACGCCCGCGATGATGCCGCAGGGGACGAAGGTTTGTGTCTGCTGGTCGAGGTTGGGGTCGGGCTGCTTCACGCGCGGGAAGTAGAGAGCCGCATTACGAGCGTCCTTACCGGTGAGCCCCAGGGCGCTCAGCCCGGAGATGGGCCTCGAGGTGACCTCGGCGGCCGAAGCGCCCCAGCTCAGGGGCGGGTCCACGATCAGCAGGGCGCGCCGCTTTACGCAGTAGCTCAGCGCGGCCTGGTACACGGAGGGATCCGTGTCGCCGTCGCGTTGGGGAGGGGGAATGCACAAGAGATTGAAGAGGTCGGCCTTCTCGAGCGCGTAGAGGCCGGTCTTCCCGCTCTCGGTCCCGTCGCCGCAGTAGTCCTCGGTTTCAAGGTCATCCCCGTCCTCGCCGTCCTCCGCCTGCTCCCCATTCTCGTCCGTCACACTCGGACGACCGGTCCAGGTCTGCCAGGTCCCGTCCGTCTCTTTGCCAACCCGTATCAGGGAAGAGCTTTCTTCGAGCACGCGCGGGAGGTAGGAGGCGGATGACTCCTCGAGGGACACGTTCAGGAACTGCTCGGCCTGTCGCACCTCGCCGTCGACGCGCTCTTCGACTTTGAGGTTGAAGTGGGTGGTGTCGGTGGCTTCAGGTGGCGAGGAGACCGGGGCAGTGGGGTCTTCCGTGTCGTGATCCACCGTGACGAAGAGGTTGTTGCCCCAGTCGCCGGGGCTGGCGGCCTCGAGGACCAGTGTCTCGACGGGGCTGGCGTCCACGTCGAGGGTGACGGTTGCGGTTTCCTCGTCGTGGGCGAGGCGCACGATGATGGCCTCCGTGCCGCCGTTCAGGAAGAAGTCCCGCACCGCGTAACCCAGCATGCTCTTTTCCCATACCCCGCCGAAGCGACGCTCGAAGTCGGCGAAGCTGGCGATGGTGGTTGGTTCGTTCACCGGGCCGCGGGCGGCCCGGCCGATGAAGGCGGTGATGGAGGTGGCGACACCGGCAATGGTGCGCACCCCGCTGGGCACCTCCTCGATGTAGACTCCAGGATACGTGGGCGACGTTGGCATGTTTTTCCTTTGTGATTACGGCGTGGTTTCTTGGATCGTTCTCGTGCGAGCCCGGGAGAGAGAGGCCGTCCTCGGATCACGAGATCTTGGGTGACTCTCCCTCAGAGGCAGATGGCGCGAAGGGAAAGCGACAAAAGCTCCGCACTCCGGCAATCGCCGGTGCTTCTCGACCGCACTGCAAGTAGCGCTTCAACCCGCCTCGACGGACTCTATCCAGTGCCGGTCAATCACCAGGCGCGCTTGCTGCAGCACCCCAAGCAGGATGGCCACCCGCCGGCCATCGTCCCATTCCCGCTCGACCTGGGCCATCCAACCCGCAAAGGGGCCCTGATCGATCCTCACCTTCTCTCCAGGCCGGAACGTGCGCGGTTGCAGCCGGACGAAACCGTCCGACTGAATCCGCTCCCGAATGCTGGCGATGATCTCTGGTTCCAGCGGGATCAACGACTTGCCACTGCCCACCACCCGCAAGACGCCGGGGACGTAACGGACAGCCTCGCCTGAAACCAACGGACAATACCGGGCGAAAAGATACCCCGGGAACAACGGCTTGACGACGAGCCGCGGCACGCCGCAGACGAACTGGTCTTGCCGGAGGCGCGGCAGGAAGACCTCAAGATCGAGCTGCCGCAGCCGAGCCGCCGCCAACTGCTCCTGGTGCGGTTTGGTGTGGATCGCAAACCAGTTGGTCTCTTCCCAGAAATCCATAGTCTAGTGTTCCCGGCCAGCCCGGGCTCGCGCCGTGTGCGGCGCGGCTGGCGCCGCCTGTCGTGCCGCGCCGGCCTTCACCCGGTCACGCACGGCGCGCCGCTTGGGAACGCTGCTGCAGTAGCGGACTCGTCCATCGCGGCCGCGTCGGACCGAAACCGATCCCCTGACGAGCAGCTCGTTCAGCGCGGCCTTTGTTTCCGCGACCGAAGGCCGCAGGCGCCGTTGCTGGAACCACCATTCACTGATGCCTTCGACTGTGTCCTGCGCCTTGGGATGCCGCCGGAAATACTCCAGGATCTCCCGCGCCACCGGAGACAAGCCGCTGCCGCTGGGTGACATCATGCGCCGGGTTACCGGATGCGAAGTCGAGCATGGATGATACCAGCGCCGCGCCTCGAGGTCGGGCGTCTGGCTCAATCGCACCCGGGGCACGGCGAAGGCCTTCCCTCCAGGGGTGTTGGACTCGCTGCGATCCGCCGCTGATCCGCGCCGAGCGTTGCGTCGGGCGCAAGCCAGCAGGACAAGAACAGCCGAGTGACTCGAGCGCCCCGCCGGCAGAGGAGGCCCAACCTCGCAAGGGCGTGCGGTCTTCACGGGCTAGGACAAGGTTGTCCACGGGGAGGCGGCCAAATGTCCAACCACCCGGATGCCTCGAGGCGCCCTTGGGCGCCACGGACGAAGACGGCGGAATCTAAGATGAAGGCGGGGCCGAGGGGAGAGGGCCGCGGCGGGTCGACTTGCGAGAATCAGAACCGGGGGGTGCGTGCGGGGGGATGAGTTGGTGCTTTCGCAGCAGTTCCCAGAAGGCGCGGCGGTTCTTGCCGGCGGCCCGGGCGGCGGCGGAGATGTTCCCTTCGTGCGCGCGGAGCAGGTCGGTCAGGTAGTGCCGTTCGAAATCCTGGACCGCCTGGGACTTCAGGTCTTTGAAGGAGGTGCCGGCCGAGGCACACGGACGGGATTGCAGGTTGAGCTGATGGGCGTCCACGGTTGACGTCTCACCGAGCAACACGGCGCGTTGGATGACATTCTCGAGCTCGCGGACGTTGCCTGGCCAGGCGTGACTCTGGAGCGTGCGGATGGCGCCCGGGGAAAGCGCGCGGGCTGGCCGGCTGAATTCGGTCGCATACTTCTCCAGGAAATGGCGCGCCAGCAGGGGGATGTCTTCCGGACGTTCGCGCAGCGGCGGCAAGTCGATCGAGAGCACGCTCAGGCGATAGAAGAGGTCCTGCCGCAGGCGACCTGCGCCCATGGCGTCTTCCAGCGAGACGTTGGAGGCGGCGATCATTCGGACATCGGCGCGGCGCGGCTTGCTGGAGCCGAGTGGCCGGTATTCCTTGTCCTGCAGGAAGCGCAAGAGCTTCACCTGCAGGGAAAGCGGCAGGGTGTCGATCTCGTCGAGGAACAGGCTGCCTTCGCCGGCCTCCTGGAGCAGGCCGGCTTGCGGGGTGCTGGCCGTGGTGTAGGCCCCGGCCTCGTGCCCGAAGAGTTCGTTCTCGATCAGTTCGGCCGGTATGGCGCCGCAGTTGACCGCCACAAAGGGGCCGGAGGCCCGGCGACTCAGGTAGTGGACAGCGTGGGCGAACAGTTCCTTGCCCGTGCCGGTCTCGCCCGAGATCAGAACAGTGGCGTCGCAACCCGCCACGAGCGGCAGTCTGGCGAGTTGGGCCAGCATGGCGGGATTCCGGCTCAGGATCTGACAGGAACCCATGGCCTGCTTGAGGCGACCGACAAAGACCTCCTCGGGTTCGCGCGGTTGGATCCATCGGACCACGCGTGGCACCAGGTCCGCCGCGCGCACCGGGGTGAACACGAAGTCGGAAGCGCCCGCTTCCAGAAGCGCCAGCGATTGCTGGGGAGCAACCTCGGGCACGACGGCGATGACCGGGCACTCCAGGCAGGCGCTGCTCACCGCACTGAGATGGCTCTGCTCCAGTTTTCCCGAGACGGCCTGAAGGATGATCACTGCCAAGTCGGCCCTGGATCGCCTGAGCTGCTCGCGGACCCCTTCGGCCTTGAGCCCCTCGATCAGATGCAATCGGACGGATCCCGATTCGTCCGATCTGAAAAGCTCCCCGAGAGAGTCCCGGATGGAGGCTGCGGCCTCCGCATCCCGCTCCGCTCCCGCGATGCTAATGGTCACCGGTCTGGCCATATGCTCTCGGACCTTACCCGACCCATGCTCCAGGGCCGAAGACTCGCCGCCGCCCATCGGACGGAGCATCGGCGGTGCCCGCCGCTGATCCGACCCATCCGCGACGGAGCGGGAACGGGTGCAGCTCTGTGAGAACAGCATAGTATCAGCGAGGTCGCGCCGGGATTTGTCAAGCAGCGACTCGCCGCGCAGGAGGGAGTCGCAGCGGACTCAATCCCCCTGCCGCGGCGAGCCGATTTGCCCCCGGCTCGCCGACGCGCTGGTGCTAGCCGGCATACGGCGCACCCTGGGGGCACACCCCGCACCGGTGCACCGCGGGGCTGTGAAATGTGCCGGCTAGGCGTGATCCGCGTCTCCGACGGAAGGTGTTCAAGCCTGGGTGCATCCAGCCACTGCCCCCGTGGAGCTGCGTCGGCGTTCAGAACGGAGTGCGCCCGTCCCCGGGCGCAGCGATTACCGCAGCGGAGCAGCGCCCCAGTTTCAGAGGTCGTCTCTTACCGGATGCAGGGCGGTTGTTCCGCGAAGCCGCTACTCAAACTACTCAAGACCTAGTCAAGGCCGCAGCGCGGGATTGGAGTAGCCGTCTTGAGTAGGGCGGCGGAATGCGCCAAGCGGCGTGGTGGTCTCTCCATGAGCCGTAACGTTCAACATTCAACATTCAACGCTCAACGCTCAACGCTCAACGTACAACTTCCCCCCCCCAGTTGAATGTTGAACGTTGGACGTTCAGCGTTGAGCGTTCGGTGGTTCATGGTCCCCATGGCGCATCAAACCGTTGGATGTCAGAGCTTCCCATGCCTGAGCCTGCAACTTCCCGGAAGGCCCAAGAGGATCCGAGCCGCGTGCCAGACCCGCAGGTGTGATGCGTTGTCCGTCTGCAACTGCTTTCCGCGGTTCGTCGGTCTGTGCTCCAGACAACAGCCCTATCAGTAAATGACCGACGCGGGTTCGGAGTTGGCCCAGTCCATGCCTTAGGACCGCTCGATTCATCCGGCCATTCGCTCGTTGGCGTCAGGGGAGGTTCTCGGCGAAGCGCTTGCCGACGATGTCCGTGCGGGGGCGAGGCAGGTCCATCCTGCCGGCGGGCGGGAGGGCGGGAGAAGAGAGCAAGTGCGTGCGTTGTTGAAGGCGCCCGTGCCCATTGGAATGGGCGAAGCAGGAAATCGGGAGAAGCCGGAATGACGCCGCCAGAAAGCAGACCGCAGAAACCCATATGAAAACAGAACTCAGCACATTCGCGCGCACCCTATTCCGGTTGAGGGGAGGCCGCCGAGCCGCCGCGTGGATTGCCGTGGTGGCGCTCGGCGCATGGTCGGCGTCCCTGTTAAACGCCGCCGTCATCGATGATTTCGAGGACGGAGTGAAGTTCAGTGCGGGAGGTGGCGGGATGGACTACTTCACGTGGGACGTGACCGGCGGGCAACTCGTTGTCTCCAGGCCGTCCCCCGTGCCCAGTCCACCCAACGACGCGCTGCTGACGTATGACAACGTTTACTGGCCGGTCCCCGACCTGTCCGCGGGCAGCCTGGATAAGGGCCGCACGCTCGAACTGCGCATGGATTTGGTCCACGCCAGCGCCGATGATCTGTTTCTGGTGCTCGGGTGTGGCGGTCTGACCGGTGGCGCGGATTCCGCCTACGCCGTGATGGTCGATCGAAACGAAGTCGCTTTGACGAAGTACAGGGCGGGCGGGAACCTGACCGTGTTCTATTGGGACACGGTGGAATCACCATTCCCAACAAACGTCACCGTTCGGCTCGCCTTCAGGAAGACCGACAACGGCCTAGGCATCACCGTGAGGGTGGTAAACAAGGGCAACGCGGGGGCGACGCTTTACGAACGGTCGTTCACGGACGGACCGGGACAGGATGCACCAGTGCCGCTACCGGATCCGCACGGGATGGGGATCTGGACTGCGGACGAGGGTGCGCCCTACACGGACTTCACCTATGCCGCCGCGGGTGTTTGGCAGATCATCCCGACTGAACCGCCCCCGTTGGAGATGCGGCTGGATAATCTCGAGTATGAGGTTTACGACGCGCCGCGGATTAATTCTGTGCTGCTTTCCTGGTCGGCCAACATGGGGGAAGGACAAATCGCTGTCGGCGCTGAGTCGCTTGCCAGTGATGCCGTGTGGACACCCTGCCGGGAGCCTATTTACACGCGATTCGGCCAATTGAGCACGGCGGTGCCGATTGCCAATGCCTGCCGCTTCTGGAAGCTCGTGCCGGGCACCCAGTTCATCGATGACTTCAGCGAACCCAAGCAGCCGTTCGCGAGCCGGACTCCGTGGGAAATGGTTTGGACGGACCCCAACGACGAGATCACGGTCGCCAACGGCACGATGCGCATACGCCGCTTGGGACCTACGGAGCTGGGTTTCCTGGCCCGCCCGCCGGAAGAAGTTGTGGTCCGGGACTTCTATGCATCGGTGGACATCCTGGATTTCACGGCTAGTGGAGATAACTGGTGCACTTTCGCCATTATGGCTAACGGCATATTCACGCCAAACAACCCCTCCACTGCATCCGTGGGGAACGGCGTCCTACTCACTTTCAATTCCGGTGCCCCTGGCAGAGTCGGTTACGCGCTCTGGAATGGGCAGCAAGAGATTCAGGGTCCGGTGTTCAACACTGCAGAATTCGCGCCTCCGTACCGTCTCGAATTGTCGGGGGTCGGATCGACGCTCCAGTCTCGTGTCGTGCAGCTAGCCACCGGGCAACAGATCGGCGAACCACTGCAGGCCACGCGCACCTTGTACTCCGAGGGATGGATGGCTTTGTACGTCGAAAGTCCAGACCAGAGCGCAACCACCCACGATCTGATCGTGGACAACTTCTTCGTGACAGGGACGAAACCGTAAGCGCCTGGGGCCTGCGGATCCGTACGGCACCAAGCCGATTACCCCAGTGACAGGCCCATCCCCGCATCGGTCATCGGGGTGACAAAACCCAAAGCCGGGGCCATTCGGTTCGCCGGTCACCTCCGGCGGACCGGATCGGTGCGCGGCGAAGACTCAAAGAAGCAAGTATGAAACATATCGATCCTATCGTTCGTTGGGGCGGCCTAGTGGCCGTCGTCGGACTTGTCTGTGCGATGTCGCCCAACGCAAGCCACCACGGCGCCACCAAACCGTTCCGAGAGACCTTCAAGGAGTACTTCCTCAACCCTGTTACTCCCGGCTCCTTCCAGCAGCAGCTCTTTGTGGATGCGCGGGCGCAGTATGGAACGGAGGTCTGGGCGGGGGTGAATGCTCCCGTCTCTCACAGCAACGTTGGAGGACACGGAAGCGGGCTTCTGCTTGAGGCCGTGTTTCCGAGGGACCCCGAGCACCCGGAAGCAGGCATCATTGCGTACATCATGAAGTACGAGGTCGCTGCGGATGGCAATCAGTTCGTCGTGCAGGGCTATTTCATTCCCCAAGCTGACGGGAGCTACATTGTGAACCTGGAGTTTGTGCCGGAACTTGGCACCGGGCGTTTTGCCGGGGCCACGGGCACGATCGACCACGGCGAAGTACTCCCCGGTGGAGTGGCGCTCTTCGAAGGCACGATCACCACGGTCGGTAAGACGAAGAAATAGGCCTTTGCAAGGCGGACTGCGAATCCTTCAGCGAAAAGCGGTGCCCCCGAGTTGGTCCCTCCTCCAACGCCGGGACTATCGGGGGCGGCTTTGAGCAGAAGGCTTTAGGCATCTGGCCTGACGCCGTCGTCGTGTCCGTCGAAAAACGGTCTGGACCGCTTTACAATGAGAGTGATATTGGACTCATGCCCGGACGCCCACGCCTCTACACCACTGTCCTCCGGGAACATGTGGAGCGGCACCGCCAGATGGCGCTGCTTTCAGGGCCGCGTCAGGTTGGCAAGACCACCGTCTGCCGATCCCTCGGTGACGCCTATCTCGACCGGGACAGCACCGATGATCGGCGGCAGTTCCTGCGGGGGCCAGCCGCGCTGGCGCAGGTCTTGGCGTTGGACCGGTTGCGGGCTCGGCGGCCGGTCGCCGTGTTCGACGAACTCCATAAACACAGCAAGTGGAAGACACTGCTGAAGGGCTTTTTCGACACGTATGGCAGCCGCGTGCGGGTGCTGGTGACGGGCAGCTCCCGTCTGGATGTGTTCCGTCGGGACGGCGACAGCTTGATGGGGCGCTACCTGTTATACCGCATGCATCCGTGGAGTGCGGGCGAGAGCGCGAGGACGGACCTGCCGGCGCAGGAGATCCAGCCGCCAGCCGAGGTGGCGTCGGCGGACTGGGATGCGCTGTGGGAGCATGGCAAATTCCCGGAACCGTTCCTGCGACGGGACAGCCGCTTCACACGCCGCTGGCGCACTTCCAGGCGCAGACCAAGGCGAGTCACGCGTTTCAAGTGGTCATGAAACTCGCCTATGA
Organism: uncultured Verrucomicrobiota bacterium; assembly: GCA_964432995.1. Lineage (GTDB taxonomy): Bacteria > Verrucomicrobiota > Verrucomicrobiia > Limisphaerales > JAHDYP01 > CAYSPU01. The sequence goes on from CAYSPU010000057.1 coordinate 19,536, forward strand.
GGGGGCCGACTGCTTTGGCGTGCATCAGCCCGTGGTGGTTCCGGCCAGGACGTTCCTGAGCCAACTGTTATGAACGCAAAGCGGATGCCGCGAGCCGCTGGTGGACTCGAGCCGAGTCGAGGGCCGATGAAGTAAACCGAGGCTGAATCACGATGAGCCAAACGTTCAACGTCCAACGCTCCACTTCCAACATTCAACGGATCGTCTGGTTGAACGTTGGGCGTTGGACGTTGAACGTTGAGCGTTTGGCTGTCCGTGATCCTGAGGTGCGTCCTGCCGTAGGATGTGAGGGCTCAGCATGAATCCCCCTGCCCATCCTGCGATACCGCTTCGCATGAAAGGTAGGGCGACCTCTCCGAGGGCGCCGCACAACGCAGTCTCCAGACCACTTGTCTCCGGCGCGATGCGGAGATCGCGCCCTACCAGTTTTGTGGGTAACGCCTGGCGCCAAACCGTTCTGGCGGCCGTCCTTGGCAGTCTCGTGGGGATCCACTGCCGCGCGGCCGAGCCCGTTAACAGCCGTCTGGCCCTGGCTTACCCCATCGAGGGCATTCGGATCGACGGGGATCTCTCGGACTGGCCTGCCGGGCTGCCGCGGTACCCCATCGCCGCGCCGCTGTTGGGCGTGCCGCGGAACGCCCAGGACTATTCCGCGGACTTCCGCGTGGGCTACAATGCGCGAGAGAACGCGCTCTACGTCGCGGTGGAGGTACAGGACGCGGACGAGCCGGAGCCGGACGATGGGTCGGATGTGTTCTACACAAACGATTTGGTGGTGGTGGTGGTCGCTCTGCCGGGCGCAGGGGTTGATCCCCTGATCTTGGGCTTCCTACGGGACAAGGAGCCGGCCCCCGGGGGGCTCGCCCAAACGGTGAATGTTCTTCCCGGGGCCATCGCCAGTTACGGACCAGCGCGCGGTTTCAAGGCCGAAGCACGATCCGGTGTTGACTGGCGTTCGTACGAATTTCGCATTGACCTCACGGAGCTCACCGCGACAAGCCAGAGCCCTTTCCAGTTGCTTCCGATGCGGAAACTCGAGTTGGGCCTCCGCGTTCACGATGTCGACGACGTAGCGGACGCTCGCGGGGGTCGCCAAAGCACGTTGATGAGTTGGGCTGACGGCGTCGTCTACGCGCGGCACTCGGGTCGAGGAGAGGTTTTGCTGGTTCGACCCGATGTGGAGACAGGCCGTCTCGGGGGTCTGGTGAAGCCGCACCAAGGGCCAGTGGCGCGGATGCGTAAGCGGGTTCGGATCGAAGCCCTCAACGAGCCGGGTTTGGTAGTCCACGCGTTCACCGATGGAACAGGCCGCTACGCGGTGGATCTGCCCGTGGGAGAGTACCGGATAGGCTTGGACGAGCGGGGACATGAGCCGAGGACAGATGCAGAGGTGAAGCTAAAGCCTGGAAGAGAGGAGCAGGTAACACTCGTGGCCCAGCCGGTGGCAGGACTCGAGTTCCCGGCTGAGCCCAGTCAGGTTCAGAAGGCAGGTCGGGGAAGGCGGCACGGATCATGGCGCACGTACGGGGTTGTTGATGGTCTGCCCTCCGCGACCGTTCTGGCGATGGTGCAGGATGGGCGGGGAGAACTCTGGCTCGTGATGGAGGGGGCTGGCCTAGTCCGATTCGACGGTGCACGCTTCACCAGCTATAACATCCAGGGAGTGTCGGTAAGCGCTGTGGTCCCGCGCATCGTCGAAGATCAAGGGGGCAACCTCTGGTTCGTCGCCGGCTCCGACGTCAACGGCATGGGCTTGGTTTGTCTGGATCGGGAGCGGCGCGGGTTTCGTCGGTACGACCGCGACGACGGGTTCAACGAGGAGTTTCCGCACGATCTCGCGGTGGATGGCTTGGGTCGGGTATGCGTCTCTTCGGCCGGGGGCGTCACCCGCTTCGATCCGGGTCAGGGTCAGTTCACCCGGTTCACGGTGGAGGACGGTTTGCCTTCGTTCTCTGTGACGATTCTCTCGAGGCGCGCCGGGGGCGGTCTCTGGATGGGCTCGTATTGCAGCCACAAGATCGCGGTGTGGGATGACAACATCTTCCGTCTTCCCATCAGGTGCCCAGTGGCTGTCCAGGATGTCGAGTGCGTGCTCGAGGACGAGGCTGGGCGGCTTTGGGTTGCTGCCTTGGGAGCCGAAGATGATCCGAGAGGCATGCGCTATCTCTGGTGCTACGATGGTCAGCGGTGGGAGCGCTTTTCCGAAGGCCAGGGTTACGACCCCAAGAACCCCGTGCTGGCGATCTGTGAAGATCACGCGGGGCAGATCTGGCTCGGGACGGCTTGGGGGCTGCTACGGTTCCGCGAGGGCAAGTTTGAGGACTTCGGGGCCCTGACCGAGCTCGGCAAAGGGCGCGTTCGTACGGTGCTCGAGGGTCGCGAAGGGCGTTTGTGGGTCGGTGTCGAAGGGGGTGGGCTCAAGGTTCTGGACCCGGCGTGGGTAACCTATACCCAGGCTGACGGGTTGCCACACAACCAGGTGACTGCCCTGGCGGAGTGGGAGGGGCGTTTGGTGGTCGGCACGTTCTCAGGACTTTGTTGGAAGAGTGGCGCTGGTTTTGAACAGGACCCGGCGTTCACCAACCAGTGGATTCACTGGTTGTTTCGGGGGAGCCAGGGCCAACTCTACGTCAATCATGAGACCGATGTCAGCCTGCTACGGCGAGATGGGGGTCTCGGCGGCGCGGATGAGACGGCGCGGCGGATCATGGCGGAGAGGCAACGAGTGAACCCGCCACTGCAGAACGCGCCTCTGGTTTCATCCGGCACGCTTTGGCTCTTGCCGACGGGGCAGGGTGTGTGCCGCTACGATGCGGATGGGAACCGCACCCTGTTCACGACCCGGGACGGGCTGCCGAGCGACTCGACCTCTTGTCTTGGTCTGGATGATCAGAACGGCATCTGGATCGGCACGGAGGACCGAGGCGTGAGCCATTATGACGGGACGAACTTCATCAACTATGACCGGGCAAGCGGCTTGGCGGGCGATCATGTGACCGCCATCTCCAGGGGGCCGGGCAGCGTGATC
>CAYSPU010000057.1:22573-25722 GCA_964432995.1 uncultured Verrucomicrobiota bacterium
GCGTGATCTGGATCGGGACGACGACGGGGCTCTCGCGCTACAATGGCGGGAAGTGGCGGTCGTTCACTCGCACTAACGGACTACCAGCCGATCACATCACCACGCTCTTGCCGGACCGGTCGGGCCAGCGGCTGCGGATCGGGACCGCGGGCGGCGGGCTCGCTGTTTACGACGCCAAGTTGAACGTGATCCAGGCATCGTCCTGGCACGACGGCTTGAGCCGCGACACAATTGACGCGCTGGCTGAGGATGCCGACGGCAGTCTCTGGATTGGGACGAGGGACGGCCTGACGCATTATCGAATGCACACGAACGCGCCGGGCATTCGCATTATCGGCGTTACCACCGACCGGCCGTTGGACATGAGCAAACCGATTGTGCTGGCCGGCAAGCCGCCGCGCCTGCTCATTGAGTTTGAAGGCGCCAGCTTTCGAACCCACCCGGATCGCATGGCTTACCTGTGTCAAATGGTTGGCTATGATCCGACCGAGCGCCCGATTTACAAGGGGCAGATCACGTACACCAACGTGTCCTATGGCGAGCACAAGTTCCGGGTGCGCGCCGTGGACCAGGATCTGAATGCCCCGGTGGCGCCGGCGACGGTGATGCTCGTCATCCGACCGGATTACGGGCAGATGGCGTTGCTGGGGGGGCTGGGTTTGTCGCTGGCGGCCGGACTGACTTTGGGGGGCATCGCGTTCAAGCATCGACGGGAACGAAACCTGGCCTTGGTCGAGCGGGCGCACTACCTGGAGCAGGCCAGGCAGAGCGCGGAGCGAGCGAAGGAGGCGGCCGAGTCGGCCAACCGGGCCAAGAGCACGTTCCTGGCGAACATGAGCCATGAGATTCGCACCCCGATGAACGCCATCCTCGGCTATTCCCAGCTCCTCCGCCGTGCCCGGGATCTCGGGTCCAGGCACCGGCAGTTCGTCGAGACGATCGAAAGGAGCGGCCAACATCTCCTGGCGATGATCAACAGCATCCTCGACCTGTCCAAGATCGAGGCCGGCCGGATGGAGCTGCAACGTTCGGACTTCGACTTGAAGGCGCTGGTGGAAGGGGTGGCGGATCTGTTTCGGGCACCGTGCGAAGAGAAGCAACTGGCCCTCGAGGTGCGCTGGGACGGAGACGGACCGCAACACGTGCGCGGGGATGAAGCGAAGCTGCGGCAAGTCCTGGTGAACCTCATGGCGAATGCGGTGAAACATACCGACCGCGGCGGCGTGACGCTGCAGGTCGATCGGCGACCCCTCACCCGTCCTGCGGACACCCTCTCCCCATCCGATGGGGAGAGGACCGGGGTGAGGGGACGAGACGGATCATGGGTGCGATTCGAGGTCATCGACACGGGGTGCGGAATCTCGCCCGAAGAGCAGGCGAAGCTCTTCGAACCGTTCCAGCAAACGAATGCCGGATCCAAGAAAGGCGGGACGGGGCTGGGCCTGGCGTTGGCGAAACGGCACGTTGAACTCATGTGCGGCAGGATCGCGGTCACGTCGGAGCCAGGTCGGGGCGCGACCTTCCAGTTCGAGGTGCCGCTGCCGGCGGCGTCGGTCCAGCCAAGACCTGCCACAATCGCCCCCTTGCGACGCGTCATCGGCCTGCGGAAGGGTCTGTCTTTCCGAGTATTGGTGGCGGACGATGTGGGGGAGAATCGCGAGGTGCTCCGGAACATGTTGGTCGACCTGGGCTGCGATGTGGTTCTGGCCGAGGACGGACCGGGCGCGATCGATTCGCTGCGGACGCAGCGCGTCGAGTTGGCGTTTCTCGATATCCGCATGCCTGGTTTAAGTGGCCAGGAGGTGGCCCGTCTGAGCCGGGGAGACCCGAAGACGAGCACCGTCAAGCTGGTGGCGGTTTCCGCATCCGTCCTGGCTCACGAACGAGACGAGTACTTGAAGGCGGGGTTCGACGCGTTTCTGGCGAAGCCATTTCGTTTGGAGGAACTGTGCGACTGTTTGCATCGGGTCGCACAGCTCGAGTTCGAGTACGAACCGGAATCCGTGATGCCGCCGGGTCAAGGGCCGGTCCTCACGCCGGAGCAGCTCACGTGGCCGGCCGGTTTGCGGGAACGTTTGTTGCAGGCGTCGAGCCGGCACAGCGCGACCCAATTGGAGCATGGCCTCGGGGAACTGGAACAGCGAGGCGACCCGGAGTGGCGTGCCGCCGAGCATCTCCGTCACCTGGCGTTGCAAGGCGATTTTGACGCCGTCAGCGAGTTCCTGAACCGCGTCACCGTGTAGCGATGCGAAATCTCGTCATGACTACTCACCCGTCTTCCCCATGCCCCGGCAGCGTTCTGGTCGTGGACGACATCCCCGCGAACCGGAACTTGCTGCGCGAAATCCTCGAGCCCTGCGGCTACGAAGTGCTCCTGGCGGCCGATGGCGAAACCGCGCTCAAGGTGTCCCAACGGGCGCAACCCGACCTGGTGCTGCTGGACGTGATCATGCCCGGGAAGGATGGGTTTGCGACCTGTCGTCAACTGAAGCAGCTCGAGGCCACGCGTGCCATCCCGGTAATCTTCCTGACCTCCAGGGACGAAACGCGCGCGGTCATCGAGGGCTTCGAGTCTGGCGGGGTGGATTACATCACGCGGCCGTTCCAGGCGGAGGAAGTGCTGGCCCGGGTGCGGACCCATCTTGAGAACAGCCGGCTCACCCGGGCGATCATTGCCCAGAAAGAGCAGCTCGAGGCCGTCAACCGCCAGTTGCGCGAGGAAATCCAGCGGCGCGAGCGCGCGGAAGACTCGCTACAGGTTGCCGATCAAAGGCTCTCCCTGCTCAGCGCGCAAGAGGCCCGACGCTGGGGCCTGGATGCGCTGATCGGAACTTCTCCGGCGCTCCGTCGGATCGTGGACGACGTGTGCAAGCTGCAAGCCCTGGCGGGCACGCCGGTGCTGATCGTCGGCGAAAGCGGCACGGGCAAGGAGCTGATCGCCCGCGCCATCCACCACGGGAGCCCTCGCTCCAAGGCGCCGTTCCTGGCCGTGAACTGCTCGGCCGTCCCGCAGGAACTTGCCGAGTCCCTGTTCTTCGGCCACCTGAAAGGGGCCTTCTCCGGCGCCGCGCGCGACGAGAAGGGATATTTCGAAAACGCCAACGGCGGCACGCTGTTCCTGGACGAGATCGGGGACATGCCCGCTTGGC
>CAYSPU010000058.1:0-6925 GCA_964432995.1 uncultured Verrucomicrobiota bacterium
CTTGCGGATATCGCCCGGGACCATTTCGGTGAGCAACTTGGCGCGGCGTTCGTTGCGTTCCTGTTCGATGAGTTCGCGGCGGGAGAGGACGATGTTCTGTCGTTCCTGGTTGATCTTGACGACCTTGAAGTCGTAGGCGTTGCCGACGTAGGCCTGGAGGTTGCGCGGCGGGATGATGTCGACCTGCGAAGCGGGCAGGAAGGCTTCGACGCCGATATTGACGAGGAGACCGCCTTTGACGACGGCCTTGACCTTGCCGGAGATGGTGCCGCCTTCGTTGCAGATGGTGAGGATCTTGTCCCAGTTCTTCTTGAATTCCGCTTTCTCGCGGGAGAGAACGACCATGCCCTCTTTGTTTTCGAGGCGTTCGATGAGGACGTCGACCTCATCGCCGACCTTGATGGCACCGGCGTCTTCGAACTCGGCCATGGAGATCGAGCCTTCGCTCTTGTAGCCGATGTCGATGAGGACTTCCTTGGGACGGATTTCGAGGATGCAGCCTTTAACGATCTCGCCCACGGCAAAGCGTTTTTCGCTCTGCTTCAGGGCTTCTTCCATGGTCAGCATAGATGCGCTTACTTGGGACACGGGGAGACTTGGTCGGGGCGCGCGGCCCCCGGCGAAGGCTCCATTGCCGAACGGACCAGTCGTTGCCGGGCAACGGAGGTTAAGGGTTCGGTTGTCAGGTTGACTTCTGTTTCTCAGCCTTAGCGGGCGTCCGCACACGCGGCGCCCCGGCAAGGACCGTGGACCATAGTCGGATTCCTGCCGGATGCAAGCGTGTTTTGGCGCCCCTGATCCTCGCCTCGCGCGTAAGTGGCGCGGTGGCTTCGGTCGTCCCCGGTCCGCGCGCGGTCTTCGCCCATGCCGCAAAACGCGCTTGCCAGTTAAGTCCGCGCCCAAACTGACGATATACCGAGTCAGAATGGTCACTGAACCGACGTGCACTGCAGCCAGCCCGATTGCGGCGGATCCCCGGCGCATCCTGAACCGCCTCAAGAACTGCCAGCGACTGCCCTCGCTCAGCAGCGTCAACAGCGCCCTGCGCGAGTTGCTGAACGCCGAGCAACGCTACAGCTCCCATATCGCCGAGGTCATCCGCCGCGACCCCAGCTTGACCGCGCGCCTGCTGCGTCTGGTCAACTCGGTCTATTACGGTCTGACCAACCCCATCAATGGCATCGAGGAAGCCGTCTTCTACCTGGGCGTCCGGCAGATCCGCCAACTGGCCATGGTCACCCCCATTGTCGAGGACTTCCAGCGCATGGTGGGCGACACCCCCTTCCCCTGGCGGGAGTTCTGGCAGCATTGCATCGCCACCGCGATCCTCACCCGCGAGGTCATTGGCTCGTTCCAGTCCGTCTCGGATGAATCCGATTACGTGGCCGGCTTGACCCACGACGTCGGCAAGATCGTGATGGCCTCGGCCTTCCCGAACGAGTTTGCGGAGGCGCACCGTCAACATCGCGAGAGCAAGCGGGAGCTGCGCCTCGTGGAACGCGAGATCCTGGGGGTCGACCACGCCGAGCTGGGCGCGATGTACCTCCAGCAGCACAACCTGCCGGAGGTTCTGATCCAGACGGCCCGTTATCACCACGAGCCCGAGCGTGCCAGCCATCACAGCCAGATCGTGGCGGCTGTGCAGATCGCCGACATGCTCAGTCGCCAAGCCGGCATCGGAGTCAGCGGCAACCTCGAAGTGCTGCAGGAAGACCAGTGGATGACCGTTCCGGGGTGGGACATCCTGTTCAGTCGACAGGCGGAGGCGGAGCGCAACATCGCCTGCGCCGGGCTCAAGCGCAGCCTGGAGCGTCTGCCGACCATCCTCGAAGGATTGGTGTAACCCGGGTCTTCGCGTCAGTGCCGCTGGGGTTCGATCGTTCCCGGTCCACGCGCGGTGATCGTCCCTGGGGACGGGCGAGTCTCGAGGGCACGCGCTGGAGCTGCAAGGCCGGCTGAGGCGCGGATTTGGGTGGAACGAGGCAAATTGAAGGTTGTCCGTTGAACGTGGAGCGTCGAGCGCTCGGCGGTTACCCCGAAGACTGGCAGGGCGCGACTCCGAGCAGGACTCGCGAGCAGGCTCCGAGGAGGACTCGCGAGCAGGTCTTCGCATTGCGCCGCGGTGGACTGGTTCGGCGACAGCATCCCGCGGCGCCCTCGGAGAGGTCGCCCTACCTTTCCTGCGAAGTGGTATCCCAGAATGGGTAGGGGGATTCATGGGTCCAAGGCGCATCAGAGGGTTGGATGTGGCGACTCCCCGGGAAACCGTAGCGCCGGCATTCCTGTCGGCGCATTTCGGCGTACTCCAGGAGTTCAATCTCGCCACGGACTGGCGCGCCCCCTGGGAGCGGACCATGCTGCGCCCGAGACGGGCGCACTCCCGCCGCCGGGCGGCGGCCGTCCTCGGCCGCAGAAACGCCCGACGGCAAAACGGGAGTGTTGAGGAATTTTGCGGAAGGGCGTAAATTGGCCGCAGCCCGTGGTGCTGACGAAGTCGCGGGCGTGCTATGGCGAGTCTCGTCGTCACCGGCTCAACCTCCGACGACCGCGTGTTCGAGCTCAAACAGGGCTCGAACTTCGTGGGTCGCGCTCGAGGCAACGATATCGTCCTCGAAGATCTCAGCGTCTCCAATCGGCACTGCGAGATTGTCGTGGCTGCCGCGTCCGTCCGGGTGCGCGATTTGGGCTCGACGAACGGGACGTATGTTGGGGGATCACCGGTGACGGAACGCGAAGTTCAGGAGGGTGAGGCGCTGCGGTTGGGAGTGTTGAGCGCCCGGATCCACGTGGCGACGGTCGAGGTGGCGATTCCTTCGCTCCCGGCGCCGGAAGCGGTTGGTCCCGCCTTTCTCCCGAACGGGGCACCCGCGTGTGAGGAGCATCGCACTGTGGCGGCGACCTTCCAGTGCACCCAGTGCGGGCGGATGATCTGCGACGACTGCCTGCACGTGATCGGGATGGTGGGCGGTCCCAAGCGCCGGCTGTGTCCGGCTTGCAGTGGTTTCTGCGAGCGCCTCGTTGCCCGGCCGACCGGCCTGGGGCGGCTTGCGCCTTGGGCGGTGGTGAATTCGCTGCGCAACATCGCCCGACGGTTCTCCGGTCGGCAGCCGCCACCGACGCACGCTCCCCGGCCGGCGACCAAGTTCTACTCCCGTCTGTAGCTGCGGGTCCGCTCGAGGAGGTAGGCGTACTTGGCGAAGGTGTCGGCCCATTTCACCCCGGCGATGACCCAGCCGCGCCAGCCGTCGCGCCAAGCCTGTTTGAGCACCAGGAATTTGAACCACGCCGCCCACGGCGAGAACACCAACTGCCCGAGACCGGCCCGGCGGCCCGCCGCCGCGTACGAGTCCGCCGCGGTTCGCGCATACCGCAGGCTACGCTCGAGGTGGTCGGCGAAGTCCTTGAACGAATAGTGCAGAAGATCGCCCGGCAACCGGGTCGTGGCCCCGGATGTCTGGAGAGCGGGGTGCGGGTCCAACCCGGCCCAGGTCGCGGCGCCCCGCCGGATCAGCCGGAGCCGCCACTCCGGATACCAGGCGTGCCAAATCCAGTCTCCCAGGTAATACGTCCGCCGGTTCAGATAGAAGCCACTCGCCTCGGAGCGCGAATCCGCGAGCGCCGCCCGGATGGACGCCGCCAATTCGTCGGACACGACTTCGTCGGCGTCCAGGCAGAGGACCCAAGGCTGGGTGCAGCGATGGAGCGACCGGTTTTTCTGGGCGAGGAACCCCGGCCATTCGGCCGTCACCACGGTTGCTCCGAACCGCGCCGCCACGTCCGCGGTGCGATCGGTCGAGCCCGAATCCACGATGACCAACTCGCGGGCGAGGGAGCGAACGCTCTCGAGGCAACGCGGCAGGTTCTCCTCCTCGTTGTGCGTGATGAGGGAGACGGACAACGGCAGCGGTTCGGTCATGCCGGGCCGAGCGTGCCGTCAGGCGCGGTGCTTGGCGAGCCGAAACAGGGAGGTCCCGCGGTCGCGCCAACACTGGCCGGGCACAATGTGGACCGTCCATTTCCGTTTCCGGAGCTCACCGTCCTACTGGGGCGCCCTCGTTTCCAGGCCCGGGATCGGCTGACCATTCGAGTCGACGACGCGGGCACAGGTCGCCCAACCGCCGCCACCCTGCGTGATCTTGAGGAGCAGTTCGTTGGCCCCTTTCTTGAGGCGGATTGGCGCCATGTCCTGATCGACCACCGCGCCGCGATCGACGTTGTTGTTGTGCACGACGGCGCCGTTGAGCCAGGCCTTCACGCCGTCATCGCTGCCGAGCAGCAGCGCGGCATCGCACTCCCCGGGGACGATCACCTCCGTCTTGAGATAGGCGACGCAGTTCTCCTGGCCGGGGAAAATGCCCATGAGATCGATCATATCGGCGCGCGGCGCCGGCTTCCAGGACACCGCGGCTCCGGCGGTCTCCGGGGCAAAGGCGATGGCGAAGACGGCGGTGGCGCCCGTGACTCCGGTTTGGCGGTAGGGACCGCTGACGAGCCAATCCCGGAGGAACGGTCCGGCATCCGCCGCCTTCCCCCGCAAGGTCCACGCCCGGCGAACGATGTCGGGCACTTTGCACTGGGCGAGCACTTTCGCCGCCGCCTCGCGGGCCAGGTCGGGCTGTTGTTCGGCCAACTTCTCGGCAATCGCCATCGCCGCCAGGGCCGCCTCGTGCGCGAAGGCCGGGTCACCCACTTCGGCCAGCGCCGCCTCCAATGCCTGGGCCGTGGGTATCTGTCCGATCTGACCGAGCGTCTGTTTTGTTTCCTCGGGACTTCGCGCGGCGGCCTTGGCCTGCTGGAGCAGGGCGAGACGCTTGGCCAGATCGGGTTCCTGGCCGGCGACCTCGATGCCTCCGCGCAAGGCGAGCGATCGCAGCGTTGGGTCGGTGTCGGCCCGTGCCAACTCGAGCAGACGCGGCGCGGGCGTGGCGTTGGGCCAGGTGGAAAGAACGCGAACGGACTCGCGGACGAGTTCGGGGTCGGCATCGTGCGTGGCGGCGAGTGCGGCCTCCCAGGCGGCGGGCGTGGCCAACTCGGAGAGCAAGGGCAGGACGTTGCGGCGGCCGCCGGCGGGGAGGTGTGCCATCGACGCGACGATCTCGCGGGTGGTCTGGTCTTTGTCGCGGGCGGTCTGACAGATTGCGAAGAGCGCGCGCATCACCGGCTCGCGTTCGGCGGTGGACTTCGATTCCGCGGCCAATTCGAGGAGCGGCGCGAGGGTGTCGGGCATCGCCAGTCTGCGGAGGGATTCGAGGGCGGCGAGTCGCACGGGTTCGGGGCCGCCGCGGGCGTTCTGCACCAGCACGCCGGCTGCTGCGGCATCGTTGCGGTCGCCGAGTGCGCGCAGCAGTTCCGCCTTCTCGGGAGGCGCGGCGCGGTTCACCTGTTCCAGCAGGGCTTGACGGACGCCGTCACCGTGCAAGCGCGCGAGGGCGTTGCGGGCGGCGGCGCGTTCGGCGGCCTCGCCGGAGGCGGCGGCGGCGGTGCCGAGCGCCGTGATATCGGCCGCGCTCCCCAGTTCGCCCAGCATCTGCCATGCGGCCACGCGCACTGTTGGCTGCGGGCTTTGGGATGCCTTGCGAACGGTCGGCAACGCTTCGGCACCCATGTTCCTGGCGGCATCCAACACGGCCAACTGGGAATCCTCGGCCAACGCGTCCCACCGGTCCAGGCAGGCCCGAATGGTGGGGAGATCGTCCAGTTCGCGCACCAACCGGCGCGCGGCTTGCCGCATCGCCGGGTCCGCGTCGACCAGGGCTCGTGTCACCAACTGGATCCGCGCATCGGCGCGCGACCGCGCCACTGAGCGCCACACCGCCGTGCGGAGGTGGGTGGGAAGACTGCCGGACCCGCGCTGAAGACCGTCGCTGACTGTCGTCGCGCGGCGGGCATCGCCGGCGGCAAGGGATCTTTCGGCGACGCTGAGCAGGGCGTCGAGAGCCGCGGCTCGGACGGGCGCCGGGGCCTCCCGCTGCTCGGTGTTGACCAGCGCTTCCACGGCGCCCGGGTCGTCCATCCTTCCCAGGGCGGAGGCGGCAGCCGATGCCAGAGTGGCGTCCTCGCGGGAAAGGAGCGGAACCAGTAATGGTACCGCGGCCGAGTCGCGCCGCCAACCTACGGAGTCCACCAGGCCGAGGAGGACGGGGCCGGAGGCGCGTTCGAGGGCTTGGCGCAGCGCGGCGCCTGCTTCGGGGCAGGGCATGGCTTCGAGCGCGTAGCGGGCGGCATGGGAACTTCGTTCTTCGCCCAGCAACGCGGCCAAGGCGGGCACGGCGTTGGCGGTGCCGACGACGCGGAGGCGTTGGCAGGCGGCGCACTTTTGGGGAATGGCGGCGCCGGACTGCAAGGTGGCGATCAGGTCTTGCTCTTCGTCGGCGCAAACATGCGGGAGGGCCAGGGCAAGCAGCGCGCCGGCGAGCAGGCGTTTCAGGGAATTGGCGTTCATGAGGGCGTCGGCGTCAGTGGTGCAAGGTGGTTGCCGGGGGGAGACTCACAGTCGCCACGGTGGCCGGGGCGTAGAGGAGAGCAGGCGGTTGGCCTGGTCGTCATTCAGGAACTGCGCCCGCGCGGGGTTCCAGCGGAGGTCGCGCTGCAAGGCCAGGGCGATGCCGCCGATGAGGATGGCGTTCATCGTGTAGACCGCGGTGGCCGGGTTGCAGATGGTCGGCCGTCGGCTGCGAATGCACTCGAGGAAATTGCCCGAGTGACTGTCGGCGTGATACACGCGGCTGTCGCTGGGGCGCAGCGGGGTCTTCAGGATGCTCGCGGGATAGGAAACGATGCTGGCGCGGTCCACGGCAATCCGGCCTTCGGTTCCGACGAAGCAGGCGCCGCCGTCGTTGCCGACGGGTTCACCGGGATAGGCGGTGGAGTGGACGACCACGCCGTTGGCGTAGCGGTAGTGGATGACGGCATCGTCCGGGCGCCC
>CAYSPU010000058.1:6935-11758 GCA_964432995.1 uncultured Verrucomicrobiota bacterium
CGGGCCGGCCCGCCGCCCCGCCCGGGTGCGCGGACGCCCCTGGCTTCTCCGGGCTCGGCTCGTACTGGACTGCGATGGGAGCGGTCGGATCCGGGTTCACGGTCCACTGGATGATGTCGTAGTGGTGCGGGGCCCAGTTGACGTCACCGATGAAACAACCGCTGAGGGCGTGGCCGGTTTCGCCGCCGTAGGGTCGCCAGGGGAGCGGCCCGAGCCAGAGATCCCAGTCCAGACCGGGGGGCACGGGTTGCGTCTCGTCCGCGGTCCACCGGGTGGGGTAAAAGGCGCCGGGTTGGCGGTAGGCGAAGACTTCCTTGAGTTGGCCGAGGCGGCCGTTGCGCACGAGTTCGCAGGCGAGGCGGAACTTCCCGCCGTATTCGGAGCGTTGCTGCATGCCGGCCTGGTAGATGCGCCCGTAGCGCGCGGCGGTTTCGACCAGACAGCCCCCTTCGCGCACGGTGATCGCGATGGGTTTCTCGCAGTAAACGTCTTTGCCTGCCCGCAGAGCCAGAATCGACATGGGCGCCGCCCAATGGTACGGCAGCGCCAGCAGCACGGCGTCAATATCCGGACGCGCCAGGACCTCGCGGAAATCGTTGTACGCCTCCACGCCCCGGTAGTCGGCCTGGCCGGTCCGCCCGGCGTAGGCTTGGTGGCAGCGGGCCTGGGCCGCCTCGCGTCGTTCCCGGCGGACATCGCAGACCGCCAGCACCTGGACGTCCTGGCGCGCGACATAGCCGCCAGGCACGTAGGTCCAAGCGCCGCCGAGCAGATGGCCGCTCCCCTGCCCGCCCAGGCCGATGAAGCCCATCCGGACACGTTCGTTCGGCGGGGTGGCGGAACTGGCACCGAGAACGGTGTGGTGGACAATCGACGGTCCGGCGCAAGCAGCCGCACCGGCGATGGCGGCACGCCCCAGGAACGCCCGTCGGCTGAGTGATTGGACGTGTTTCATATGGTGTCGCGGCAAGGATGCGCAAACGCACGCCGTTGAAAAGCGTTTCCTTGGCCAAATCCGTGTCCACCCACGAGCATCGGCGGTTGGCCAGGAGTTGCTACAGACATTGGGGCTCCGCGGACAACGGGCAGGGTCGTCTTTCGACAAACCTCCGAACCTCTCCAACCTCCCAACCGTGAACCTCCCAACCTCCCAACCGTGAACCTCCCAACCTCCATGGCTTCAGCGTTCGAGAGCCTGAGGCTCGAGGGCTGCCCACATCAGGATCGCCGACGCGGTCCCGTCCATGGTTGGTTCGTTGCTGGCGTAGTCGTGGAGGTCGTCGTGGTAGACCGCGCGGGGGTCCTGGAAGGCGGCCAGCGGGTCGGGCTCGGTGATGGACACTCCCTTGAGCGATCGGAAGATCCGATCATAGACGGGCCCGTCGACGAGTCCGCCCGCGACCTGGCGCCCGGTGAGATGCGTCGTCATCAAGTGGGCGTTTCGGGGAAACACCGTGCCGACGCCGGTGAACATGGAAGTGCCCCAGGGATTGCGCCCGAGCAACCAGTCGCGATGATCGGCTACCAGCGGGCGATACCGGGCGTCGCCGGTCATTTGTTCGTAGAAGCGACCTTGGGTCACCAACGCCACCATCAGGTTGTTGGAGCACCAAATGAACGGCACGCCGATTCCGAAGGGACTGCGGTGGGCCACCTCGGCGCACCGGTCCAGACCCTCGCGATACCAGCCGGCGAGCGCCGCTTTGGATTCCGCATCCACGAGATCGTGCAAGCGGTAATGGCCGACGTTGAGGAACGGGTAGTACTGATAATGGCCGGTCTGCTCGAGGCCCATCCAGGTTTCGGCGGCGGCGATCCGGGCGTAGCGCCGGGCGTCTTCCAGATACCGCCGCTCGCGCGTGGCGCGGAACAACTCGGCCGCGCCCCATTCCATATCGTCGGCCCAGGTTGACTCGGCGTAGCGATAGGGTGCGCCGAAGGAGTTGCCCTGCTGCGCGCCTTCGTGGGTGCGGCCCAAGTCGTAGACCTCGCGACCGGCCTGCAGGCAGCGTTGGGCGAACTCGGCCTGGGCGGGTTGATCCTTCCAGACTTGCCAGGCAAGGGCCATGGCGGCGGCGTAGCGGCCGGCGAGATTGGCCAGGCCGGTGGATTCACTCTGGTACTTGCCGAGTCCCTGCGGACGGCCATCCGCCGCGTAGACCACGCGGTTGCTGCCCTTGCCCCAGCCGTAATCGGCCACCTCGTTCTGAGGCAGGCGCCAGCCGCAGTGATCCCGATCGTCCGCGACCTGATGGTACAGCTCCTCGGGGCTCGGATGCAGCTTGAGCATCCAGTCGAGGCCCCAGCGGGCTTCGTCCAGAACGTCGGGCACGCCGTTGGCGCCCGGTCGCCCCGCGGCATCGACATGGTCGGGGAAGAGGGTCTGTCGAGGAGGGTCTTTCGGGCCGCCGGGGGCGGGGCGTTGGAGTTCCCAGGCGAGGAGCATTTGGGCGGTGGCGTTGCCTGAGGTGAGAAGGTACTTGAGGAGATCGGCGGCATCGTGCCAGCCGCCGCGGACGTCGAGCAGCGTGCCGGCCGGCCGGGGCCCGTAGGCCGTGCGTCCATCGTGCGGGTGGCACTGGGTGTCGAGCCACGGGTTGTGGCCGCACCGTTGCTGGCGCATGAACTCAAGGTGCCGCGCCGGCAGGGGGTGGAAGACCGCCTCGTCGATGACAAACTCGGGCGAGGTCGCGTCGCCCCACTGCACGACGTAACGGCCGGGGCGGTTCAGCGCGGTGAAATCCAGTTCCGCACAATGCCCGAACGCGCCCCAGGTCATGCCGGGCAGTTGGCGGAGGTGCCCCTGATGGGCCACGGTGCCGGACGGGATTTCGCGAACCGTGAACGAATCCCCCGGCGCCACCGACGAGAGGGCAAGCGCGCGCTTCGAGTCGCCGGGGCGATATCCCAACTGATTCAGGCGTAACGCAGTCCGCGGCCCCGAGACGACTTCGGGGAGGAGATGGTCCAAGCGGACCAGAGCATACCCAGGCCGACTGAGTTCGTCCATGAGTTCCCCCAGTCGAAGGTGCAGCTTGTCCGCTCGCCGTGGGCCGGCCCCGAGATGGAACAGCAACAGGTGACCGTTCAAGCCGTTCGGATCCTCCTGTTCCCGGCGCAGCACGCTGTCGAAGATCGCCTGTGACGAAACGAACTTGGGATCCGTGTCGGTCGTGTAATCGGCGAATTCGTGTGCGGTGAAAACCAGAGACAGACGACGCGCGTCGGTTCGCCCCCGCACGATGGCGCCGTCGACGTGCTGCGGGCGGTTGGTGGGGAGCAGCGCTGGGTTGGCGGCGGTGGGATGCGCCGCTCGCAGGGCGACCGCGCCGCCGAACGCCAGCACCAGGGCCGATCGTGCGACCCAGTTGGCGTGCCCTCGCCAGGAGGCTGGCTGCGGTTCCTCGTCTCTGGCCAAGTGCATCTGTGCTCCAGGAGTCTCCGCTCTGAGTAGGGCGAGTCTCGCACGCCGAGCCAGAGCGATAAAGCGCGGAATGCTCGCGCACGACCGGACACGCGCCTCCCACGCCCCGAGCGGGCGGGAGGCGGTCACAGGTTCGGAGGCGCGTTCGGCGGATGGCGCTGCTGCCCGCCGGGACGGCGGGCGGTCCGGAGCGCGGCCGGTCCCCGGTCGCAGCAGCAACGAGCGGGCGGGAGGCGGTCACAGGTTCGGAGGCGCGTTCGGCGGATGGCGCTGCTGCCCGCCGGGACGGCGGGCGGTCCGGAGCGGCCAGACGGTGCTGACCGCCCACCGACAACCTGGGGATGCACCGTGAGTACTGCCATTGCCGAGAACGTCGGGGGCGCTCATTCCAAGGAACACATCTGCGCCGTTGTGGATTTTTCGTTTGCGTCGATGTCCAGGCCAACTCATTTCTACTTGTATGCGCGGCGGTTCGCAGTGGTCTCGGTTTGTGGGGAGCGCGTTTTTTGCGCTACGGATCGCTTCGCTGGTGGCGGCCGAGGAAGGGACCGACTCCATCGCGGGACACTGGGAAGGCGACATACAACTGCCGTCGACGCGCCTGGGCATCCGGGTGGATCTGGAACGAGCGGCGGCGGGCGTTTGGTCCGGGACCATCGATATACCGGTTCAAGGTTTGCGCGGATTCCAACTGGGCGCGGTTGTGGTTGAGGGTGGGAGCGTGCAGTTCGGCATGCCCGGAATCCCGGGTGAGCCTCAGTTTCGTGGTGCCTGCGATCCCGAGCATCGCCGCATCACGGGGCAGTTCACGCAAGGTGGACGCACCTCTCCATTTGCACTTGAGCGCCGGCCCAAGAAACCCACTGCCGGGGAGACTCCGGCGCGCGGCGTCCCGGGCCGGGGGTTGATCGGTCATTGGCAGGGTTCGTTGAAACCCGCGCCCGTGATCGAACTGCGTCTCGCTCTGGAGATCACCAACGCGGCCTCGAGCAAGTCAGGCGGTGTGATGGTGAGCATCGACCAGGGTGGAGCGCGGATTCCGCTGACTGAGATCGGCGAGGAGGCTGGGAGAGTCGTTTTGAAAGCGCGGAGTGTCGGCGGTCAGTTCCAGGGCGAGTTCAACGAGGATGGCTCCGAGATGGTCGGCGAATGGACGCAGTCGGGGCGCGTCCTGCCCCTGCTTTTCCGGCGGTTGGACCGAGCGCCCAGCCTGAACCGCCCGCAGGAACCGAAAGCCCCCCTGCCCTATCGACAGCAGGAGG
This sequence comes from uncultured Verrucomicrobiota bacterium, assembly GCA_964432995.1. Classification (GTDB taxonomy): domain Bacteria; phylum Verrucomicrobiota; class Verrucomicrobiia; order Limisphaerales; family JAHDYP01; genus CAYSPU01. Next base: position 11,622 of record CAYSPU010000058.1, read on the forward strand.
TGGTCGTCACCAACGCGGGGGCGGGTTTGACGTTGGCGGGAACGCTCACCATACCGGAGGGTGGCGGCCCGCACCCCGCGGCCGTTCTCATCACCGGCTCGGGGCCGCAGGACCGTGACGAAGCCATCATGGGGCAC
>CAYSPU010000058.1:11768-22520 GCA_964432995.1 uncultured Verrucomicrobiota bacterium
GTCCGTTTCTGGTTTTGGCGGATCACCTCACGCGGGCGGGCATTGCCGTGCTTCGGTGTGACGATCGCGGGACCGGTGGTTCCACGGGGAGTTTTGCCACCGCCACGACCGACGATTTCGTCAGCGACACCCTCGCCACCGTCCAGTTCTTACGGACGCGACCGGAGATCGACCGGCGCCGCATCGGTCTGGTGGGGCACAGCGAGGGAGGTATCGTTGCCCCCCGGGTGGCCGTCGCGTCACCCGAAGTCGCTTTTGTGGTTTTGTTGGCGGGTGTGGGGGTCCCCATGGAAGAGCTTCTGGTGCGGCAGGGGGCGGACATCGCGCGGGTGCTGGGCGCCAGCGAGGATCTCATCGCCACGAATTCCGCGGTCCAGCGTGAGATCTTCCGCATTCTGCGGCAGCGGCAGGACGATTTGCTCCTGGAGAAGCAGTTGCGCGAGGTCTTGGACCGGCAATTGGCCGGGCTGACTCCCGAGCAACGGCGGGCCCTGGGAGCAACCGACGACCTCATTGAGAACCAAGTCCGCATCGTGATCACTCCGTGGTTCCGGCACCTACTGTCGTACGACCCGCGGTCGGCGCTCGCGAAGGTCCGCTGTCCCGTTCTCGCGCTGAACGGGGAAAGGGATCTGCAGGTGTCGGCCGGCGAGAACCTTCCGGCCATTCGGGCGGCGTTGATTGCGGGCGGCAATCGCGACGTCACCACCACGGAGTTGCCAGAGCTCAACCACCTCTTCCAGCGGTGCCAGACCGGTGCCGTCGCCGAGTACGGCGCGATCGAAGAGACCTTCGCCCCCGAAGCCTTGCGGACCATCTCCACCTGGATTCAGGAAAGAACGAACCCCGCACGATGAAAGCCCAGTCCTTCCCCATTTCCCGCCGCCTCTTCTGGAAGCGGTGTAGCGCCACCGCGGCCGCGGCCGGTCTCCCGTTGTGGTTTGTCAGGCGCGAATCCGCCTTGGCCGCGCCGGCCCCGAAGCCCCCGGGACCCAATGACCGCCCCGGCATCGCGCTCATTGGCTGCGGCGGCATGGGACGCGGCGACGCCGCGAACGCGCAGCGTTTCGGCGATATCCTCGCCGTTTGCGATGTGGACCAGGAACGCCTCGAAGCGGCCGCGCAGCAGTTCACGAAAGACGGCAAGTCGCCGCAGAAGTACGGCGACTTCCGCAAGGTGCTCGAACGGGATGACGTTCAGGTGATCGTGCAGGCAACCCCGGATCATTGGCACACCCTGGTGAACCTCGGGGCGGCACGCGCCAGGAAGGATGTCTACGGGGAGAAACCACTCACGCTGACCATCGACGAGGGGCGGCGCCTGGTCCAGGCCGTGCGCGAGAACGGGATTGTCTTTCAGACCGGCAGCCAGCAGCGGAGCGACGCGAAGTTCCGCCTGGCCTGCGAACTGGTCCGCAACGGTCGCCTTGGCAAGCTCCGTGAGGTGACGGTGTTTCTGCCGGCGGGCTTGCGGGGCGGGCCGTTTGCGTCAAGTCCGGTGCCCGCGGGGCTGAACTGGGATTTCTGGTTGGGACAGGCGCCCCAGGAGGACTACGTCAAGGAACGCTGCCACACTACCTTCCGCTACTGGCTCGACTATTCGGGAGGCACCATGACGGACTGGGGGGCGCATCACAACGACATCGCCAGGTGGGCCATCGGGCTCGAGGGCCCGACCGAGATCGAGGCAGAGGCGTTGGCGGAGCCCATCCCCGGCGGGTACACGGCGATCAGCGAATACGCCGTGACCTTCACCTACGCCAACGGGGTGCGGCAGGTGGTCCGATCGACGGCCGACGACAACATCTTCGGCGGCGCGGTGCGCGCCGAAGGGCAGCGCCACGGGCTGCGCTTCGAGGGAACGGACGGCTGGATCTGGGTGACTCGCGGTGATCTGAATGCCAGTCGGGACGAGTTCATCACGACCCCGTTGCCCGATCACGCCACCCGGCTGGAAGTGAGCAGCGACCACATGGTCAACTTCTTCGCCTGCGTCCGTTCCCGCAAAGACCCCATCTGCCATGTGGAAGTTGGCCATCGGTCGGTATCGCTCTGTCATATCGCGGCGATAGCCCTGCGGCTGCGCCGGAAGCTCCGGTGGGACCCCGGCCAGGAGGTTTTCGTGGGTGACGGCGCCGCCGAGGCAAACGCCCATCTCTCCCGCGTGATGCGCAAGCCGTACGACTACAGTTTCGTGGGCTGACCCTCGCAGCCGCCGACGTGAGCCGGTGTAATCCGCCGTCGTCGAGTATCAGCGCGGACTGACGTCCGCGGCTACATCAACCTGGCGCAGCCGCCGACGTGAGCCGGCGCTGGCAGTGGTTGAAGGAGATCAGCGCGGACTGACGTCCGCGGCTACGGTTTCGGGGTGTGGTCGTTGAACTGGTCCCGCCTGCGATCCACGTTCACGGCCCGGTTACGGCAGGTCCGGCCGGCCGTCGCGATCGGCATCGAGCGCCTTCACGTCCAGGAATGCATAGGGGCGCTGATAGGCCTCCTGCTCGCCCTTGGCGTAGGAAAACCACATCCGAAGCGCGGTGGCGTCGTAGACGACGTTCATCACGTTCCCGCCGCGGATGGGAATCTGGTTGGCCAGCTTCACCAGCTTCCCGCCGTTCAGCCGGCGATGCTCGGACCGCAACGTCGGAAACGCGCCGCGGCCCTCGTCGTTGTAGACCACGCAGGGAAGGACGTTCGGCGCGAACTCGTCGGTGGGGTCGTTGTCCTTCCAGACGATGACGCGCCGGTCCGCGGGTTCGGGCGAGTGGGCGCGGATTTTCACGGCCCGGCGCTCGTTCTGTCCATCGCCAAACACGAAGTGATAGCGTTTGGTGAGCGGTTGGGCGCGGAAGATGTCGAGGGTTTTGGTGAGGGAGTCGGCGTCGTAGAGCAACTCGCGGAAGAGCACGGTGAAGTGCGGGGCATGCACGTGGTAGGGCATCTCCTTTGCGGGAGCGTCTCCCATTTCGGCGAGGACGATTCCGCGTGCGTTAAGCCCCGTGTGCGCGCCGATCATGCCGGCGAAGGTCGGCACGATGTGAGGAATGCCGCGATCGGGGAGGTAGACGACCACGACCGGGAATTCGTGGGCTTTGATCTCGAGGCTCCAGTCCAGGTTTCGCGTTTGATACAGATGGCCATCCTCGGTGGCCTCGCCCCAGGCGGCGATGCTGCTGCAGGAATAGGGCATCAGCATGGGCACGGCATGCATGGCTTGGAGCAGCGGGAGCGGGAGGCCCGATCCGTCGGCCAGGCCGGCAAGTTCTTGTTCCACGCGGTCGTCTCCGTAGGCCGCCGTGCGGGTCCAGACTTCCTGCAAGACCTCGATGGAGACCTTGAGTTCCTGCGCGATGCCGGTCATCGCGTTGGGGATGAAGACGCGCATCTGGTCGCCGATCCGTTGTCCCAACTGCCGGCCCATTTCGTAGGGTGTGCCGCGCACGACGACCACCGGCACTTGGACGTCGCCCTGGCCCACCGTCGTCTGGTGTCCGCCCCCGCCGGACGGGGCCGGCCGGGCAAAGACCTCTCGCGCCGTGCCCGCCGCCGGTCCCTGCTGCAGCGTCGCCGCCTTCTCGTCGGCGGCGGACAAGCCCGGCGCCCACAGCAGGGCACAGAGGACGGCAGCTCCCACCAGGGTGGCAAACGGTTTGGCGACAGGGCGCAGCGCGACACGTGAATCACGGGGGTTCTGAGCGTTCATCGTGCGGCGAAGCTAGCGCAACTCGCCGCCAGTGTCACGCGCCCCGAGGGCAGACCCGGATCCGCGCGCAAGTGGCGGTCACGATCTGAGCCCATTGGCGAGACCATGCCCCTGACACAGGGCTCGGGCTGGTTGTCGACCGCGGGTGGCCGACAAGGAATCAGGCGCACCCTGCGGTCGGAATTGAACAGAAGCCCGCAGAGAACCGCAGAGGCATGTCTCTCCCTGAGTTCCTTTTGCGTCTTCTGCGCCTGTTTGCGGCTAATCCGCGCTTCCGTTCCTTTGCGTTCCTTCGCGGGCTTCTATTCAACCGTCAAACCGCCTCTTCAGCCGGAAGGTCAGCGGGACCTGGCCCAGAAGCGTCTGGATCCGCTCGAAGGTTCGCCAGTCGGCGAGGTCTTTGTCCTCCAAACGTGTGATGAGTTCAATGAGCGCGGGATGGTCGAAGACGGGGCTCAGGGTCAAGGGTTCATATCCTTTGGCTTCAGCCTGCAAGCGGGAGGTGGCGGGGATGGTCACCACGCCGGTTCCTTGGGAGAAGCGATGACGCTTCCCGCGGCGCGGCTGGGTTCCCACATACTGGCACTCGGCCAACGTCGCCTTCAGCGGCCGCCCGCCATCGGCATCCTCAACCCGAACGCGAACTGTGGCGGACACCGGTTCGGGGCGGCGCCATTGTCGTTCGTCGAAGAAGAAGGCCCCGCTGATCGCGCGCTGGCGTCCTTCGTTGGCGCCGAACGCGCGGACGCAGTACCAAGAGGCCGGATCACCGGGGATGGACAGGTTGGTGGCCCAGGAAGTTGGCCGGTCGCTCAGCGGGTGTTGTTGGAAGGAGGCGCCGTTGCGCAGCACCTCGATTCGCGCCAGTCCACCCGTTGTCGCTCCCGAGGACCACGCTTCGATCCGCAGGGCATGCGGTTGGCCGTCGGCGCGGAAGGCGCTGCCGGGGGGAAGGCCATCGACGGAGGCGAGGAGCAACGGGCCGGTGGTGGCAAATGTCCGGCCTGCGGCCGCGGCGCGCGCGGCGGCGGCGATGGAGAACGGGCCTTTGATGAACGTGTAGAGTCGGGCGGATCCCGGCACGGCCCCGCCGGGGCGATCGAAGCAGGCGTCGGAGGAAGCTGTTGCCGCCACCCGGTATCCGTGGTTCAGCAGGAGCGACCAGATTTCGAACGTCTTGCGATCCGCCGCCACCTCGCCCGCGCCGGTGATCACGTCGAGCCCGTCGAACGTGGGGCCGATGAGCGTGTCGAGGGGAAGTTCGACGGCCATGTTGGAGACGCGCATTTGTTCCTGTTTGGGGTAGCCGCCCTGGCCGCCCCAGGGCCCGGTCCACCATCGGGCGGGGTGTGTGTAGAAGACCTTGCCGCCTTGGGCGTGGATGAGGGCGTGGGACTCGAAGTTGGCGATGGACGGCTTGCGGGATTCGTAGTCGGCGGCGCTGGCCTGCAGGAGAAGGTCGATCACGTTGTCGCCCTTGGCGGTTCGTCCTTTGATCCCGAGGTTCCAGCAGTGTCCCAAGCAGCGGCCGGCGTCGCCGAGGTAGTAGTTCTTCGGGGCCTCGAGGTTCCAGGTCAGCACACAGTCCGGCGTCGAACGCCGGCTGAGTTCCGCCTCGAGCCGCTCCGGTGTGGGGTCGTCGAGGGCCCACGCGTGACTAAGCGACAGGTAGTGCAGGTCCTCCGCCTGCGCGGCCAGGGCCACTTGATCGAAGTCCACCGGCACGGTTTGTTCGCCGTGAATCATGTGGGCATGGCTGTCGCCCGCATACCAGCCGCGGCGACGGAGGTCCACCTGCCGATCCAGGATCACCACGACTTGCCGGGCCCCGCCCGGGGGCAGGTCCACCACACTCTCCACGGCGTGGTACTCCGGACCGCGGGTGACGCGAATGCGGGTTCGGCCTGCGGGCAGGAGCTTGCGGAATTCGCCCGGGCAGCGGAAGCCGATCCGCAGTCCGGCCCCCTCGGTCACCGTTTGCCCGGTGGCATCGGTAATGGTCACGGTGCAAGCCACGGGCTGGCCGGTGTCGGCGCGGCGGACGATTCCGTGGAGTTCGGCCGACTCCGGGGATGCCGTTGTCTCTGTCTCCTCGGCCTCGGTCGCCGCCATCGGGTCGGAGCCTGGCGCATAGAGCTGGAACTCGTGGATGGTCGGGCCGTCGGTCGCGTTGAGGATGTGCAACCGGACATGTTGGGCGGTGACCGGTTTGAAGCGTGCGGAGTAGTGCGTTCCGAGCGTGGTGCCCCGGTGAGCCACCTTCCACTCCGTGCCGTCGCGGTAGAGCAATTCGAACGACTGCACGCGGTTGGGATAGGCTTCGTCCGCCTCGACGCGAGCGAAGGCCATTGGTTTTCCGAGATCGACCTCCAACCACGCCGACTTCGTTCCGGCATCCGTCGCCCAGCGCGTGTCGTCGTCGCCGTCGATGGCGCGATCGGCGCGGTAGGCCGCGTCGTTCTGGAACACATTCGACGCCGTGGCTTTCATTCCCGGCTGGATGATCCCGGGGCGCGGGACATCGAGCGATGGAATGCCGTCGGCCGGGCCATCGAGGGTCAACCGGACGACCGGGGCGATGGCCTCCGCACTGAGGCGGCCGACCGTTAGCGTGATCCCGGCGTCGGTCTGGGTGACCGGGACCTCTCCGCCGTGGAGCCACTCGCTGCGAAGGATCTTCCGGGACAACGGCGGCAGGGCCAGGGTTTCCTCGCTCGTCCGGAGCAGGAGGACGTAGACGGCGTTTCCTTTTCGGGTGCTGGCGAGGAAGGGACTGGGCTTGAAGGGGCCGCCGCGCGTGCCGTAGATGCTCTCGCCGTTCGTCCGGATCCAGCTCCCCACCTGCCGCAGGACGTCCACCTGCCGCGGCTCGATGCGCCCATCCGGCATCGGCCCGACGTTCAGCAGGAGGTTCCCATCCCCGCCGACGGTGCGGGCGAGGATGCCGACGACTTCGCGGAGGGACTTGATGGCGTCGTTCGGTTTCCACGACCACTGGGTGCCGAGGGTCATGCAGGTTTCCCACGGGAGTTGGTCGTCGTAGCGTCCGATGCGCTGTTCCGGGGTGTAGTAGTCGGCGTTGGCGCTGAGAATCTGGTTGTCGTTGTTTTTGGCGCCGAGATCGAGGCGGTTGTTGATGATGATCTCGGGCTGGAGGCGGCGGACGATGCTGTAAGTGGTTGCCTGATCGTACAACGGCTCACACGAATCCCAATCGAACCACAGGAGGTCCACGCGGCCGTAGTTGGCGAGCAACTCGCCCACCTCGCCTTGCATGCGGGCGACAAACGCCGCATTGCGGTCGGTGCGGAAATCGGGATCGCGCCAGTCCATCGGCGAGAAATACCAACCAAGCTTCAGTCCCGCGGCGCGGGTCGCGTCCGCGACTTCCCGGCAGATATCCCGTCGGAACGGCGTCTGGGCGATGGTGTAGGGGTCCACCTTCGAAGGCCAGAGCAGGAAACCGTCGCAGTGTTTTGCCGTCAGGACCAGGTACTTCATTCCGGCGGCGCGGGCGGTCTCGGCCCACCCGGCGGCGTTGAAGTTCGTGGGGTTGAATTGTCGATAGAGCTGGTCGTAGACCTCGACCGGTGTGGAACCTCGGTTCGGACACTTCGGGTTGGAATTGGCGCGCGACCAACTGATCTCGAGACCGGTCAAACTGACCGGTCCCCAGTGGACGAACATGCCGAAGCGCGCCTCGCGCCACCAAGCCATCCGGGCAGCGCGCGCGTCGGATCCTTCCGCCGGGGCGGCCACGGCGGGTGTGGTGAACAGCGTGGATAAGAGGAGTGCGCCTCCAAGGAATGGCAGGAGCCAGAGGCGCTTGGCCGCGAGAAGGCTTGGAAGCCGGCCCGCCCCCAACAAGCGCCGGGCCCGGTGTAACCCCAGGTTTTTGGTGGGCGGCCAGCACCGTCTGGCCGCTCCGGACCGCTCGCCGTCCCGGCGGGCAGCAGCCTCACCGGCCGGACGCGATCTCGAACCATCGGCGCACTGCCGCCCCACGCAGCCGCTGCGACCGGGGACCGGTCGCGCTCCGGGCCGCCCGCCCTCGGTGACTGGTGACCGACAACCTCCGGACGCACTGCCCCGGGCCGGGACCTGTGGACCTGCAGATCCCTGCTCTGCTCCCCTTGTGTCTCGTGTGTCTCTGGCGCCTTCTTGCAGCTCGCCCGACGTCCTCGTGGATCGCAGCGATTCTGGCGCGTCTCGGCGCACCGGCGGCGACACGGATCTGAACCGCATCAACTCAGGTTGGATCATGATTCGTCGTCCTCCTTTCACTTTCGAAATGTCTCCACGTTCACTCCGCCGCCGGCGTCCACCTGGTAGTCAATCGGGAACTCAGTCGTCCTGCCGTTGGCGTGAACGACGGTCAATCGGACCTGGGAAGGTCCGGGCCGCAATACGCCCAACTCGACGCGGAACCGTCCTTCCCCCTCGAGTCGCCCCACCCACCCGTACGCGTCGTAGTCGGACTCCACCTTGCCCCAATCGTCATAGGCCACGACGCCAAACACGTCGATGTCGCTCGTCACTCGCCCCTCGACGCGGAGGCGGCCGCCTTCGGCCACGGCCCGCAGCTCGAGCAGTTGGCAATCCGGGGTCTCGGTCGAGCGCGGGCGTTCGCCGGCGAACCGGCGGTGGTTCGCCAGGCGCATCGCGCTGACCGGGTGCAGAAACGTCCCTTTTCCCTCGCCGCGCAGTTCCTCACCGTAGGTGTGGTTGCCGCCGCCCATCAACGCCGAACCGCGATCCGCCTGATCGGGGGTCTCCTTGACGTGCGGCAGGCCGAGGGCGTGACCGAGTTCGTGCGCCACGCCACCGACGTAGTGGGTGTTGAACTGCCCCAGCGAACACGGGCTGCCGTAGTAGCCTCCCGGCTCCTTCGAGCGGAGCAGACGCGGATCCAGGCGGTCGTCATCATAAACCCAGGCGGTGCCCGACCGGTGATCGCCCGAACCCACATACGGCCCCACTTCGACCGCCTTGTCTCGATCCCATCGCAGCAGGGTCTCGAAGATCACCACCGTTTCCTGGTCGATATCGATGCCCTTGTGCCGCAGCGCCTCCGCGACCTCGCCCCGCACCTTGTCCCAGGCATCACGTCCGTAGGCGGCGGAGGCTTCGCGGGCCCGGACTTCATGCAAGAGCAACTGACCGGCGGCGTTCGTTTCAAGCCCGAAGGTTCGCTCGCCGTATCCGGCCGCCTTCATGCCTTCGCGGTAGAACCGTTGCACCTCGCGCATCACGCGTGTCAGCCGTTCGACATGATCCCGGCACGGCTGACGATCCTGGGTTACGAAGTAGACGATGCGGAGCGGCGGGACCGGTGTGGGTGCTGTCGACAGGTCCTCACCCTGACAGGCCCACCAGCCGCTGCATAGTACCAGCAGTGTACCCAAGGCGATCCCTGAACAGAGGGCCCCGTGAACACGACACCAATCCCTCCCCGATACCGAAGTCGAATGCATGGCGGGGAATGTACCGATGAATCGTTGGGATGCGAGCCTTCATGCAGACCCGCATGCATTGGGGGCGGGGTGGCATGGCCTGCTCGCGTTCAGACTCATCGTGGCCACGTTCGTCGATCCGGAGCACTTCATCATCCTACCGTTTGACGTTCCACGCCGCCAATTCGCGGCCATCGAGCGCGGTCATGCGCAGGGTCAATTCCTTCGCCGTGACGACGCCGTGGATGAGCGTGGCGGCTTCGGGCTTGGGCGAGCCGCCGACCATCTGGGCGTAGGGCCGGTTGCGATCGGGCGGGAAGAAACCATGTTGATGGGTATGCCCGGAGATCACGGCGGTGAACTTCGCCTCGGCCAACAGCCGATGCCAGGCCGACCGGGGGTCGGTCGGGTCGCCGAACACGTTTTGGTCCTTCCACCAAAACGGGATGTGACAGAACGCGACGCGGAACCGGGCCTGGCGCAGGTGCGGTTTCTTCAACTCGGCTTCGAGCCAGGCGGTTTGTTCGCGGCGGTAGGCCACGAAATCGCCCAGGCCGGCATAGACCTTCTCGGTGTCCGGTTTGTCTTCTCCGGCATCGAGCACCACGCCGGCGAGCGGCCCTTGGCGGAACGAATAGTAGAATCGTCCGCCCGGCGGCTCGAGGAACCGCGGCAGTGACCGAGCGGCCGGACCGCGCGCCTCGTGATTGCCGCGCGCAAAGAACAACGGCGTTTCGCGCGCGAACGGTTGGCCGCCCGCCCCCAAGTAGTGTTCGACCATCCGCTCCTCGCGGTAATTGTCGTTCGCAACGTCCCCGTTCCAGACGAGGAAATCGGGGGTCAGGAGTGGCGTGAGCTTGGCCAACTGCCCCAGGGAGGCGGCGTTTTCGTGGGTGTCGTTCCAGACCACGAATCGAGCCTGGGCCGCTTCGGGGTCCAGCGTGCGAAACTGGAATACGCCGGTCGCGACCGGGTCACCGCGGCGGATGTCATAGGCCGTGTGGAAATCAACCGGGCAGGCGCAGACGCGGTAGAAGTAGCGTTGGCCCGGGCGCAGCTCCTCGAGGCGGACGCGATGCGCGATCGCATCGAAAGGATTGAGACCGTGCTGCGATCCCGTAGCGAGACTGCCCAACTGCTCCGTCGGGCCGTACTCGATCCAGGCGGTGCTGGGCCGATTGACGCCGACGGCCACGGTTACGCCGGTGGCGCTCGGGTATTGGAGTGATGGCGCGGTCGTAAAGGCGACGGGGGATGGCGGCGTTTGTGGCTTGGCGCCCTCGGCCCCCCAGGCGGGCCAGGTGGCGGCCACCAATCCGCCGGCGCCAACGTGGCGGAAGAAACTCCTGCGGTTCATGTCGGACATGTGTGGAGTCTGCCATCACCCACTGCGTGCCGTGAAGCAGGAACGAAGATCTCCACGGGACCGCGCGGGCGGGTGGGCGGCCAACCGCTTCCGCGGGACAACCGGTTTTTCCGGGACCGCGGGTCTTCCTGACCCGCAGCACAACGCACACACCCCTGCCTGCGGCTCAAGAAGAGCCGCGGTCCGAAACCTGGCGGGCAGGCGACCCCCCAACCACTCCCGCACGACAA
>CAYSPU010000058.1:22530-25610 GCA_964432995.1 uncultured Verrucomicrobiota bacterium
ACCTCCAACCACCTCGTGCCCGCTCGCCGCTGCTGCGACCGAGGGACCGGTCGCGCTCCAGCCGCCGACCGCCCGACGTCCCGGCGGGCAGCAGCACCACCCGCCGAAGGCGCCTCCGAACCTCCAACCACCTCGTGCCCGCTCGCCGCTGCTGCGACCGAGGGACCTGCCTACGCCAAGGCTACGGCATGGCAGGCCGGTAGCGCTCCGACTGCGGACCGCCCGACGTGCCGACGCGCCGACCACCACTCTGATTCGCGCCCCGGCAGATCGGCGATGGACAGACTGGCTTCACTTCTGGGAATGTTGGGCGCACAGCGCGATCAGGAACACACCGTCGAGGATCCATGATTCGACTGGCCATGGTTCAGATGCTCGTCGAAGGCGGCGCCCGGAACTCCAACCTGGCCCGTGCGGAGGAACGCATCACCGAGGCCGCGCGCGGCGCCGCCCAGGGTGAGGGTTGGGAGACGATGTGGAAAGGCACACCGTGAACCACCGAGACCCGCCGTACACAGCGGCAAGGGAAATCAGAGGTCAGAGGTCAGAGGTCAGAGCCGACGTGAATTGCACGAAGTATCGCCAATTGCCTCTCCCTGCATTCACGGGATTCGCGGGAATTCGCGGAATTCGCGTCAGGACAGTTCTCCCGGCTTCCGAGCACTGCCCGCTGACACCTTTCTTCCTTTGCGACTCTCTGCGAGCTTCTGTTCAGAACCTATTGCTGGCACCACACCACGTCCACTATGAGAGACTGCCTGTTCCTTCCTCTTCTGTTGCTCGTCCCGATCCTTCATCCGGCGACCGCCAGTGCTGATGCTCTCGAGCGCGGTTTCCGGCAGCCGCCACTCGAGGCGCGCCCGTGGGTCTACTGGTTCTGGCTGAACGGCAACATCACGTCGAACGGCATCACCGCCGATCTCGAAGCGATGCGGCGCGTCGGCATCGGCGGCGCGCTCATCATGGAGGTCGACCAGGGCGCACCGGTTGGTCCCGCGGACTTCATGAGCCCCCGGTGGCGTGGCTTGTTCCAGCATGTCCACCACGAAGCGCGGCGACTCGGCCTCGAAGTGAACATGAACAACGACGCCGGGTGGAACGGCAGCGGCGGCCCCTGGATCCGCCCCGAGCAATCCATGCAGGAGGTCGTCTGGTCGGAAACCGACGTCGCCGGGCCGCGTCGGTTCGACGGTCCCCTGCCCCGACCGGAGGCCACTGCCGGCTACTATCGCGACATCGCGGTGTTGGCCTTTCCGAAAACGGACGCGTATCGGATCCCGAACATCGAATCGAAGGCCGCTCACCAGCGACGTGGACGCCTCCCCTCCTCGCAGGGCGAGCTGACCCCGCAGTCGGTGATCACCCCGTCCGCCATCACGAACCTGAGCGCACGGATGGACCCTTCAGGCCGGTTCGACTGGGAGGTGCCGGCCGGCGAATGGACCATCGTCCGGTTCGGTCACACGAGCACTGGTGTGGAGAACGCCCCCGCCCCGAAGACCGGTCGCGGTCTCGAGTGCGACAAGCTGAGTCGCGCCGGCATCGAAGCCAACTTCGCCGCCATGATGGCTCCGCTCGTCGCCGACACTGGCGACCGGCGGCGGGCCGCCAACCGCGGTCTGATCGCCACGCACATCGACAGTTGGGAGAACGGCGCGCAGAACTGGACGGCTCAGATGGCCGAGGAGTTCGGCCGGCGTCGCGGCTACGACCTCGGGCCATACCTGCCGGTGCTGACCGGGCGCGTGGTCGGCGGCGCTGAGATCGCGGAACGCTCTCTCTGGGATCTGCGCCAGACGGTCTCGGAACTGGTGATTGAGAACTATGCCGGCCGCATGCGCGAACTGGCTCACGCCTACGGTTTGCGGTTCACGGTGGAGGCCTACGGGGGGCCCTGCGACGCGATCGCTTACGGCGGGCAGTCGGATGAACCGATGGGCGAATTCTGGACGCCGCGGGGCGGCGCCCTGGAGACGTGCCGCGGCATGGCCTCCGCCGGTCACGTCTATGGCAAGCGCATCATTGGCGCCGAGGCCTTCACCGCCGACGACCACGAACGTTGGCTCGAGCATCCCGCCATCCTCAAGGCTCTCGGCGACCGCGCCTTCTGCGAAGGGATCAACCGCTTCGTCTTCCATCGCTACGCCCTGCAGCCCTGGGCGGAAGATCGCCTCCCCGGAATGACCATGGGACCCTGGGGACAACACTACGAACGCACGCAGACATGGTGGGATTGGACACCCGCGTGGCACACCTACCTCGCCCGCTGTCAATTCCTGCTCCGCCAGGGGCTCTTCGTGGCCGATATCTGCCATCTCCAACCCGAGGCCCCACCGCAAGGCTTCGGCGACCACGACCGCCTCGGCTACGCCTGGGACGAGTGCGGCGCCGACGTCGTCCTGAACCGCATGTCGGTGCGCGATGGGCGCCTCGTGCTGCCGGACGGCATGAGCTACCGCCTGCTGGTCCTCCCCCAAACCCGCTCGATGACGCCGGGGCTCCTGCGCAAACTTCGCGATCTCGTCGCCGACGGCGCCACCATCGTCGGGCCGCGCCCCACGCAGTCGCCGAGCCTCTCCGACTTCCCCCGTGCCGACGCCGAGGTGGATCAACTGGCACGCGAACTGTGGGGCGACTGCGACGGGGAGCGAGTGCGGCAACGTCGCTTTGGACGCGGGCGGGTGGCATGGGGGATCGCGCCGAGGGATGTGCTGGAAGGAGCAGGCGTGCCGGCGGACTTCGCCGCCGACCAGCCTCTGGGTTTCCTCCATCGCGCCACCGCGGAGGCCGACCTCTACTTTGTGGCGAACCCCCGTCCCCATGGTTTCGCCGCCACCTGTTCCTTTCGGATCTCCGGTCGCGTGCCCGAACTCTGGTGGCCGGACAGTGGCCGGATGGAGCGCGCCGCCGTCTGGCAGGAGGCCAAGGGCGTCACCCAGGATACCAAGGTTTTAGTCCTCTGGGCTGCTCAACCGTCTGTATCGCAAACATCACAGTCTGGTCGCGGTATGGCTGAACTTCGTGCCCGCGGCTGCAAGACCATCGTCCAACTCGGACATCATCATGGTCATATCGAATTG
>CAYSPU010000059.1:0-25445 GCA_964432995.1 uncultured Verrucomicrobiota bacterium
CTCCCCCCGTATTCCTTTTGTGCCTTCTGCTTTTCGCGGCCAGTGCCTCTCTGCGATTCATCGCGGCCTTCTGTTCAACATCGTGTGAGCAGCCACCTGCTCCTTGGTTGTGTCCACCTGCGGCTTCGGATCCCGACGCGGCTCGCGGTTGCCCTCGGAAAACGCAGAAGGACGCGGATCGCTTCGGCGTGGTCTGCGCGTTCCGCCAAATCCCCAATCTGGACCCGCAGCAAAGAGTGTGTGCGCTCTGCTGCGGGTCAATCCCGCGGCCGCGGGACGCGGTCCGACAGGGGCTGCACCCAGCTTGCCGGGCCGTAGCCAGCGCGAAGGCCGGTCCCCGGGCGCAGAGAGCGCTGCAGCGGAGCAGCCTTGCGATTTCAGGGGGCACTTCCTGGCGCGGGTGAGTTTCTGCGGCCGGGACGGCCGCCGTCCCGGCGGGCAGCAGCCCCATACGCCAGACGCGTCTCCGAACCTCCAACTGGCTCCCTCCCGCCCGTTGCTACGGCGACCGCCGCAGTCGGTAGAATCGTCCGCCGGCGACGGGCGCGGCAGTGTCGAGATAGCTCCAGTTCGTCGGATTGTTGAACAGCGTGGCGAGAGGTTGCCAGTCCGTCAGGTTCGTCGACACCTCGATCAGGTACGTGGTGTTGAGCTCGCCGCTCACGAACAGTTGGATGCCCGCCGGGGTCCACTCGGCCGACGTGAACTCGCCGCTGGCCACGATGAGCGTGGCGGGATCGCTGAAGACCGTGGCGTGGGGCGTGCTCACCCCGACGGTGTAAGTCCCGGCGGCCGCGAGGGCGACGTTGTTCAGGATCAGGGTCGGGCTGACGGCGCCAGCGATGCCCACCCCGTTGCGGAACCACTGGTAGCTCAGGGTTTCAGAAGCTGGTCCGGAGGCCTCGACGCTGAAGGTGACCGAGCCCTGCACCATCACGCGCGCGCTCTCCGGCTGGCGCACGATCACCGGAGGTTCGTGCACGATCAGCGTGGCCGGGTCCGAAGTGATGCTGCGCCCGGCGCTGTCCGCAACGACCACGGCATAGGTGCCGGCGTTCTCCGCCCGGACGGCCGGGAACACGAGGGTCGCATTGGTGGCGTCCGGCAGGGGCGTCCCCTGGAACGTCCAGGCGTATGCGAGCGGCTCGGTTCCGGCCGCCGTCACCGCGAACGTCACCTCGGTGCCCGCGACGACCTCCCGGCTCGCCGGCGGCATCAGGATCCGCGGCGACTCCGGCAGGCTCTTGCCCGCCGAACCAGCCGCATGAATGGCCGCGAGCTCGCTCGGCAGCAGTCCCCGGTTGTAGATCGCCAACTCGTCAATGAGACCGAAGAAGCTGCCATCGGCTTCCGTGTTCACAGCGCCCGCTCCGATCTGCAACCCGGGGGAGGCGAAAGAGAAGGTGGTTGGATAGGATTTGGGAGCTTCCCCTATGCCATCGATATAGAACGCCACCTGATCGTTCGTTCTGCAGACTGCCACGTGGTGCCAGTTCGTGTCCTGTATGGATCGATCGGAGGCTACGCTACTGCTACCCACCAGCGACAGCAACAGACGACCATCGTCGAAGATCGCAAAACCCCACCCATCCCAGCCGAACTGACAAAGGCCACCGGCAGTGAACGGCTGACCCAGAGTGGCAAAGTTCGTGTCCTTGCGCTTGATCCAGGTCTCCACCGTGAACTCCTGCAACTGCAGAACGGCAGGATTACCGATAAAGATGCCGTCATTCAGCCCATCGAGACTGAAAGCCCGCCCCACTTTTCCCTCAGCGTAAGTCGCATCTCCGCGCAGAGTCCCGTCGTTGGCCAAGACCGAGTCCACCGCGTTGTCTTCCGCTCGCCACCAACCAACGCAGCCCGAAGGCAATCCTACATTCCGCTGCACCAAAGAAACATCGTCCACGACTGGACCAGCATCTGTGTAGGCACTAGTGGTGCTTTCGAAACGAACTACGTCCTGGCCACTGCCAACGACCTCGATTTCGTAATACTCCCAGTGCATGTTGGTCCAGGAGTCACCATCCTGCTGCGTGAAAGTGAAAGACCCGACATTCGTGCCGTTCCAGAGAACCACCATTGTCTTAGGCCCCAAGTGCGCCTCACCCAGCCATCTGCGCCCAGGGTTGCCAGACATCGCGAAGCGAAGCGTGTACGCGAACCCTTTCTCCGTGGTGACGGCCTGCGCGATCGCGCCTTCGTAGGAGATGCCGTTCAGATCAACGGCACTAACACCTTCGGCGGTCGGGCTGAACACTGTGGTGAACTCGATGTCATTCCCCCCGACGGATTCCCACCCCGCGTACGAGGAACCCGCCGGCACCGTTACCGTCTCCCGCAGGTCGTCCGGCACTTTCTCGAGGCCGCCGTTGGTGAGCAGCGGAGCAGCCACTGTGTTCGGGATTGCTGACAGGCAAACGGCTATGGCAAGACTGCGGGTGAATGTGGTCTTCATAAAGCGACGATCCCTGCGGGAATTTCGAGGCGCTCTTCTTACTTAAGACTTCCACCTGGCGGAGTCAAGCCGAAATCAGGAATCACGAATGTGCCTCATCACAAACCGGCCCTTTCCAGAACCGTGAGCACATGGTAACAGTGTCCGTCGCCATGACACACGCCGCTACTTACTTGAGACAGGTCGCCGAGGTCGCTGCCAGGCTCGACGCCGTGCTTTTAGAACAAATGGTGGACGCACTCGTGGAACTGCGGGAGCGCGAGGGGCGCCTTTTCTTCCTCGGCGTTGGCGGCAGCGCGGCCAATTGCAGTCATGCAGTCAACGACTTTCGGAAGATCGCCGGGATCGAATGCTACACTCCCGCGGACAACGTGGCGGAGTTGACGGCCCGTACCAATGACGAAGGCTGGGCAACGGTGTTTGACGGCTGGCTGCAGACCAGCCACGCAGGACCGCGCGACGCGATCTTCGTGATGTCGGTCGGTGGCGGAGACGCCGAACGCAATATCAGTCCGAACGTGGTGCGCGCGGTCGATGAGGCCAAGCGGCGGGGGCTGAAGGTGCTCGGCATTGTCGGTCGAGACGGAGGCCACACGAAGAGAACAGGCGATCTCGTAATTGTTGTGCCCACCGTAGATGCTCGCAACATCACTCCTCACACGGAGTCCTTCCAGGCGGTGATCTGGCACTGCCTGGTGACGCACCCGCGACTCATGACGCGTCCGAACAGGTGGGAGGGCCTGGACCAGCGCACAGCCTGAGGGACATGAAACGCGCCGTCTTCCTGGACCGGGATGGGGTCCTGACTCGCTCGCTGACGCGTGACGGCCGGCCGTATGCCCCCCGTTCGATTGGTGAATTCGAGTTGCTGCCCGGTACCGCCGAGGCCTTGACGGCCTTGAAGGCTGCCGGGTTTCTGAGGATCGTCGTGACCAACCAACCGGACGTGGCCGCCGGCACGCTGGATATGGCGGTGTTGGAAGAGATGCACCACCGGCTCCGAGTCTGGCTGCCGCTGGACGCGATTAAAGTGTGCTGCCACCAGGACCGGGACAACTGCCTCTGTCGAAAGCCGAAGCCGGGCATGCTGCACGAAGCGGCCCGGGAGTTCTGCGTGGACCTGCCGCAGTCGTTCATGGTGGGCGACCGCTGGCGGGACGTTTCGGCCGGCAAGGCCGCCGGGTGCCGGACGATCTTCATTGATTGCGGATACCAGGAGGACCTGCGAGACCCGCCGGACTACACCGTGAAGTCCCTGGCAGAGGCCAGCCAGATCATTGTATCCTCGCGGGAGCATGAGTGGTTTCCGGCCACGAAAGCGATCTATGCACGATCTGCAGAACCTTAAGGTCAGGATCTTCGCCGATGGCGCGGATCTGGACGGCATAACGAACCACAGCCGGAATCCGCTCATCCGGGGGTTCACGACGAATCCCACCCTCATGCGCAAGGCCGGGGTGAGCGATTATCGTGCATTTGCCCGAGACGTGCTGCACGTTATCGGCGGACGCCCCGTCTCGTTCGAGGTGTTCTCCGATGAGTTTGCGGAGATGGAACGGCAGGCGCGCGAAATCGCGTCTTGGGCACCGAACGTCTTCGTCAAGATACCCGTCACCAACACGCGCCGGGAGTTCTCGGGCGCCCTGATCGAACGCCTGGCCCGCGCCGGGGTGCAGCTCAACATCACCGCGATCATGACGCTGGATCAAGTTCGACGCGTCCTGCACCACCTGCAGCCTGAGACGCGCAGCTACGTTTCGGTCTTCGCCGGCCGGATCGCCGACACGGGGCGGGATCCGGTGCCTCTGATGGCGGAAGCGGTCCGGCTTCTCCAGGTGAACCCCCAGGCGGAGCTGATCTGGGCCAGCCCGCGCGAGCTGTTGAACATCTTCCATGCCGAAGCCGTTGGATGCCAGGTGATCACAGTCACCCACGAGATTCTCGGCAAGCTGGCGCAGGTGGGGAAGGACCTCGACGAGTTTTCCCTCGAAACCGTGCAGATGTTCTATCGCGATGCGCAGCGGGCGGGCTTTCGGATCGAGAGCTCCGGCTCTTCCGAGTCGCGGGGGGAATGACCGGGTGCCCTCCTCGGAGGAGGCATATGGCAGCGGGCCCCGGCATGCCACACGGAATCCGCGCCGGGGTGCCCCCTGTCGCAGATCCGGTGCGCGGCGGGACGTTGTGCCGCCGTGACAGGTTGGGCCGCCGCCAGCGGTTCCACGGACATGCAGGGTTCTCGAGACAGCGTTCCCAGCCCCCCCTTTTGCGGGTAGCGACTTTTGGCTCGACGTGAGCCGCGGAGTTTTTGATTCTGCGGGGCCATGGCGAAACGAGTAATGGTTACCGGCGGCGCCGGCTATAAGGGGTGTGTCCTCGTGCCCAAGCTGCTCGAGGCGGGCTACGAGGTCGTGGTGTACGATCTGATGCTGTTCGGATCCGCGGGCCTGCCTTCTGATCCGCGCTTGCGGGTGGTCGAAGGGGACATCCGGGACACCCAGCGTTACGCGAGTTGCCTCCAGGGGGTCTCCCATGTCATCCACATGGCCTGCATTTCGAATGACCCGAGTTTCGAGTTGGACCCGGCCTTGAGCAAGACGATCAACTACGGCTGTTTTGAACCCCTGGTGCGGGCGAGCAAGGCAGCGGGCGTCGAACGCTTTCTGTTTGTGTCCAGCAGCTCCGTCTATGGCGTGAGCGATGCACCGGAGGTCACTGAGGAGCACCCGCTGGTTCCCCTCACCGACTACAACAAGTACAAGGGCCTCTGCGAGCCGATCCTCTTGCGCTACCAGTCCTCGGACTTCACCACGACCGTGGTTCGCCCGGCCACGGTCTGCGGCTATTCGCCCCGCATGCGTTTCGACCTGACGGTGAACATCCTCACCAACCACGCGGTCAACCGTGGGCGGATCCTCGTCTTTGGCGGAGACCAGAAGCGCCCGAACGTGCACATCGACGACATTTGCGAGCTCTACGTCGATCTCTTGAGCCGACCGAAGGAGAAGGTAGCTGGCGAGGTGTTCAACGCCGCCTATCAGAATCAGACAGTGCGTGAACTAGCCGAGATCGTGCGCGACGTGGTCGAACAGGAGATCCCGGCCAAGAAGCCCATCCAAGTCGAGACCACGACCTCGAATGACCCGCGTTCCTATCATGTCTCCTCGAAGAAGATCGCGGCCCGGCTGGGGTGGCACCCGAAGCGCAACATCCAGGATGCGGTGCGCGACATCTGCCGCGCCTTCCAGGCCGGCAGATTCCCCGCGAACACTCTGGAGAACGATGCCTTCGTCAACGTGCGAACCATCAAGAAGCTGGGACTGAAGTGAGCGCAAGCAGCACGGCGGTGGTAACGGGCGGTGCGGGGTTCATCGGAAGCCATATGGTCGACCTGCTGCTGGCGGAGGGCTTCCACGTCCGCGTCATCGACAGTTTGGTTGGGGGACGACTGGAGAACCTGGCGCATCATCAGGCGGACGCACGGCTGAGCGTCGAGGTGCGCGACATTCGGGAGTTGGATGCTCCGGATCCCTTATTCACCGACGCGGACTACGTCTTCCACTTTGCCGGGATTGGCGACATTGTGCCGTCGATTGAGCGGCCGGTGGAGTACCTGGACACGAACGTGCAGGGCACGGTGCGGGTGCTGGAAGCGGCACGCCACGCCGGCGTCCGGAAAGTGGTTTACGCTGCATCCTCCTCCTGCTACGGCCTGGCGAAGGAGGTCCCGACGAGTGAGTCCGCACCGATTCAGCCGGAGTATCCGTACGCTCTGAGCAAGTACCAGGGCGAGGAGGCGGTCCTGCACTGGGGAAAGGTATACCGCCTCCCGGTTAATTCCATTCGGATCTTCAATGCCTATGGAATCCGGTCGCGAACCTCCGGTGCTTACGGGGCGGTTTTCGGTGTGTTCCTGGCGCAGAAACTCGCAGGAAGACCACTGACTGTGGTCGGCGACGGCACGCAACGGCGCGACTTTGTCTACGCGAGCGACGTGGCTCGCGCATTCTACCTCGCTGCACAGACCGAGCGGACCAACGAAGTCTACAACCTGGGCGCGGGCAACCCTCAGTCGGTGAACCGCCTTGTCGAATTGCTTGGCGGAGACGTGGTGCATGTGCCCAAGCGACCTGGGGAACCGGACTGCACCTGGGCGAACATCGGCAAGATTCGCGAGCAACTGGGATGGGAACCACAGATCTCCTTCGAACACGGCGTCGCCACCATGCTGGAACACATCGACTACTGGCGGCAGGCGCCGGTATGGGACCCTGATTCCATTGCGGCGGCCACCAAGACCTGGTTTGCCTTCCTCAATCGCAACACTCCATGACCCCGACGCCCACCGGCCACGACTACCAGCGGAAGATCAAAGGGCGCGAGGAACTCCGCGCCGTTCTGGGCCCCCGCCCCCGTGAACGGCGGGTGATCATGTGCCACGGAACCTTCGACCTCGTCCACCCAGGCCACATCCGCCACCTGATGTATGCCAAGAGCAAGGCTGACATCCTGGTGGTTAGCCTGACCTCCGATGCGCACATCAACAAAGCCAACTTCCGTCCTTTTGTCCCTCAGGCCCTCCGGGCAATGAACCTCGCGGCCCTCGAGGTGGTGGACTACGTGGTCGTCGATGAGAGCCCCACGCCGATCGAGAATATCCGCTTCCTGCAGCCGGACTTCTTCGCCAAGGGCTACGAATACTCGGCTGGCGGCATTCACCCCAAGACGCGGGAGGAAATCGCTGCGCTCGAGACCTATGGGGGGCAGATGCTGTTCACTCCCGGTGACCTCGTGCTGTCCTCCTCTGCCATTATTGAGACAACCCCGCCCAACTTGGCGGTGGACAAACTCCTGGCCTTGCTGCAGTCGGAGGGTCTGGCCTTTGCGGACCTCAAGAAAGCCCTGACGCAGATGCAGGGGGCCCGAGTCCATGTCATCGGCGATACGATTGTCGATTCGTACACCTACTGCAGCCTGATTGGGGGCACGGCGAAGACTCCCACTTTCAGCGTCAAGTATGAACGGCAGGTGGATTTCAGCGGCGGCGCGGCGATCGTCGCCAAACATCTGCGCATCGCCGGTGCCGAGGTGCTCTTCTCCACGGTGCTCGGCAGCGACAGCCTTGGAGCGTTTGTCCAGAAGGACCTGGCAGACACCGGAGTTCGGTGCTTCCCGGTGACGGATCCGACTCGCCCGACAACGCACAAGAACGCGTTCATCACAAACGGGTACCGGATGCTCAAGGTGGACCGACTGGACAACCGGCCGGTGCCAGACCGTCTGCTGGCGCAACTCGAGCAATCCCTCGCGGCGCATCCCGTGGACGCCGTCGTGTGCAGCGATTTCCGCCACGGCATCTTCAACAAAGTCACCATTCCCCAGATCGCAAGCGCCATCCCCACCGGTGCTCTTCGGGTGGCCGACAGCCAGGTCGCTAACCGCTGGGGTAACATCCTTGAGTTCCAAGGTTTCGATCTTCTCACGCCCAATGAACGCGAAGCCCGGTTCGCCCTCGGCGACCAAGACTCCACTGTGCGCCCGCTCGCCATGGACCTCTACATCAAGTCCGGCTGCAAGACTCTGATCCTCAAACTGGGCGAACGGGGAATCCTGACCTATCGCGCTCCCAATCCTGAAGTGCGCTCGTTCTTCACTGTGGACAGCTTCGCCGACAAGGTGGTGGACGCCGTCGGCGCCGGGGATGCTCTCCTCGCATACGCCACCTTGTCCATGATCACAAACCGGTCCAAC
The DNA here is from genome assembly GCA_964432995.1 of uncultured Verrucomicrobiota bacterium. Classification (GTDB taxonomy): domain Bacteria; phylum Verrucomicrobiota; class Verrucomicrobiia; order Limisphaerales; family JAHDYP01; genus CAYSPU01. Next base: position 8,204 of record CAYSPU010000059.1, read on the forward strand.
GTGATTGCGTCGATCCTCGGTTCCCTAGCAGCCGCTGTGGCTTGCGAGCGTGATGGAAACGCCCCGGTGGCACCGGCCGATGTCCTCAAGAAGCTGGAGACGGTCGAGAAACGCGCACACTTCGAATGAGGGTCCTCATCATCGGGCTAGGGGTGCAGGGGCGCAAGCGCCGGCAGGTCGCCGGCGCCGCAGTCGTCGGCACGGTGGATCCCGTCGCCCCGGGGGCGGACTTCCGGCACCTGCAGGATGTGCCACTGCCGGATTACGATGCGGCGTGCGTCTGCGTCCCGGACCGCGAGAAACTGCCGCTGCTCCGCTATTTGCTGAGCCACCGGAAGCATCTACTCGTGGAGAAACCTCTCCCCGGCTCGGACGCAGAACTCCAGGAGTTGCAGCGGCTGTCGCGTGAGAATCGAACGGTCTGCTACACGGCCTACAACCATCGCTTCGAACCTCACATCGCCCGCCTCAAGGAGACTCTGGATACCGGCGCACTTGGCCCCCTGTACCTCGCCCGCCTCTTCTACGGCAATGGGACCGCACGCGATGTGCGGAACTCCCCGTGGCGCGACCAGGGGGCTGGGGTCATCCCGGACCTGGGGTCCCACCTGCTGGACACCGTGCTGTTTCTGCTCGGCCGACCGTCCGGCAACGCGGTTCTCTGGAATGTGAACCGCTTTGAGAACCAAGCGCCCGATCACGTGCTGTTCGGCTTTCGTGGGCGCCCGACGATCGAGCTGGAAGCGACTCTCCTCTCTTGGCGAAACACCTTTACCCTGGACCTCTACGGCGAGCAGGGAAGCGCCCACATCCACTGCCTCTGCAAATGGGGTCCCAGCACCCTCACTCTCCGCCAACGCGTTCTGCCCAGTGGCCGCCCGAAAGAGGAAGTCCAGACCATCGAATGTTCGGACCCGACTTGGCAAATCGAGTATGGGCACTTCCTGAGCTTGTGCCAGACCGGGGGCGATAACCTCGACAGTGATTTTTGGATCTCCTCCCAGGTCCGGCACCTCGACCAGCAGCTCGGAGGTGTCCCATGATTGGCTTTGCCGGACTTTCGCATCTCGGCGTCGTCTCCAGCGTTGCCACGGCTGCACGAGGGCTCGACGTCTTGGCATACGACCCACGCGCCACGCTCTGTGAGGACCTGGGCCAGGGGCGGTTTCCCATTCTTGAACCTGGGCTTGCGGAAGCCTTCGCCGCACACCGGGGCCGCCTGCGGTTCACCCCGACCGCCGGCGAGTTGAACCGCTGCGCGGTGGTCTTCATCTCGCTCGACGTGCCCACTGATGCCCAGAACCGCAGTGACCTTGGCCCACTCGACCGACTGACCCAAGACGTCCTGGGATGCCTTCGCCCGGGGGCGGTGATGGTCATCCTGTGCCAGGTGCCTCCCGGATTCACGCGGGCTCTGGGGCGCCGGCTGGCTCCACAACTCGAGGCGGCCAGGGTCAGTCTGTTCTACCAAGTGGAGACGCTCGTCTTCGGCAACGCCATCGAGCGCGCCCTGCACCCGGAGCGCTACATCGTTGGCTGCGCGTCACCGGGCAACCCGCTCCCGCCAGCCTACCTCGAATGGCTGTCTGCATTCGGTTGTCCAGTCCTGCCCATACGCTACGAGAGCGCTGAACTGGCCAAAATCGCCATCAACCTCTTCCTGGTTTCCTCGGTAACGACCACCAACACGATCGCGGATCTTTCGGAGAGGATCGGAGCCGAGTGGTCGGAGATCGCCCCGGCGCTTCGCTTGGACCGGCGCATCGGCCCCCACGCTTACCTCACCCCTGGCCTGGGGTTGGCGGGCGGCAACCTCGAGCGAGATCTCGTTACCTTCCGTCGGATGGCAGACGAAAGTGGCTCCGACGCGGGCGTGGTCGCCGCGTGGATGGCAAACAGCACCTACCGCCGCGACTGGGCTCTACGATGCCTGCATACTGAAGTTCTTGCCAGGGAACCGCAGTCGAAACTTGCTGTCTGGGGTTTGGCCTACAAAGCCTACACCCACTCCACGAAAAACTCCCCCGCCCTTGGCCTGATCGAGGCACTGCCGCAGCTCTCAAAGAAGGCTTACGACCCTCAGGTACGCTTGTCTGAGCCACCCACCCGTCTGACACAGGTTGACTCCGCCCTCGAGGCCTGCGACGGCGCGCATGCCCTGGCCATTCTGACCCCCTGGCCGGAATTCAAGGGAGTGAGTCTACCCGAAGTGCGCCGCCGCATGTTGGGCGACGCTGTAATCGACCCCTACGGGGTTCGCGATCGAACCGAGTGCGCGGCGACTGGCCTCCGCCACTTCCAACTCGGATCGCCACCCGCCTGCTCCTCCAACAGACCATGATCCAGCACGAAACCGTCTCCACTCGGCCCGGACGCGTCGTCATCCTCGGCGGCTCGGGATTCGTGGGCCAATGGCTTCAGGAAGGCCTCCGGTCCCTCGAGATCGCCTGCCTCTCTTTCTCTTCGTCGCAGCTCGACCTCACTGCGCCCGAGGCGGCCACCTTCCTGCAACAGCAGTTGTCTCCCACTGACGCCCTGGTGTTTTGCTCGGCGCTTACCCCCGACAAAGGCCGGGACAGTGCCACGCTCCTCAAGAACCTGCGGATGGGGCACCACGTGGCGGCAGCGCTCGAGAAATCCCCCTGCCGACATGTGGTCTACATCAGTTCCGACGCCGTCTACGAGGAAAGCCCGAACCCGGTTCACGACGACACCGCGCCCGCTCCGGCCAGTCTATACGCACTCATGCACCTGACCCGGGAGAAGATGCTGGAAGGTGCCCTCTTGAGGGCGGGGGTCCCGCTCCTCATCCTCCGCCCTTGCGCCATCTATGGCCCTGGCGACACCCACAACAGCTATGGACCCAACCGTTTCCTGCGCAGTGCACGCCAGGAAGGCCGCATCCTCCTTTTCGGCCAAGGCGAGGAGCGGCGCCACCATCTTCTTGTTCGGGACTTGGTGGCCGTCCTCGTTGAGTGTCTTCAGCGTCGTAGCCATGGAACGGGTATCGTGGCGGGCTCCGAAGCGATTACTTTCGGTGTTCTGGCTCAGCAGATCGCTCGCCTCGTTGAACCCCCGGCGCGCATCGAGTCTTTGCCTCGCCAGGGTGGAGCCATTACCCACCGCCACTATGATCTCACCGCTTACCTCAAGGCATTCCCCGATCTCCCGCTGACGCCCGTGGATCAGGGACTCCGCCAAACCCTCGCCGGCCTGACGGGGTAGGCATCTCCCCGTCGACGGGAATTCTCAGCAGTGGAAGCCAGGACCGCCACGAATCACTCCGGTCCGTCGCACCAACGCACGGTCGCCGGCGTCGTGCTGATGCGCTCCGATCACTCCGCGCTGCTGCAGTTGCGCGATGACAAGCCCGGACTGAACGCCGCCGGCCAATGGGTCTTCCCCGGCGGCCATTCGGATCCGGGCGAACCACTGGATCAGGCCGCCCGCCGCGAATTTGAAGAAGAGACGGGATACCGCTGCGCGGAGCTTCGGTGGATCACCACGTTCGAACACCCGAGCGACGACGGTCGGTTCACCTATCAGCTCACCATGTTCCTCTGCCGCTACGATGGCGTCCAAGCTGTCGACTGCTACGAGGGGCAGCGCGTGGAGTTTCTGCCTCGCCAAACGGTGGCAGCGTTGCCCACTCCGCCCTATGTTCCTTGGGTATGGGACCTGGCGATTGCCCTCGCGAAGGGAACGTGACCTGGAGCTTCCCTGCTTCGGGAGGCCAATGGCGAAAAGAAGGCTTTACGCTCTACGGAAAGGGAGATAGTTACAGCCGCACCGGCGCTCTCTGGTAGCCAGTTCAGGAAGACAACCAGGATGGAAGGAACAGCATGAAAACCTATGTGATCCTCGGCGGTGGCGGCTCATTTGGTGTCCATACCGCGTAATACCTGCTGGCCCACGCGGATCCGAGAAAGGTCATCTGCGTCGGCCGGATCCCGGAAAAGCCGGAGCCCTTCTCTCTGAACGTCGGCAAGGGGGATGCCCGCTACTCCTACCACCAGATCCACGTCGTGCACGAGCAGGACCGCTTGTTCGAGTTGTTCGATGCCGAGAAGCCCGAAGTGATCATCAGCTACTGCGCCCAGGGAGAGGGTGCGGTCTCATGGAAGAAATCCTGGCGCTTCTTCGAGACCAACTGTGTTGCGTTGAGCAAGATGGTTGAAGATCTGATGGCACGGACCTATCTTCAGCGCTTCATTCAGATCGGAACGTCGGAACTCTACGGCTCCGTCGACTTCGCAGCGCGAGAGGATACGCCCCTCCAACCGACCAGTCCGTACGCCGCATCGAAGGCGGCCTTTGACATGTACCTGCTCTCGGTGTCGAAGGCCCTCCGGTTCCCGATGAATATCATTCGGCCGTCGAATGCCTACTGCCCGGGGCAACTCCTCCACCGCGTGATCCCGCGGGCGGTGGTCTGCGGCCTGACCGACCAGAGGCTCCCCTTGCAGGGCGGCGGACGAGCACGCAAGTCCTATATCCATGCTCGGGACTTGGCGCGCGCGATACACCTCGTTTCCGAGATGGCGCCACTCGGCAAGGTCTACAACGCCGGCCCCCCGCAGCCCATCTCCATCCGAGACTTGGTCGCCAAGGTGGCTGAAGGGTTCCCCATGCCTTTCGAGCAGTTGTGCGAGGTCGTTGCCGACCGTCTGGGCCAGGACTCGCAGTACTGGCTCGACAGCAGTGCCATCCTACGGGACGTGGGCTGGCAGCCCGAGATCTCGCTCGAAGAAGGGATCCGGGAAATGATCGAGTGGGGACGCCAGTACATCGAGATCCTCAAGCACTGGCCTACGGGCTACGTTCTCCGCGTCTGAAAGGTCGCTCATGCCCGAAACTCATTTCGACGCCGCCGCTGCGAAGGCCCGCTGCCGTAGGTTCCGCAAACGGATGCTCGAGGTCTCGCAGAAGGTCGGGGCGGTTCACCTCGCTCCATCGTTCTCCTGCCTGGAGTTGGTGGACACGGTTTACCACGCGCTGCTGCGGCGCACGGGCGACGCCGCCCGAGACGACACCTTCATTCTCTCGAAAGGGCACGGCTCCCTGGCTCAGTTCGTGGTGCTGGAGGAGCTCGGAGTGTTCCCGCGCGAGTGGCTGGACCACTTCTGCCAACCGGGATGGCCTTTGGCCACTCATCCAGATTATGGAACGCCGGGCATCGAGGCCTCCACGGGATCTCTGGGACACGGTCTGGGGCTGGCCGTCGGCATGGCTTATGCCGATCTCCGCGACGGCAGGCAAAGGGCTATTTTCGTTGTCATGAGCGACGGCGAATTGATGGAAGGTGCGGTCTGGGAGGCGCTGATGGTCGCTCCCTCCTTTGGCATCAAACGGATCATTGCCCTTGTCGATCTCAACGATTTCCAGTCGTTGGGCCAAACCAGCAAGATTCTGCCGAACTTCTACCCCATGCTCGACAAGATCCGCGCCTTCGGCTGGGGCGCGAGCGAAGTAGATGGCCACGATGGTCGCGCCATTGAGGCCGCCGTACGCCAGCGGGATACGACGAAGCCTCTGGTGGTGCTGGGCCGCACGACAAAGGGGAAGGGCGTTTCGTATATGGAGAACGTGCCCATCTGGCACTATCGGTCGCCCAATCCAGAGGAGTATCAGTGCGCTCTCCGGGAGATCGACAACTCATGAGGAACGCCTTTGCCAACGCCTTCTACGATCTGGCCCGGCACGATCCGCGGATCTACCTTGTTGTCGCTGATATCACTGCAGCCGCCGGAGTCGCGTCGTTCCAGAAGGAGTCCCCGGAGCGCTTCCTCAATGTAGGCGTAGCCGAACAGATCATGATCGGCATGTGCGCCGGTCTTGCCCTGCGGGGGAAGATCCCCTTCGCATACACGATCGCGACGTTCACCATCTACCGGCCCTTCGAGCAGGTGCGTCTGGACTGCGCCTACCAGAACCTGCCAGTGAAGCTCGTCGGGGTAGGTGCCGGCGTCAATTACTCGGCTCTTGGCAGCACGCACCACGCCCAAGAGGACGTCGCCATCATGAGCGCCGTTCCCAACATGACGGTGCTCGCTCCTTGCGATCCCGCGGAGGCAGCCCTGGCGACCCGCGAATGCGTTCGGATACCCGGGCCGGTGTACCTGCGTCTGGGGAAAGCCGGGGAGCCAGAGCTTACTGCCCAGGCTGACCCATACGAGGCTGGTCGAATCCGGTTCCTTCGCCATGGCCGAGACATCTGCTTCCTCTCCTACGGCCCCGTGACCAAGATGGCGATGGAGTTGGCGACCCGCCTCGAACGGGAGGCTGGCCGGTCATGCGCCGTCGCCTCCGTTCACACTCTGAAGCCTCTCGACCGCGAGGGCATCGCCGCGGTGTTGGCCCGGTTCCCGGTCATTGCCGTTATCGAGGAACACGCACCCCACGGGGGGCTGAGTTCGTGGGTCAAGGAACTGGCCTGGGACACGCAGGCGCGCTGCCAACTACGCACCTTTGCGCTCGAAGACAAGTTTCATCATGTCTATGGCACCCACGCCGAACTCCTGCGCGCTCACGGGCTGGATCCGGAGCGGATCTTCCAGGAACTCTGCGCGCCGACCCGATCCTGAGCCGCCCAACCTTCAATCCCAGATTGCTTCTCTTCTGATGGCTTACCTAGACTTCATCTCCGTCATCCACAAGGCCACGAAACGGGACTACGTTCAGCGGGTGGTGGAGTACGACAAGGCAGCGTGCGCGGAGGTCTCCCGTCAGTTCGGCATGGACTACTTCGACGGGGACCGGCGCTACGGCTACGGCGGATATCGATATGACGGCCGCTGGCGTCCCTTCGCGGAGAAGCTGGTTTCTCACTATGCGCTCAAACCAGGCGATCGAGTTCTCGACATCGGCTGCGGCAAGGGCTTTCTCGTTCACGACTTCCGCGAGGCACTTCCGGGACTGCGTGCCGAGGGTGTGGACGTTTCCGAATACGCGATTGCCAACGCCATGCCCGCGGTAAAGGAACACGTGCGCGTGGCCAGCGCCATCAAGCTGCCGTACCCTGATCGAAGCTTCGATTTGGTGGTATCGATCAACACCCTTCACAATCTCTACCTCTACCAACTCAGGGAAGCCTTGCGTGAGATTGAACGGGTGGGACGGGGCCAGAAGTACATCGTCATGGATTCGTATCGGACTGAGCGCGAGAAGGTCAACCTGATGTACTGGCAGCTGACCTGCGAGTGTTTCTTCCGACCGGCTGAGTGGGAATGGCTGTTCCAGGAGTTTGGGTACACCGGCGACCATGGCTTTGTCTTCTTCGAGTAGACCGCAATCCGCTGCATGAAGAACGGCAAGACACGCACGCGCGAACCGCAGTACGAACGCCTCCTGGAGCTAAAGCGCCGGGGCGTCGCTCGTCTGGGGTTAATGACGAATCAAGCATGGCAAGATGATCCCAAGCACTTGCTCTTCACATTGTCCCGGTACAAGTTCGTCGCCAAGATGTTGAGCGGCTCGCAACGTGTGCTGGAAGTAGGATGCGCAGATGCCTTCGGGACGCGCCTTGTCGTTCAGGAGGTGAGGCGCCTGACGGCGGTTGACTTCGATCCCGTCTTCATCGCCGATGTTCGCGAACGTATGGACGAGCGCTGGCCTTTCGCCTGCCGCGTGCATGACGTCGCCCGCAGACCCGTTCCGGGCAGGTTCGACGCTGCTTACGCGCTCGACGTGATCGAACACATCTCACCGGAACGGGAGGACCGCTTCGTTGGCAACATCGTCCAGTCCTTGACCGGAACCGGCGTGCTCATTCTGGGAACACCTTCTGTTCAGTCGCAGGTCTACGCCTCCCCGCCGAGCAAGGCAGGCCATGTCAACTGTAAGGATGGCCCCGGGCTGAAGAAGCTGCTTCGGCGCTTCTTCGACAACGTCTTCGTGTTTTCGATGAACGACGAAGTCGTCCATACGGGTTATCCCCCGATGGCGCACTACCTGATGGCCATTGCCTGCGGCAAGCGTCGGCAGACGCTGACCATCTGAGCGGCGGCTTCATACCTCGAGACTACGATGCCACAGCGCTTCCCTTCGTTGCTTGCGGCTGGAGTTCTGGCGCTCTCGGACGTGCTTCCCCTTCCCGCGGCCGACCAACCCCAGTGGGGAGAGGCGTGGACCCGCAACCTGGTTTCCGCCGAGCGCAACCTCCCCGAGTCCTTCGATCCCCGGAGCGGCGCCAACATCCGCTGGACCGCCCGGCTCGGCACCGAGACCTACGGCACCCCCGTGGTCGGCAGCGGCTGCGTGTTCATCGGCACAAATAACGAGGAGCCGCGCGACCCGAAACACCAGGGCGACCGCGGCGTGCTGATGTGTTTCTCCGAGAAGGACGGACGCTTGCTCTGGCAACTGGTCGTGCCCAAGCGCGAAGGGGACCCTTTCTTCGACTGGCCCCGAAGCGGAATGTGCTCGCCTCCCACCATCGAGGGCGACCGCATCTACCACGTGAGCAACCGCGGCGAGGTCATGTGCCTGGACCTCCACGGCATGGCCAACGGCAACGACGGGCCGTATCGGGACGAGGCTCGGCACATGGCGCCCCCCGGCGAGGAACCGATTGAGCTCGGCCCGCTGGATGCCGACATCCTCTGGCTGTTCGATTTGACCAGCGGGGCCGGCATTTGGTCGCACGACGCCGCGCACGCCTCAATCTTGGTGGACGGCCCCTTCCTCTACCTCAACACCAGCACCGGGGTGGACAACACCCACAAGAAGATCCGCACCCCGGAAGCGCCCAGCCTGGTCGTCATCGACAAGGCGACCGGGCGCTACGTGGCCCGCGACGACGAGGCCATCGCGCCGCGCATCTTCCACTGCACCTGGTCCTCGCCCGCGCTGGCCGAGGTCAACGGCGAGCGGCGCCTCTTCTTCGCCGGTGGCAATGGCATGCTCTACGCCTTCCGGCCGCTCCCGACGAACGCCCCGCCCCCCGCCGGCGTCACCAAGCTCGAGAAGGTCTGGCAGTTCGATTTCGATCCCGCCGGTCCCAAGGAGGATGTGCACCGCTTCAACGGCAACCGGCGCGAGAGCCCGAGCAACTTCTACGGCATGCCCGTCTTCCACGAGAGCGCCATCTACCTGGCCGGCGGCGGCGACATGTACTGGGGCAAGAACGAGGCCTGGCTGAAGTGCATCGACGCGACGGGCCGGGGCGACGTCAGCGGGACTGCCGAACGCTGGTCGCATCCCCTGGAGAAACACACGATCGGCACCCCGGCCATCCAGGATGGTCTGGTCTACGTGACCGACATTGGCCGGACCCTGCACTGCGTCGACACCCGGACCGGCGAACTCTGCTGGAGCCACGAAGCCCGGGGCGATTTCTGGGCGTCGCCGCTCGTGGCCGACGGAAAGGTCTACGTCGGCTCAAGACGCGGCGATTTCTGGGTTCTGGCGGCCGGCCGCGAGAAGCGGGTGTTGGCCGAGATCGCACTCGGCGAACCGGTCAATGCCACAGCCGTGGCCGCCAACGGGACGCTCTACGTCGCCACCATGTCGCGGCTGTTGGCGGTGAGCCGCTGAAGGGGCACTGCTTGACACCGCCCCCCAATCCGCCTGCCCAGCCGTTTGGGGCGCGGGTCTTCTGATCCGCCGGTAATCCTGGGAGACGTCCTGCCCCCAAGAACGGCGCGCTACGCCTTCTTCTTCGACGTGCCGCGGGCGCGCGGCGCGCGGGTTTTCTTGCCCGGTCGAACCGGGGGCGGGGCAGCCGCCGGTTTCGGCGCGGTCTTCTCGTGGATGACCTGCCGCATCCGATCGAGTTTCGCGTCCAGTTTCGTCTTTGCCGTGGCGATTGTGCCCTGGGTGGTGTTGACCGCGTCCGTGAGGAGGCGGCAGCACTTCTGGAGGCGCTGGGTGTATTCGCCGGTTTCCTTCAGTTCGATGCCTCGGCTGTTGAGGAACTGGCTCAGGTTTCGGAACAGCTCGTTGCTTTTGATGCGTTTCATGTTGGTCCTTCGACGCCGTCAAGGTGCGGGGCGGCACCCGCGGCGGCAATTACACGTCCCGCTCCGCTTTCTCGTCGTCGCACCGTGCTGCAGCGTTGGCCAAGGCTCATGCTGCGGGGGCGGATCCGGCGGACGCCACCGTCGCCGGCCGCGAATTCCGGCCCCGGGCGTACGCCATGTAGTAGAGCACCGGCACCGCCATCCGGCTGATGAGCAGCGAAGCCACTTCCCCGGCCATCAGCGCGATCGCCAGCCCCTGAAATATCGGATCGAACAAGATGACGCCAGCTCCCACAACGACCGCCATGGCGGTGAGCAACATGGGGCGGAACCGCACCGCGCCGGCGTCGACCACCGCCTCCTGCAGCGGCATGCCCTCGGCGAGCCGCAGTTCGATGAAGTCCACCAGGATGATCGAATTGCGGACGACGATGCCGGCGCCGGCCATGAACCCGATCATCGAGGTGGCGGTGAAGAACGCGCCCAACAGGCCGTGGGCGGGGAGAATGCCCACCAGCGAGAAGGGGATGGCCACCATCACGACGAGCGGCGTCAGGAAGGAGCGGAACCAGCCGACCATCAGCACGTAGATCAGGATGAGCACGGCCCCGAAGGCCAGGCCGAGATCGCGGAACACCTCGAGGGTGATGTGCCATTCGCCGTCCCATTTGAGGGCCGGTTCCCGGTCCGAGAACGGCTGGGAAGCGTTGTAGATCTCGAGCCGCGGCGCCTGCCCCCCGAAGGCGCGGGCGTCGAGCTTCCGCAGCGCGGCGTTCATCTGGAAGATGGCGTAGACAGGGCTTTCGACGACGCCGGCGACGTCGCCGATGACGTAGGTCACCGGCATGAGGTTCTTGTGGTAGATGCTCTTGTCCGCCAACACCGGTTCGATGGCGACCAGCTCGCGCAGGGGAACCAGCGGCGCGCCCCCGGCCGCGCCCGGCTCCGGCAGGGCGTTCGCGTCCCCGGAGCGCACCCGCAGCGCCAGCAGCTCCTCCGGGGTCGTTCGCGCCGACCGCGGCAACTGCAGCACCAGGTCCACGTCCTCCTTCTCGCGCGGCAAGTGCACCAGGTCCACCGACGCGCCCCCGACGGCGATCTGGAGGGTCTGGGCGATGGTCTCGGCGCTGATGCCGTGCAACGCCGCCTTCTCCTTGTCGATCACGAACCGGGCCTTCGGTTGGTCCGCCTCGAGATACCAGTCCACATCGACGACCCCGGGCGTCTGGCGGAAAATCGACCGTACCTCGCGCGCCAGGGCGTGCCGCGATTCCTCGTCGGGGCCGTAGATCTCCGCCACCAATGTTTGGAGCACGGGCGGTCCCGGGGGCACCTCGGCAACGGCGACGCGCGCGTCATAGCGCGCGGCCACCTCCGCGACCTTGGGGCGGACCCGCTTGGCGATGTCGTGGCTTTGGGCCGCGCGCTCGTGTTTGTTCAGCAGGTTGACCTGGAGGTCGGCGACGTGGGAACCGCGCCGCATGAAGTAATGGCGGACGAGGCCGTTGAAGTTGAAAGGGGCGGCGGTGCCGATGTAGATCTGATAATCGGTGACTTCGGGCTCGTCGCGGATGGCCGCGGCGATTTCGCGGGCGGCCTGCGCGGTCCGTTCCAGGGCGCTGCCCTCCGGCATGTTCAGGATCACCTGGAACTCGCTCTTGTTGTCGAAGGGCAGCATCTTGACCTTCACCCAGCCGAAGGCGACGGTGGCCATCGCGGCCAGCAGCAGCGCCGTGATGCTGACGAGGAAGACCCAGCGCCACCGGGCCGCGGCAATCAGCGGCCCCATCATCCGCCGATAGAGGCGGGTAAAGGCGTCCTCCTCATGCCCGTGTGCCGGGCCCGGGCTCGACCCGGACTCGGCGCTGCTGCGCGTGGTCACCGCCGCGTACTTCCGGCCCCAGCGCAGAATGCGAATGGCGGCCCACGGGGTCACCACGAAGGCAATGGCCAGCGACCAAAACATGGCGGCGCTGGCCCCGATCGGGATCGGCCGCATGTAGGGCCCCATCAGGCCGCCCACAAACGCCATCGGCAGCACCGCCGCAATCACCGCAAACGTCGCCAGAATCGTCGGATTCCCCACCTCGTTCACGGCTTCGACGGCAATGGCCGCCCAGCTTCGACCCTGGTTTTGCGGCAGATGAAAATGCCGCACGATGTTCTCGACGACAACGATGGCGTCGTCGACCAGGATCCCGATGCTGAAGATGAGGGCGAAGAGCGTGATCCGGTTGAGGGTGAAGCCTTCCAGGTAGAACACCAGGAGCGTGAGGGCGAGCGTGGACGGAATGGCGACGCCGACAATCCCGCTCTCGCGCCAGCCGAGCGTCAGCCAGATCAGGATCATCACGCTGACCACGGCGATGCCCATGTGGTAGAGGAGTTCGTTGGATTTCTCGGCCGCCGTCTCGCCGTAATGGCGGGTGATCGTGACCTCGATGTCGGCGGGAATCTGGTGGCCCTTCAGAGTCTCGACCTTCCGGAACACGGCGTGCGCCACGGAGATGGCGTTGGCGCCGGGCCGCTTGGCAACGCTCAACGTCACGGCGGGCTCTTCCTCGCCGACCGGAGGCGCGCGCCCCGCGAGGTGGGATGCGGCCGGTCCGGCCCCGACGCCGCCCGCACCGCGTCCAAAGAAGACGTATTGGGACGGTTCTTCGGGGCCGTCGACGATCTCGTCCACTTCCCGCAGGTAGACCGGTTTGCCGCCGAACACGCCCACGACCACGCTGCCGACCTCGTCGGCGTCGGCGAGGAACCCGCCGGTTTGGACGACGACCTCCCGGTTGGTGCTGGTCAATCCGCCGGCGGTGGACTGGCGGTTGGCCTGTTGCAGCATGGGGACGATGCCGGCGGGGCTCAGGTGGCGCGAGGCCAGGCGCGCCGGGTCGAGCAGCACCCGGACCTGCCGGCGCGCACCGCCCAGGATGGACGTTTCCGCGACCAGCGGGACCTGCTTCACCGCGTCGTCCACCTGGGCCACCACGCGGCGCAAGGTCAGGTGATCGTAGCGCCGGCTGTGAAAGGTCAAGGCCAGGATCGGCACATCGTCGATCGACTTCGGCTTGACCAGCGGGCCGACCACGCCGTGGGGGATCCGGTCGAAATTGGACTGCAGCTTCTGGTTCAGCTTCACCAGGCTGCGCTCGATTTCCTCCCCCACCTTGAACCGGACGATGACCAGGCTCTGTCCCTCCTGGGAAGTGGAATAGACGTACTCAACCCCGGGGATTTCCCAGAGCAACTTCTCCATGGGGCGGGTGGCGCGTTCTTCGACCTCCTTGGCGCTGGCGCCCGGCATCGAGACCAGCACGTCGATCATCGGCACCTTGATCTGCGGCTCCTCCTCGCGCGGAAGCAGGATGATCGCCCCCGCCCCCAGCAGAACCGAAGTCGCGACCACCAGCGGCGTGAGCTTCGAATCGATGAACGCCCGGGCAATCCGCCCGGCGAGACCCAGCGGAACGGCCGTCTCCACTCGCTCAGCAGGTTTCATCGTGTGCGCGTCCCTTTCTCACTGCGCCTGGACCGGCTGGCCGTCCGCCAGCGGGGCGGCGCTTTCCACCACGACGAGTTCCCCGGCCTCCACGCCGGAAACCAGTTCGATCTCGTCGCCCACGGGCTTGCCGGTCTTGACCAGCCGGAGCTGCGCCCGGCCGTCGACCACCGCGTAGACCAGCTCCAATTGCCCGCGCCGGTGCACGGCGCTCGCCGGCACCCGCAGCGCCGCCGACTCGCTCACCGGAACCAATACCCGGCCAAACTGCCCCGCGCGCAGACCGGGATCGGTCGGCAGATCGAGTTTGGCCACAAAGGTCCGGCTCCCGGGATCCGACGACGGCGCGATCTCCGCCACCCTGCCCTCCAGCTCTCGACCGACGGTGGGCACTCGAACCGGCAGCCGGGCGCCGATCTGGAGCTTGTCAATCAGCGCCTCCGGGACTGCGGCCTCGAACCGCAACTGGCTCGGCTCCTCCATCTCCACCAGCGGACGCCCCGGAGCGGCCAGGTCGCCCACGTCGGCCCACTTGCGCGTCACCACCCCGGCGAACGGCGCCAGCACCCGGGCGTAACCGAGCATCGTTTCCGCCTCGGCAACGGCCGCCTGCGCCACCCGCTGCCGGGCCTGGACAGCATCGAACTCCGCCCGGGTGACGGCTTCCTGGGCGAGCAGTGCGGTGAACCGCTTCAGATCGTTGTCGGCCTGCTCCCGCACGGCCAGCGCCTGGTCCAGTCGCGCCCGCGTCTCCCGGGCGTCCAACTGGACCAGCAGATCTCCCGCCGCCACCCGCTGCCCGGTGATCACGGGTAACTGCTCGATGCGTCCGCTCATCTTGGCTTCAATCACGGAACGCAACTTGGCGCGCACCGTGCCCACCACTTCCTCCGAGGCTTGGCGCCGCACCTCGCCCACCTTGTGGGTCTTCACGGAAACGGTCGGCAGCGCCGGCGCGGGGGCCTTCGGCGACGCGTGCTTGGAACAAGCCGCCAGCGGCAGGGCCAGCGCCGCAGCCAGAATCCAGTGGCTCCAAGGGGTCTTCGTCTTCATATCACGGTTGGGGGGGAAGAGCCGGAAACAGGGGAACACCGGAGGCGCGCCGCAAGGCCGCCGCCGCAATCCGCCGGTCCGCCTCGGACTCGGCCCGTCGAACGCGCGCGGCCACCAACGCCGTCTCCGCATCGATCAGTTGGGTCGCCAGGGCCAATCCCTGCTCGAAGCGCGCCCGGGTCAGTTGCGTGCTTTCCTCCGCTTGGGCGACCGCCTTGTCCGTGACCGCGAGGCGTTCCTCGACTTCCTGCCAGAAGAGCTGGGCCTGTTGCCGTTCGAGCTCGAGCGCCAGCCGCAACTTGCGCTCCTCTTCGCGGGCCGCCTCCAGCCGGGCGCGGGCTTCGCGGACGCGTCCCCGGGTCCGGTCGCCATCCCACAGATCCCACTGGAGCTGCACGCCGGCGGCGTAACTTTCCCCCGAGCCCTCGAGCTTCCAGCCGTCGTCGTAATCGTAGCGGGCATACGCCTCCACGCGCGGCAGGAACCCCCCCAGGGCCCGCCGCACCTCGTGTTCGGCCATGCGGGTCTGCCAGGCGGCCACGATCAGTTCGGGGCGCACCGCTTTCTCCGCTGGCCCCGGCGGGACCGGCATCGGGCAGGTTTCGGCAACCGTGAAGTCCGGGTCCTCAATCCCCAGAAGGTTGCTCAGCGCGCGCAGCGCCAGGGCATGGGCGTTGCGGGCGCGCACTGCGTCCTCGCGGGCCTGCGCCAGCCGGACTTCGACATCCAGCACCTCGTGCTTCAACGCCGTCCCGGTCTGGTATCGCTTGCGGGCGATGCCGAGACTCGATTCGAAGGCCTGCACTCCCGCTTCGGTGGCGCGAATGAACGCCCGGCTCTTGTGCACCGTGTAGAACGCCCGGGCCACCTCGAACGCCAGCACCTGGCGCACCGCCTCCGCCGCCTGCAACGCCGCCTCGCTCCCGGCCTCGGCCGCTCGCCGGATCGCCTGGTTCTGCCCCCCGGCGTAGAGCGGCACCCGCACCACCCCGTTCAGATTCAAGTTGTCGGCCTCCGCATCGGGATCCAGCAGGCGCCCCCGCGCAAACCAGTCGCCGAACTCCCCGTGATTCAGCACCGACCCCAGCACCAGCATCGGGTTGTCCGTCTGCAAGTAGCTGGCGTTGAACTGCAGGTGCGGCATGAAACCCGCATGGGCCTGCTGCAGCACCGCGCGCGCCGCCCGAATCCGATGCCCCGCAATGCGCGCGTCCGGACTGTTCGTCCGCGCCTGCTCCATCGCCCGCTCCAGGGTCCAGGGCTCCGCCGCCAGTTGACCCCACGTCACCGCCCCCATGCCCATCCACACCGCCCACCAGCTCTTCATGTGTGCCTCCTGCCCAAGCCTCTCAATCCCCCCCGCTTCCGCTGCGCGCGATTCCCCGGGGGAACGTCTGGGTATCGTCATTCTGCAGTCTGCATTTGCACCGTGCAAGCTCGCTTCCAAGTCCAGGGTGATTCCTCGCGACGCATACCGGGCAGCACCGGTCCGGACCGCCCGCCGTCCCGGCGGGCAGCAGCCCCACCCGCCGGACACGCCTCCGCACCTCCGGCCACCCCCCGCCCGCTCGTTGCTGCTGCGACCCGAGACGGGTCGCGCTCCGGTTCGGGTCTCGATTCCACGTCCGCTCCAGCCGCATCACCCATCCCGTCTCCGCCTGCTCCCGGTCAACCGCCGCAGCACTTGCCCGCGGCCGCGCCCACCCCGAGCTTGCGCAGCACGACCTCCGCCGGGCAGAAACCCGTCAGGGCCGACTGCACGAGGTTCACGCCGACGAATGCGGTGAGGAACAGCCAGTTGTGGTTCACCCAGTGGGCCAGCGAAATGCTGATCAACACCATCGTGCCCGCCAGGATCCGAATCGCGTTCTCCATCTTCATAGGTCGTTTCGCCCCTCCAGAGCCCCGACCCCGAAAAAGGTTACAGCGAATTCAGGAGTAGATCACCACCAGGAAGATGTGCGCCGGCCCGTTGCCGACGTTCGCGATCGCGTGGTCCACGTCCGCCCGGTAGTGCGCCGAATCGCCCGCCCCCAAATCGTCCTCGTCCGCCGCCGAGGTCACCCGCACCCGGCCCTTCACCACGGTGAGGAACTCGCGGGTCCCCTGGTAGTGCGGCGCGCTGCGCAGCGCCCCCCCCTCCTGCAGCCGCACCTCGTAAAACTCGACGTCCTTCTCCAGCGACAACGGCGAAAGCGTGCGAATCGTGCAGTCGCGGTCCGACCGGTAATGGTAGGCGCGGTCCGCCGCCCGGATCACCGCAATCTGCGCCGTGAGCCCCGGGGTCTCCACCAGTTCCCCCAGCGACATCCCGAAAGCCCGGGCCACCCGAAACGCCACCGCCAGCGTCGGGTTGGCCCGCCCCCGCTCGATCTGGCTGAGCATCGAACGACTCACCCCCGACGACCGCGCCAGCGCGTCCAGCGACCACCCCCGCTGGGCGCGGAGCTGCCGCAGCCGCTGGCACAAATGCCCCTGGAGAGCCTCGGACGGCATGGCCCCGGGCGCCCCGCCGCGCGCCGCCACCGGCGCCGCCTTCGCCACCTCCCGTTTCATATGTTCAGTATAGTGGAAAAATGTCTTGCATGCTGAACAGCACCTTATCCAATATCGCGCACGTGCCGTCTGTTATACTGCACGAACATCGATGACAGAATCCGCGCCCGGCGGCAACGGTTTTCCGCCGCCGGCGCCCCGCCCCCATCCATCCCCCACCCATGAAAGCCCTCGT
>CAYSPU010000060.1:0-9997 GCA_964432995.1 uncultured Verrucomicrobiota bacterium
CGTGCCGACCCATGATCTCTTCTGCGGCGGAACCGGAAGAAGAAAGAACTGAAGGGCTTGACAACGGGCGAGCGGGTGTTACAGTTGTGCTGTAACACTTAGAACACGCCATGCTGCCCTTCCTCTTCCAACTCGCTGATGGCGTTCCGGTCTCCGACCAACTCGTCCAGGCCGTCCGCAAGGCCATGCTCACCGGCCAACTCGCCCCCGGCGACCTCTTCCCCTCCGTTCGCGCCCTCAGCCAGGAGCTGCGCATCAGCCCCACCACGGCCCACAAGGTCGTGGCCCAACTCCGCGAGAGTGGCTTCCTGGCCAGCCGACCGGGCGTCGGCATGGTCATCACCGCCCCGGCCCAGCCTCCGCGCGACGAACGGCTCCAGCAACTGCAACCCCTCTGCCGCCAGCTCCTGCGCGAGGCCCAGGAGTTGAACCTGGGTCTCGACGACACCCTCGAAGCCGTTCGCCGCGCGGCGGATCGCTCGAAACCTTCCCGCTGACTCACCCATGAGCTCCATCATTGAAATTCGCGACCTGCACAAACGGTTTCGCCGCGTGGCCGCCATCGACGGCCTGACGCTTGATGTTCCCGAAGGCGCGGTCACGGCGTATCTCGGTCCAAACGGTGCCGGCAAGACGACGACCATCAAGTGTTTGCTGCACCTGCATCGGCCCGACCGCGGCGAGATCCGCGTCTTGGGAATGGACTCGGCACGCCTCGGGGCGGCCCAGTTTCAGCAGATCGGCTATGTTTCGGAGAACCAGGAACTGCCGCTCTGGATGACGGTTCCCGAGCTGATCGCCTACTGCCGCCCGATGTATCCGACGTGGGACGACGCCTTCGCCGATCAGCTTCTGCGGCAATTCGACCTGCCCCGCGCGACCAAGATCAAGGCCCTCTCGCGCGGCATGCGGATGAAGGCGGCGCTGCTCTCGAGCCTCGCTTACCGGCCGCGGCTGGTGATTCTCGACGAGCCCTTCTCCGGGCTCGACCCGTTGGTGCGGGACGATTTCATCCGCGGCCTGCTCGAGTTGACGGAACTGGAAGGTTGGAGCGTGTTCGTGTCGTCGCACGACATTGCGGAAGTCGAGCGCCTGGCGGATCGGGTGGCCATCCTGAACCGGGGTCGGCTCGAGTTGCACGAGGCGGCGGCGGATCTGCAGGCCCGCTTTCGCGCCGTGGAAGTGGTTCGCAACGCCGAGGCGGCCTTGCCACTCGACCTGCCGCCGAGCTGGCTCAACGTTGAAGTTGCCGGACGCGTCGTCCGCTTCACCGAATCGCGTTATGCCGCGGACGCCCTGACCGCATCGATTGCCGCGCGTTTCCCGG
The DNA here is from genome assembly GCA_964432995.1 of uncultured Verrucomicrobiota bacterium. Taxonomy (GTDB): domain Bacteria; phylum Verrucomicrobiota; class Verrucomicrobiia; order Limisphaerales; family JAHDYP01; genus CAYSPU01. The sequence goes on from CAYSPU010000060.1 coordinate 1,328, forward strand.
ATGCCCGCCAACACGAGGCGCGGCCGATGACCTTGCGCGAGATCTTCGTCGCGTTGGCCCGGACCTACCGGTTGAACGGCTCGAGCATGGGCGCCAGCCAGAGCGCCAGCACCACATGAAGCCACCCTTCCATTCCGAGACACCGCATCGCGTGGATGGTAGGGCGACCTCTCCGAGGGCGCCGCAAGGTGCAGTCGCCAAACCACTGGTCTCCGGCGCGATACGGAGATCGCGCCCCACCTGGCTTCAGGGTTGCCTCGTTCTCCACCAGTTGTGGACAGATGTGCGCCGGACTCGGCTGTTGCTTGGGCTGTGGGGGGTTCTGCTGGTGCTCGATCTGGGCGAGCACCTGGGGTGGTTTCACGCGATGCGCACGCCGCGGAATTCGCTGGACATCCTTGCCGACGAGTTTTGGAGCGCCTGGCTGGTCGGGATTCTGGTGAGCGCCGCTCTGCTTCTCCTGGCCACGGTGATTGTCGAAGACTCGCCGGCTCGTGCTGGCGGCTTCCTGAAGACGCGTCCGATGCCCGCGCGCGCGCTGTGGCTGGCCAAGGCGCTGTATGCGGCGATGGCGCTGGCAATCCCCGCGGCCATACAGGAAGCGGTGTATCTGGCGGCCAGCGGTTGGGGCGTGGGGACGGTGCTTCACGGAGCCCTCGAGCGCCTCGTCGTCATGCTCGCCGCACTAGGAGCCCTCGGCGGTTTCGTCGCCCTGTGGGCGAGCCTGCGCGAGTGTGCCCTCGGGATTCTCGCCGGCCTGGGCGGTTACTGCGCGGGTTTGGGGGTGCTGCTCCTTCTTTGGGCGCTGGGGTGGAACTCGAGGGAGATTGACGACGTGGGGACCGGCGAGGTGCTGGTCTGGCTTGCCCTTCTGATGGTTGGCCTGCCGGCTCTGGCGGCATGGAGTGCGCGCCACGGCTGGAGCCCGAGCCGGCGGGCGTGGCACGTCGCGGGATGGACCGTTTTCGTGATGCTGCTGGGCGCGCTGTGCCCGCCGTTCTGGGCCGACACCGGGCGGACAGTGCCCGAAGCGGCGCTCCGAACCGCATCCGGCGGCACGCGGCGAATCCCGCTGCGCAGCATTGAGATCCGCGCGGTTGGCACCGCATCATTCCGAACGGGCGCGCATTCCGCCGGGCCGCCGGATCAGATGACATTCGCGGTTGGCCTCAAGCCGCAACCGGAAGCGGTGCTGGCCGGCGCTGCGGTGACCTGGCGACCGCTGAGTCTGCGTCTCACGAGGGATTCCGGCCGTTCCGTCGAGGGGCAAGTGTCACCGCATCGAAAGGCGAGGCGGACCGTGGTATTGGACACCCGTCTTCCAGACACGCGTCTTCTGGCCGACCTGCTCGGACCGGGGACGATGTTCCGGAACTCGCCTTCGGCTCCCGAGGAGACCAAGCCCGCCCTGGAGATGGGCATGCTGGACACCAGCGCTGTGGAGGCCGTCAGGAACGAGCCCGTCCGCCTCGACTGCACCCTGGCGGGCGACCTCCACACGTGGGAGCCCCTGGCCGACCTGCCGCTCGCTCCGGACGCGAGTTTTCGCGATCGTGCGGGTTCGTGGACGGTGCTCTCTTGCCGGCGGGATGAGTCGCGGACGGAGGTTCTGCTCCGCGTCGCGCACCTCCAGTTGTTGCTATCGAGTGATCGGCGCGAGGCCCGCTCACGATTCTGGCATTACCAATACGTCTTCGTGCTCGTCCAGCCCGACCGCCGGGAAGCGGCGCTGCCCTTCTACCCGCCGTGGCCGATGGCCCAACGCGCCTGGTACACCGCCAGTCCGCAGCAGTTGTTCCTCGCGCAGTTTCCCACGTCGGATCCGGACGACGTTGCGCCCTGGTCAGACGACGACCTTCGCCGCGCGCGCCTCCGCATTTTTCGGAAGGTCTACGGCGGCGCCATTTCCCAGGAGTGCCAATCTCCTCCACTGCGCTTCCGGCCCACCCCGGCTTCGGCCCCGCCAGCGCCGGCGCGTTCCGACACCCCGCTGTCGTTCGAGGAACTCCGGCGCCGCATCGCCGCCCTGCCCGAGCCATCAGCCGCCTCCTCGCGCGCCGAAGTGGGACGTTATCTCTTTGACGTGCTTACGCTGCTGGAAACCGCCCTGCCCAACCGGTTGCCCTACCAAGACCCGATCGTGGAACGGTTGGCGCGACTCGTTCCCGCGCACCTGGCGCTCTTCCTCGAAGGTGCGCGCCCCGACGCCAGCAGCGCCTCCTATGTGTTCCTCGAGGCCCTCGCGCGAGGCACGCCCGCAGACCAGAAGGAGGCCATCTACGCCGCCTTGCCCGACAATCCGCACCTAAGAAATGTCCTGGTGCGGCGCGGGTGGTTGGAGGCGGCGCACCCGGCCTTCCGCAAGTTGTGGGAATCCCCCGGAGCACTCCCCGGGATCACCCGTCACACCATTCTCGAGCTTCGCGACCCGGCTTCCTACCCGCGCTTGCTGGAGGAATTCGTGGCGGATCCGAGCCTGGACTTCTATGAGGCCCTGCGCGGCCTGCCGGGGATCAAGGACCAACTCCAGGCGGCGCTAGACCGCCTCTGGGCGGAGCGTCCGCGGGACTACGCAAGCGCGTTGTCTGGAGCCTCGCGGCTGTCGGTGTTGATGCGCGCGGGACGCCTCGAGGCGCTCGAGGAGGCGTCCCGCCTCTGGTCGCGCCTCACTCCGGACCGGCGCGCCCACCAGACACCGCTGATCGAAGCCCTGCGGGACAACATCGCCTCGCTCCCGTCAACCTCACCGGACGAAGCCGCTTTGGCGAGGTGGTTGGAAGGGAAACACGCCGACGCCTTTCGGTTCGACCCGAGTCTTCGTCGCTTTGTCACGCCATGAATTCCTCCGACCCTTCTGGGACACCACTTGGCATGCAAGGTAGGGCGACCTCTCCGAGGGCGCCGCGGGATGCTATCGCCGAACCAGTCCGCGGCGGCGCGATGCGGAGACCTGCTCGCGAGTCCTGCTCGGAGCCTGCTCGCGAGCCCTGCTCGGAGTCGCGCTCTACCAGTTTTCTGGGCAGACTGATTCTCCATCAACTGCAGACCGATGCGCGCCGGTCGCGCGGGTGGCTGGTGAGCCTGTGGACCCTGTGCATTCTACAGTTGTGTCTGGCATACGGCATTTGGCCGCTGCGAGAGTCCTTCGTCCTCGAGGTCATGCTCGCGGCGCTCTACGGCTTGCTGGTCGCGGTCGTCCTGATCCGGGTGATGCACGCCGCCCCCTGGGTAGGCACGGATGCCTGGTGGATGACCCGGCCCATTCGCCGGTTCCACTTGGGCATCGCCCACGCCGCCTTCGCTTTCGGGTTGATCTTGCTTCCCCAGATGCTGTTGCAGGCAGTGTTCGCCGTCTGGCACGGCTTCACCGCCGCCCAACTGCTACAGGGCGCACTCGAGGCTCTCCTCTACAGCACGGCGTTCATCGCCACGGTCGCGGCCGCGGCCTCCCTGAGTCGAACCGTGGTCGAGTGGGTCGTGGTCGTCATCCTGGGTGGACTGACCTTGTTCCTCGCCGCGACGTTGCTGGACGTACTCCAGCGGCTCGATCTGCTGTCGCGAGACCCGTCGGGGATTGCGACGGAGAGTCAGGCGGCCAGTCTCGTCGTCGCCACCGTGTTGGCATACACCCTGGCCGTTTTGGGCACGTGGGTGTGCCAGGCGCGGACCGGCCGCCGGGCGTGGAGCGCCCTCCTGCTCGCCATGGGTCTGGCCGCGACGGTCGGGGTGGCCGTCTCCTGGCGACACGACTTCCTCGGGCAGCCTCTTGAAACGACTGGGGATATCCGACTCGTTCCAATCGACGCCGCATCGTCCGCCACCCAACCGGCCCGGCCCGAATGTTCCCTCTGGAGCGCCTTCCGGATCGAAGGGCTTGCCACCAACCAGTTCCTGACCTTCCGCAGCGCTCGCGGCACATTCGACACCCCGGCACACGGAGTCCTCAGGATCGGCCCAATGTACGAGTACGTCCACGGGCCGTGGCCTTTCTTCTCGTCGCAGGAAGCGGCCGACTACTCCCAGGTCATCCGTCGGGCGCTCCCGCCGGAGACGGTGTGGCGCGGAGCCATTGCGGGGAGAGATCGACGCCTGGACCTGCATGGCGCCGCCAAGGAGTTGCCTCGCGAGCCCCTTCACGGGACCCTGACTGCTCGACTGGTCGTGGACGCTTACACTGTCGAAGAACTGGCGGATGTCCCGCTCCGCCCCGGAAGCACGCCGCTGCTGCCGGGGCAATTGCTCCGCATTCTCCGGATCGCGAGCGACGCCGAGGGAATCACCGTACGCCTGTGGCAGAGCACTCCGAGCCTGTTGTTCGGACGCGACGATTGGACTCGGAGCCGGCTGGCTTTTCTCTCCCCCGTTCTGGGCGAGTCGCTCACGGAGTTTGTGATCTACCACCCTGGTCTGCGCGAGGCGTTTCTGGCCGAAGACAAGGTCACGTCCCTGCCCTGCATTCTCGGACAGGCAGTGCGAACCGAGCGCGTCATCCGCATCCATTACCCCTCCCTCCGCACGCGACTGACGGGCCTGGCGCCGGCGGACTGGATGAAGGACGCCCGTCTGCTGGTCTTCCGCCCGCGCTACGGCGGTGCCAGTCAACTGAGCATCCGAGCCCCGGTCACCCTTCCTCCTGAAGCCTACCGGTATAGCGCCTTCCGATATCGCCAGGCCACAACGCCCCTGTAGACCCACCGCCACGAGTCGGCCCTCGTCGACACCTTGATCGACACCTTGATCGACACCTTTGTCGACACTTCAGGAGACGCGAATTCCGCGAATTGCCGCGAACCAGACCGGTGGAGATTCGCCGTCAACTTCAGGATACGCGGTGTTCCTTGCTCGCTGTTCGTCTGGACTTTACCCAGTCGTCAGGCGCGACCTACACTCACTCTTCGTGCATTCAATTGTCCGCCTGCCCTGTCAGCCCAACCTCGCCGCCACGCGTGCGGAAAGCATGACACCGTCCCCCAAGGTAGGGTAGACTGCCGAAGACGTTACGACCCGTATGAACACTGCCAAGATGATCGAGTTCCTCAGGAACCACGTTGGTCTTTTCAAACACTTCTCCGATGACCGGCTCACGGAGTTGATCCGCGGATCCCGCGTGATCACCTACGAAGCCAATGAAGCCGTCCTCCACGTTGGAGAAGATGCCACCTTCCTCGGTGTCATCTGCTCCGGCGAGGTCACGGTCTCGGTTCTCGGGGACGGCGCCCATCGCCAGGTCCTGGGCACGCTGCGCGAGGGCGACCTGTTCGGCGAGATCGCCCTGATGACGGGCGACAAGACGCTGGCGGACATCATCGCCAAATCACCGACCCGGGTGCTGCGGGTGCCGGTTCACGTGTTCCAGTCGGTCATTCTGACCAACATGCGTGCGGTCCAACACTTGTCGAAGACCATCGCCGAGCGCCTCAAGTATTTGTCAGCCGACCCGGCAAAAGCGGCGGCGGCGTTCCGGAGCAGCGCCGATCCGTATGGGCTGCACCTCAAAGGCGAGCGCCCGGAGATGATCCTGGTCGTCAACTGCGGTTCGTCTTCGCTGAAGTACAGCTTCTTCGACACCGAGAACGAGGCGAACACGGCCCGCGGCCTGGTGGAACGCATCGGGGGGCGTGGCACCCGGCTGGTCCATCGCGGCGCGCACGGGGAGGTCGTCCGCGAACTGCCAACGGGCGGGTATCCCGAGGCCTTCAACGCCATGCTGAAGGAACTGACCGCCAAAGATACGGGCGTGATCAGTTCGCCGTCGCAGATCAGTGTCGTCGCCCACCGCGTGGTGCACGGCGGGGAGCGGTTTGCCGAATCGGTCGTCATCGACGACAAAGTGATCGAGGCCATGGAGGCAATCACCCCCTTGGCGCCCCTCCACAATCCGGTCAACCTGACGGGGGTCCGCGAGGCCCAGCGCGTCTTCCCGTCGGTACCGCACGTGGCCGTGTTCGACACGGCGTTTCACCAGACGCTGCCTTCGTACGCCACCCTCTACGGCCTGCCCTATGAGTATTACGAGAAGAAGGGTGTCCGCCGGTACGGCTTCCATGGCACCTCCCATGCCTACGTCTGCCTCGCCGCCGCCCAACACCTCAAACGGCGGGTGAACGAACTCGAAATCGTGAGCTGCCACTTGGGCAACGGTGCTTCCCTCTGTGCCGTCGACCACGGTCGGTCCATCGACACCACGATGGGCTTCACTCCGGGCGAAGGGCTGATCATGGGCACCCGCTCCGGCGACCTGGACCCGGGCGTCATCCCGTTCCTGGAACGGACCGAGGGGATGACGGAGCCGCAAATCCAGGAACTCCTGAACAAGAAGAGCGGGCTGCTCGGCATCTCCGGAGTCTCGAGTGACATGCGGGAAATCGAGAAAGCCGCCGAGGCGGGCAACCGCCGTGCGCTCCTGGCGCTCAAGGCCTTCTGTTACCGGGTCCGCAAGTACATCGGTGCCTACCTCGCCGCCATGGGGGGGCTCGATGTCCTCATCTTCACCGGCGGCATCGGCCAGGGCAGCGCCGGTGTCCGCACGCTCGCTCTGCAAGGCCTCCAGGGCATGGGAATCAAACTCGACGAACAGCGCAACCACGACGCCCGCGGCCACAGGGAAATCTGTCGGATCTCGGCCGATGACTCGCCCGTCACCGTCCTCGTGGTTCCCACGGACGAGGAACGGATGATGGCCCGCGAGACCTTGCGGGCGCTGAGCCGCTCGTATCTCATGCATGTCATCGAGGCCCAACGGAAACACCCGATCCCCATCGAGGTCTCCGCCCGCCACGTCCATCTCTGCCAGGAACACGTCGAAGCGTTGTTCGGCGCAGGCTACCAACTCACGCAGCACTCCGACCTCTCGCAACCCGGCCAGTACGCCTGTAAGGAACAGGTCAACGTCGTCGGGCCCAAAGGCCGGGTCGAACGCGTCCGCGTTCTCGGACCAGCGCGCAAAGCCACGCAGGTGGAGATCTCCATGACCGAGCAGTTCAGGCTCGGGATCCACCCGCCCATCCGCGAGTCCGGCGACATCAAGGATACCCCCGGCTGCACGCTCGAAGGCCCCAAAGGCAATGTCGTCCTGGACCGCGGTGTCATCTGCGCCCTGCGCCACATCCACATGACGCCCAAAGACGCCCTCCGCTACGGTGTGAAGGACAAGTCCACCGTGCGCGTGCGCGTGCAGGGCCGCCGCGAACTGGTCTTCGGTGATGTGCGCGTGCGCGTGGATCCGAATTTCCGGCTCGCCATGCACCTGGATACGGACGAGGGCAACGCCGCCAATCTGAAGACGGGGGTGAAGGGGTACATTGACGGCATCCAGAACGAAGACTGAGGAGAAGCTCCTGGCGGATTCCGTCCTGGTTTTGCGCATGAATGTTGTGTTAGCCTGATCGCTGATCAACTGACGTCAACCGTCCAACCAATGCCAACCAAAGGTCCTTGTATGAAACGAAGTATGCTCATCGGCGGAGCCGCCCTGCTCGCCGGTTCCCTCCTGGCGCTCGCCGCCACCCCGAAGGATGAAGTCACCGCCGCCGCCAAGAAACTGGCCGACCAGCCGAATTACTCCTGGAAGCAAACCGTCACCGTCCCGGAAGGGAGCCAGTTCCAGCCGGGTCCCACCACGGGGAAGGCGCAGAAGGACGGCCTGCTGTGGGTCTCGATGACCATGCGCGACAACGAGATGCAAATGCTCCGCAAGGGCGACAAAGCCGCTTACATTGACCAGGACGGCAATTGGCAGGCCGTCGCCGAAGGCGACTCGAGCGAGGGCCCCGGCCGCTTCATGGGAATGATGGCTCGGAACCTCCGGCCCCCCGCCGCCCAAGTGGAACAAGTGCTCACCAACACCGCCACCCTGAAGAAGGACGGGGATACGTATGCCGCCGACCTGACGGAGGACGGGGCGAAGAACCTGATGATGTTCGGGCGTCGCGGGCGCGGCGGTGGCGGCGAGGGGCCGAGCATCAGCAACGCCAAGGGGTCCGTGAAGTTCTGGGTCAAGGACGGCGTCCTCTCGAAGTTCGAGTACAAGGTCCAGGGCACGATGACTTGGAACAACAACGACCGCGACATCGACCGCACCACCACGGTCGAGATCAAGGACGTCGGCACCACCAAGATCGACGTGCCCGAAGACGCCAAGAAGAAGGTGTCCTGATTCGCCTCACCGCGTTGGCCGGCAAGCGCCCGGCTGATCGTGCACGCGCCATCGCCCCCGGCGCAGTCCGCGGCGATGGCGCGTCCCATTCTCGGCTGCGGGTCAGAAGACCCGCGGTCCGGAAGACTGCTTCGCGGGCGATTGGGCGCTCGCAAGCGATCGGACACCGGTGTCAGATTTCGGACGGCGACGGTTCTGAGTCGCCGCAGGGGAGAGGCGGTTCTCTTTCAGCGGCGCGACCGGTGTCGGGCGTGGCAGGTCGGATGGCGGTCTAGGGCCTGACGGCGGTCCCGTCCTTGCGGCGCACGGGCTCCCAGTAGCCGGGGCGTTCAGGCAGCGGGTGCTTTCGCGCCAACTCCTCGTTGAGTTCGACGCCCAGGCCGGGCGCCTCCCGGATTCGCAGATACCCGTTCTCAATCGTGGGGCACCCCGGGAACACCTCCTGAGTGGCCGCGTTGAATTGCACCGCCTCCTGGATGCCGAAGTTGTGTACCGCCAAGTCGAGATGCGCGTTA
>CAYSPU010000060.1:10007-16585 GCA_964432995.1 uncultured Verrucomicrobiota bacterium
CGCGCCGCCAGCTTGCGGCCCACGCTCAGTCCGCCCACCTGCGAGAGGTGGACCCGGATGAAGTCGATCAGCCGTTCGGAGATCAGGCCCATCCACTCGTGTGGACTGTTGAAGAGTTCGCCCATGGCGATGGGGACGGCCGTCTGCTGGCGCAGCATGCGGAAGTAGCCGATCGCTTCCGGGGCAAACGGGTCCTCAATGAAGAAGGGACGATAGCGCTCGAGTTCCTTGCAGAGGTTGATGGCCTCGATCGGTTCGATCCGCTCGTGGATGTCATGCAGCAACTCCACTTCCTCGCCGCACTGGGCGCGGATGTGCTCGAACATCTTCGGCGTGCTTCTCCGATAGGGCCCCGAATCCATGTGCGCCTCCACCGGCAGGCCGAAGCCGGCCTTCTCGAAGTCGGCCCCACCGGAGAGATGAGGAGCGCCATACGCCCCCAATTGGATCCGAACGTAGCGGAAGCCCTGGGCCATCTTCTCCCGGACGCGATCCTCGAGTTGCCGCAGGTCCTGGCCGCCGGCGTGGGCGTAGCAATCGACGGCAAACCGGCATTTCCCGCCGAGCAGTTGGTAGACCGGCATGCCGGCGCGCTTGCCTTTGATGTCCCACAACGCCTGATCCACCCCGCTCAACGCGTTGTTCAGTACCGGCCCGTTCCGCCAATACGAACTCGTGTAGGCCACCTGCCACAGATCCTCGATGTTGTCCGCATCCCGCCCCCGACAGAAGGGGTCCAGGTACTCCTCCACCGCGCTGCGCACCGCCAGCGGGCGCTGGTTGAAGGTGGCGCAGCCCAGGCCGTACAACCCCGGCTCGCTGGTCTCCACCTTGACCACCACAAACCGGATCCCCGGCTGCGGCGCCGTCAGGATCGGCCGCACCTTGGTGATCTTCAGTGGTCCCAGCGGTTTGACGTTGAGGGCGTCACCGGCTGCCTCCGCGGCCCGCGCAGCAGGTGCCCACCCCAGCCAAGCCGCCCCCGCGCTCAACCCCGCTCCCCGCAGTAGGTCTCGTCGATTCATAGGTCATGAACCTCGAACACGGAACCACACGCTTCAGTTCGATGTTCGGTGTTCGACGTTGGATGTTCGGTGTTCGATGTTCAGCGTTCGTTCCAGGTCACCACGTCCTCCCCTGCAGCAGTTTCTCCCGTTGATACGGCGTCAGTTCCTGGCCTTTGCCCTTCAGCCACTCCCCGAAGTCCTTCTCAATTGCCTCCGTCCATTTCCGATCGATCTCTCCCGGGGTGTACTTCCCCTCCCGCAACCGCTGGTGCCCGAACTCGTCGCGCAGGCGCACGATCTCCGAAGTCTCGACCACCTCCTGGGCGAGATGCGCCGGGATGAAGATGACCCCCTCCTTCTTTCCCAGGACGACGTCGCCCGGCATGACGGCCGCCCGGCCGATCCGGACCGGCGTGTTGATGCCCATCAGCATCACGTCGGCAATCGCCGAGGGATCCCAGCCGCGGTTGAACACCGGGAAGTTGGGAATCTTCTCCACGCCTTCGATGTCCCGGGCCCCGCCGTCGATGACCACGCCCGTGCCCCCGCTCTTGGCCCAGATGCTGTTCGCCAGGTTGTCCCCCATGAACGTTCCGTCAATCACCTTGCCCATCAGGTCCACGACGATCACGTCGCCCCGCACCAGGGTGTCGATGATCCAGGAATTCTGTCCGCCCACTCGCCCGTCCCGCTCCCCGTGGCGTTTGATGACCTCGTTCACGTCCGGCCGGACCGGATGAAAGAAGGCCGTCACGGATCGCCCCACCAGCACCGGTTCCTTGGGCCCGGCCAACACCCAGCCGCCTTCGAACTGCTGATGGAAGCCATGCCGACGCAGCACCGCCCACGCTTCCTCGATCGACACGGCCTTCATGCGCTCCAGAATCTCGTCCGGGACCTTCGGTCGGCCGTCAGGGAAGCGCTCGCCCTTCCAGGAGGGAGAATACTCGATGAGTTGCTCGCGGCCGAACACACCCACCTGAGCCGAGGCGGAACTCAGAGTGACTACCGATAGAAGCAGGGCAAGCGAAACGGCAAGGCCGCATGGATGCATGCAGAGGTTCGTGGAAAGCACCGAACGCTCAACGCTCAACTTCCAACGTTCAACATCGAACGGAGCAGGGTTGAACGTTGCTCGTTGAACGTTGAACGTTGAGCGTTGGCCCCAGCGGTTCACGGAAAGCACGGACCTCCACAGTGCGGACAGGCATGGAGGCCATGGACTGATCTGAGGTAGGGCGCGGCTCCGAGAAGGACTCGCGAGCGGGTCTCCGCATCGCGCCGAAGGCGTGCGCTTCGGAGACTGCATGTTGTGGCGCCCTCGGAGAGGGCGCCCTACCTGATCGCTCATGCAAAACGGCGCCACATCGAAGCGCGTCTCCGGTGTCTTGTTCATACGATCTCTCCTTGGTTGTCTGCTCACACTCTGTCTCCGGCCGTGGGTGCGCCCCGACGGTTGCTCCAGAGGCGATCGTGCGATCGTTCACCGTTCCAGGCGTCGGTCGGGGGGAAATAGACTTTCTCCGGGTCCAGCCCGCCGCGTCGGATGGCGGCCTTGACCGCCTCCTCGTTGAGGGTGATCCCGAGGCCTGGGCCGTTGGGAACCGGCACCATACCCTTCGCGTCGACGAGGGGTTTCGGCACGCCTTCGATCAGATCGTCGTAGTAGCCGGTGTCGACGTCGTGATGCTCCAGCACGAGGAAGTTCTCGGTCGCGGCGGCGCAGTGGGCGCTGGCGAAGAGCAGCACCGGCGAACCGGCCATGTGCATGGCCATGCTGATGCCGTGCTCCATCGCCAGGTCCCCGATCTTCTTCGTCTCCAGCAATCCACCAGACGTGGCGAGGTCCGGATGGCAGATCGCGATCGCCTTCTTCTCGAACAAGCGCAGAAAGCCTTCCTTCAGGTAGATGTCCTCCCCGGTCAGCAACGGGGTCTGACACGCGTCCCGGATGCGGACGTAGTCGTCGACGCAATCCCAGGGAACCAGGTCTTCGAGCCACGCCAGGTTGAAGGGGTCCAGGGCCCGCGCCAGTTTGATGGCGTCCTCGACGCCGATGTGGCCGAAGTGATCGGCGGCGATCGGGATATCCCAGCCAACGGTATCGCGCACCTGGCGCGTGTAGTCCTGAAGTCGGGCGAGCCCTTTCTCCGTAATCCGGACTCCGGTGAACTGGTGTCGCGTGTCGGGCGAGTAGGGCATGCGGGACGGCCTCGAGTCGTCGCCGGCGCTCCTGGCGGGATAGGTCAGCGCGCCTTCGACGTCCCGCAACAAGCCGATGCCGAGGTCCATCTTCAGAAAGGTGAATCCCCGTTCCCGGCGCTGCCGCATCCGCCGTCCCATTTCCACGGGATCGCGTTGGGTCGGGGTGTCGGCGTACACGCGAATCCGGTCGCGGAACTTGCCGCCGAGCATCTGCCAGCAGGGGACGCCCCAGGCCTTGCCCGCCAGATCCCAGCACGCCATTTCGACCGCCACCACCCCCCCGGCCTGACGCGCGTGACCGCCGAACTGTTTCAGCTTGCGGAAGATCCTGTCCACGTGGCACGGGTTCTCGCCCAGCACGCGGCTCTTGAGCATCAGCGCATAGGTCGGGCTGGCCCCGTCCCGAATCTCACCGTACCCGGAGATGCCCTGGTTGGTATCGAGCCGCACCACGTGACTGCGGAAGTTTCCCAGGATGGGCGCGACCCGCAGGTCCGTGATCTTGAGCTGCGACGGCTCGGAATTGGTGTTGACCCGGCCGCGAACGGCCTCCGCTTCGTCGGCTGCCGCCAGGCTGCAGGGAGCGGCCAGGCCGGCTCCCCATCCGATGGATTTCAACCACTCTCGTCTGGTCATGGGTTCTCCTTTCGCCGTGGATCCGCGGTCCCGGCGGCGGGCGGGCCGGGAACCGTCTCGACCGGTCGCCGCCGCCACCAACTCGCCAGGAGCGAACCGGAGACGTTCATCCAGGGGCCGAAGATCGCCGGGGCCAAGGCGGCCTTGGCGCTGTGCAGCGTGTTCATCGCCAGCCCGGAGGCCATGCCGCCGTTCTGCATCCCCACCTCGACCGCGACCGTACGGGCGTCGATAACACTCAGTCGCAGCGCGCGCGCCCCCCAGTACCCGAAGCAATAGCCGAGGAGATTATGCAGCATGGATGCCGCCAGCAGCGCGGCGCCGACGCGCCGGAGGTCCTCACTGGATCGCGCCGTGATGATGGCGATGATGAAACAGATGCCGGCCATCGACACCACCGGCAACGCCCGGTCCATCCAGTTTTCCGGCCCGCGAATCCAGAGCGCCACCACCACCTTGGCCAGCGCCACCACCCCCACCATGGCACAACCGACGATCAAACCGTCGCGCAGCCCGCCCAGAGTCCCCGCCGGCAGCAGCCACAGGTCGAAGGCAACAATGAAGCTGGCGGCGCCAATAGCGGCGAGAGCGCCCGCGCGGCGGAGGACAGGTTGGCGGCCGTAGAGCAGGCGATTTGCGGCCAGGCCCGCCACCACCGGGACGATGATCATGTTGATGATGTCGATCATCATCTTGAGGAAACTGACCTCGATATACCGGCCCGCCAGCAGTTTCATCATCAATGGCGTCATCAGCGGCGACATCAGCGTCGAGACCGCCGTCATCGTCACCGACAGCGCCACGTTGCAGCGCGCCAGGTAGTTGATGACGTTCGACGCCACCCCGCCCGGGGCCGAGCCGATCAACACCACGCCGGCGGCAATCTCCGCCTCGAAGCCGAATACCCGGGTCAGCCCGTAGCCCACGAACGGCATCACCGTGAACTGCAACAGCATGCCGACCACCACCGGCCACGGCATCCGCAACACCCGCGCGAAGTCCGCCGGACTCAAGGTCGTTCCCATCCCGAACATGATGATCTGGATCAGGGGCACGATGAGGAACTTGAGGTCGAGCCCGAACCACGTTCCGAAAGCCCCGGGATAGAACATCGAGGCGGCGACAAAGGCGAACACCCAGACCGTGAACGCGTAGCTCTTCCCCGTCGGGTGCCGCATCAGGCCGCATGCGGCCACGGCCAGAAGCGTCACCAGTGCTGCACCCAGGAATGGCGTCATGGGATCCGGGATCTGTGATTCTCAGGGCTGTGCCGGCGGCAATTCGGCGATCCGCAGGTTCCGGAACGAGAGATCCGTCGTCGGATCGTGCCCTTGCAGACTGAGCACGCCTGCTTTCGCGCGGTAGCCGCGCCGAGCGCTCTCGTTGGGGGGACGGGTGTCGGTGAAATCGGTGACCTGGCAGCCGTTCACCCAGGTCGCCAGGTGGGGGCCGTGGGCCAGAATGGTCATCGTGAACCACTCGCGATCCGCGGAGACCACGCGTCGCGCGGGTTGCAGGTTGTAGAGGCCGCCAGTCCCGAAATCCACCGGCTGGGCCCGGTCGTCACCTTTCCACTGGTTGCGGATCTGGCTTTCGTAACCGCTCCAGAACTGCCCCGGTGTCGCCCGGAAGAACACCCCACTGTTCAGATGGGTGCCGTTCGAGATGATCTCCAATTGGAACACGAAATCGGCAAACTCCTGCTCCGACTGCAGGTCGCCGTTTCCATTCTTCACGTTCAGCCAGCCCTCGGGTGTCACCGAGTAGACCGAGTTGTGCCCGGGCACCACCTTCCAGCCGGACAGGTCCTTGCCGTTGAAGCTCCCCAGCAGTCCCAAAGGCCGCAGTTTGAGGTTGCGAAAGCGCACCTGCCCCTCGCCCTGTAGGATCTGCAGGGCCACCGGGCCTCGCGCATGCCGGGCACCGTGCGCCTCAGCCAGCGTCCGCCCGTTGAGGACTACCCCCAGCTTGTCCCGATGCGCCATCAGCGTATAGGTGTTCCAGCGTCCGACCGTCACGGCGCGTTCGGTGGCTTTGGCCAGCTCGCTGATGCTCCCCGTCGGCCATTTCTCGTGTGTGTCCGCGATGTTCACCTCGTAGGCGTTCTGGCTGGTGATCGCGCCCGTGGCCGGGCTCCGCAGGAACACGCCGCTGTTCGCGCGCGCGTCGACCCAAAACTCAACCTCCAGCACGTAATTGGCAAACTCCGAGGTCGTGCACAAGAAGCCGCCCCCGGACCCGGGCTGATTGCGGATTTCCCCTCCTTCAACCGTCCACTTCGCATCGCCGCGCGGCACCCAGCCGAAGAGCGTCTCGCCGTCGAAAAGCTGGATCCACCCGTCAGCAATCTGCTGCGGGGTGAGCATGCCGGGTCGCACCTCTGCCGTCCACGACGGGAGTTGGGCCAGCGACAACACGAGGAACCAAAGAGGGAATCGGATACGGGGCATAGTGGATGTATCCTCCAACATCCAAACTCCGAAGACAATCCAAAGCACGCACGGTGTTCTTCCCTGCTGCCAGCCGCACCGCCCATTCCGGACCGCGGGTCCTCTGACCCGCAGCAAAACGCACACACCCTTGCCTGCGGCTCCAGCCGCCTCCGCCAAGGCTACGGCCGGCCGAGGACGAGCCGCGGTCCGAAACCTTGCGGGCTGTCGGGCGCCCCGATGTCCTCGAACGTCGAACCGCAGCCGCCGGACTGCGTCCCGCGGCGGCTGGATCCTTTAC
>CAYSPU010000060.1:16595-25307 GCA_964432995.1 uncultured Verrucomicrobiota bacterium
GAGCCCGCGGAGCGGGATCCAGCCAGATCCGCGCCTCGCCCGGACAGCTCACACTGCCGGCGTGAGGTGTCCGGGCGAGGCGCGGATTTGGGCTCACGGTCAGTCCGGGTGCAGCTCTGGTTTGCCTTTGCGCCAGCCATCGTCCTGCAGCCCGATTCGCTCGAACGGGATGGCGCTCACGCCCAAACGCTGTGCCGCTGCCGCATCCCACAAAAGCCGGCCGTCGGGCGATTCCCGGAAGTCGGTGGATTCTCTCCACTCGCGGTTGTCGGTCACCTCGCTGCGGCCCGGATCGCGCAGCAGCAACCTCTGGCACCGCACGGCCACATTCCGTCGGATGGTGTTCCGGTCGTGGTCTTCGGCCAGGCGCGCCAGCGTGGGATACCGGCCCAGATACAACTCGCGGTCGACCGCCGGATGCTCCAACGCCTTGGCCACAAACTCGCGCCATCGTTTGTCCCCCCAGGGCGAGAAACTCACCGCCGCGCCGCAGTCGACGAACAAGTTCCCTTCGACCAGGTTCTCTTTCCCGCCGTGGATCTGCACGCCCCCAAACCCCAGCGCCCCGGCCGAGCACCGTTGGAAGACGTTTCCTTCGATCACCACCCCGCAAATCGCGTCGTCCAGGCGAATCCCGGCCTGGCCGGTCGGGACTTCCTCCCCTTTGCGATCCCAGTTCCCCAGGTGATGCCAGTAGTTGTGGCGGTAGACGTTGCCGCGATAGGTTGCGTTGCCGAACATATCGGCGCCCCCCTGGTCGTCGGACTCGAGCACGACCCGATGGATCTCGTTGAACTCGATCAGATGCTCGTTGCCCTCAACGCGCATGGCACTGCTGGCGACATCATGAATCAGGTTGTGCCGGATCCGATTTCCGACGCCATCCAACCACACTCCCGGCGTGTAGGTGTGATCAATGCGCGACAGATGATGAATGTGGCAGTTCTCGACCACGTGGCCGCCGGGCGCGAGCGTCCGGCGATCCCCACCGGTCACCACCGTTCCACCCCGCCCCGTCGTGTGGATGTCGCAGGCCCGAAGCGTGTTCTTCCGGCCGCCCCGGATCTCCACGCCGTTCCCCGCCATTCTCCGGATCGTGCAGCCGGCGAAGGCGCACTCCTCCCCTTCGCGGATGATCACCCCGTC
Source organism: uncultured Verrucomicrobiota bacterium (assembly GCA_964432995.1). Classification (GTDB taxonomy): domain Bacteria; phylum Verrucomicrobiota; class Verrucomicrobiia; order Limisphaerales; family JAHDYP01; genus CAYSPU01. The sequence goes on from CAYSPU010000060.1 coordinate 17,742, forward strand.
GGCCGCGGCCAGGTCCCAAAGCAATCCCTCGAACCGAACGTGCGACACGCCGTCCAACTCGACGAGCGGGAAGGGCACCGTCGAAAGCTCGATCCTGGCCTCTGCCAGTCCGTGGGGCGGATAGAAGTAGAGCCGACCGCGCGTCCGGTCGAGGTACCATTCTCCCGGAGCGTCCAGTTCGCAGAGGAGATTCAGGGCGAAATAGCGTTGCCCCTTGCGATACCCGTAGCTGTGCCACGGTTTCGCCAACGTGATCTCCCGTTTCTCGACGTTGATCGCGGCCACCCGTTCGTAGGAATCCGCCCAGTCCCAGAACCAATATCCGTAGAGCCAGGCGTCGGGTTCGCTCACCCACCGCGACGGGCGGTCGCCTTCGTATTGAAACCGGCCTTCGGGCGTGCCCGGTCGATGATCCCAGGCCGACAGCGTGGCGGGCCCCGGAACGTCCGCGGTGCGCACGAAGCCTTCGTTCGGCCACCGCGCCAGGGGCATCGGCTTTCCGTCGACGAACAGTTCCATCGCCGGGTGCGTCCGGAAACCCCGGCCGCTGCTGAAACCGCCGAGCTCGAAGGGGATCACGTTCGTCACGCCGGCCGCCGCCAGGTCCGCCTCCATCACCTTGCCGCGCGCATTCTCCGGCAATCGCTCCAGCACCGCCGGATCCGTCACCTTCCGGAACTGGCGGATGGCCACTCCCCCCGTGAATCGCGGCGTGCCGCGACCTTCCGCGCGGTAGACGATCGGGCCCTGCTCAGTTCCCGAATCCTCCGCCGAGAGGCGAAAGGTCTGGCGCACACGGTAGTCGCCACCTCGAATCCACACCTCCGCGCCGCCGCCGGGCAGTGTTCCCTGCTGTTTCATGCGCCGGATCTCGTCGCGCGCCCGCTCGAGTGACGGGAATGGTCGCGACCGGGTGCCTGGATTGGTATCGCGGCCGGAGGGGTTCACGTAGAGCTTGGCGGCGGGGCTGCCGAGGCCGTTCGGCAGGCCGGCCAGCAGCCACCCGCCGACAATCCACAGCACCAGGCGATTCGCATGCATGGCGTGACGTTAGCCGATCCCCCGCGAACGCTCACGGAGAATCGTCTTGAGCCGCAGCCAACGGCCGACGCGCCTGCGGCTGCGGGTCGAGAAGACCCGCGGTCCGGAACCGCTGGCGCGCTCTCGATGGTCCGGACTTGCCTCCCTTTCCCCGGAAGGCCCACACTCGCGCGCCATGCCCCTGCGCGTTCTGATTGCTCCCGACAAGTTCAAAGGCACCCTCACCGCCGCGGAGGCAGCACGGGCAATCGCCCGAGGCTGGCGACGGGGGCGTCCGGACGACGAACTGACGCTGCTCCCGATCACGGACGGCGGCGACGGGTTCGGCGAGGTGCTGCGCCGGACGCTGCAGGCCCGCCCGCGCCAGGCGCGAACGGTGGACGCCGCGCACCGTCCCATTACCGCGCCGTGGTGGCACGACGCCGCTTCGTCGACCGCAGTTGTCGAGTCCGCGCGGGTGATCGGTTTGGCGATGCTTCCGGCGGGGCGCTATCACCCGTTTGAGTTGGACACGTTCGGATTGGCTGCAGTCCTGGCTGCCGCCGCGCGCACCGGTTGTCGCCGTTGTCTCCTTGGAATCGGCGGCAGCGCGACGAACGATGGCGGGTTCGGCCTGGCGACGGCGCTCGGCTGGCGGTTCGTGGATGACGCGGGCGCGGCGGTGCGCCGTTGGACGGAACTGAGTCGTCTTCGAACGGTGATCCCCCCGGAGGAGCGGCCGTTCCCCAACATGCAGATTACGGTGGCGGTGGACGTGCAGAATCCCCTTTTGGGGCCGCGCGGCGCGACGCGGGTCTACGGACCACAGAAGGGTGTGCGCCCGGAGGATCGCGCGCCGGCCGAGGCCTGTCTGCGGCGGCTGGCGGCGGTGGCCCGGCGGCAGTTGGGACGGGACGACGCGGCGCGGCCCGGGTCGGGGGCGGCAGGCGGGCTAGGCTTTGGGCTGATGGCCTTCGCCGGAAGTCGGTTGCGTCCGGGCTTTGCGCTGTTTGCCGAGCGGGCGCATCTGGAGGACCGGCTGGAGGCCGCCGATCTGGTGATTACCGGCGAGGGGGCGCTGGATCGCTCGACGTTGATGGGAAAAGGAGTGGGCGAACTGGCTCGGCTTTGTCGGGCGCGGGGTCGGCCGTGCCTGGGCATTGGGGGACGGGTGACGGAGGCCCGGGCACTGCGTCGTTGGTTTGCGGGCGTGCACGCCCTGGCGCCGGACCTGGTGTCGGTCCAGGAGGCCCTGGCGGATCCGCGCCGCTGGCTGGGAGAGCGGGCGTGGGGGGTGGCGCGGGCCTGGCCTCCCGGCCAGGCGCATATTCCACACGCTGGCAGCGTGTGAAATATGCGGGTCAGAATTGGTTTGTCCGTCGCGGGGACTTCTCTAGTATGTCCGCACACAGTCCATGAGCCGGGCTTTTCGCATCACCATGCTGGCGGTGTTTTCCGTCGCCACGATCCTGTTTGGTTGGCAGTTCATGACCAACTACAACCGGATGATGGCGGCCCGCAAGCCGCAGGCGGACACCGACATCACGCAGGTGCAGGTTCCGGATTACACCGCCCCGGTCGTCCGCAAGGTGCCGGAAAACTACCGGCTGGCCCCCTGGGGCACGGGCTTCATCGTCTGCCTGTTCAGCGCCGGACTCCTCATCGCCCACGAAGCTTCCCAATTCCTCGCCGTGCGCGCCATGAAAGCGGTCTACGACGAGGACATCGGCGACATCCCGCATCCGGATTACGAGAAGGCCGAGGAGGCCTGGTCCCGAGGCGAGTACCTCGAGGCCATCGAGTTGCTGCGCGAGTATCTGAAGGAATACCCGCGTCGGCAGCACGCCGCCATCCGCATCGCGGAGATTTACGAAAAGGACCTCCGCAACCCGCTGGCGGCGGCGCTCGAGTATGAGGCCGTGCTCCAGCACCACCTCCCTCCGGAGCGCTGGGGATGGGCGGCGATTCATCTCTGCAACCTCTACTCGGGCCGCCTCAACCAAACCGACAAAGCCATCGCCCTGCTCCGCCGCGTCGAGTCCGAGTTCGGTGAGACGCGTGCGGGAGAGAAGGCCCGCGAACGACTCGAACAACTGGCCGCGGATGGCGTGATCCCCCCCCTCGAACCGCGTGCCGCGGAGTCCGCCCCCCAGGAATCGGAGCCGCCGAAGCTCCCGCCCGGGTTCATCCCGCGGAAGCACTGAACCAAACCCGGGGTCGTCTCCGAACCGGATCTCCTCCGGCAGCCCTCATTGATCCATGGCGCAACTCAACGAACACTACCTCAAACTCAAGGCCGGCTATCTCTTTCCGGAGATCAGCCGCCGCGTGAAAGCCTTCTGCGAGCGGCATCCGGAGCGCAGCCAACGCCTGATCCGCTGTGGCATCGGCGACTACACCGAAGCGCTCCCGGCCGCCGTGGTGCAGGCCATGCACCGCGCCGTCGAGGAGATGGGCCACCGCGACACCTTCCGCGGCTACGGCCCCGAACAAGGATACGATTTCCTGCGGCAGGCCATCGCCGAACACGACTTCCGCGCCCGCAACGCCGCTATCGCCGAGGACGAGGTTTTTGTCTCCGACGGATCCAAGTGCGATTGCGGCAACATCCTCGACATTCTGGGACACGGGAACCGGGTCGCGGTGATGGACCCGGTCTACCCGGTCTACGTCGACACGAATGTCATGGCGGGGCACACGGGAATCGCGGATGGCGCCGGTTCCTACGCGGGCTTGGTCTACCTGCCCTGCACGCCGGAGAACGGTTTTGTCCCCGACGTGCCGTCGCAGGCGGTGGATGTGGTCTATCTGTGTTATCCGAACAACCCGACTGGCGCGGTCGCCACGCGGGCGCAACTGACCGCCTGGGTCGAGTACGCCCGCGCGCACCAGGCAATCCTGCTCTACGACGCGGCCTACGAGGCCTATATCGCGGATCCGGCCCTGCCGCACTCGATCTACGAAATCCCGGGCGCCCGCGACTGCGCCATCGAGTTCCGCAGCTTCTCGAAGACCGGGGGATTCACCGGAACCCGCTGCGCCTTCACCGTCGTGCCCAAATCCCTGCACGCGGCCGCACCCGACGGCACCCGTCACGCGCTTCATCCGCTGTGGTTGCGTCGCATGACCACGAAGTTCAATGGCGTGAGCTACATCGTGCAGCGCGGGGCCGAAGCGCTCTACTCCGACGCCGGCCGTGCCCAGGCGCGAAGCACCATCGAGCTATACCTCGGCAACGCCGCCGTCCTGCGCGAGGGCGCCCGGGCGGCCGGCTGCCAGGTTTTCGGCGGGGTCAACGCCCCCTATCTCTGGGTGCGGCCGCCGGTGTCGATCCCCAGTTGGCAGGCCTTCGATCGCCTCCTCAACGAGGCCCAGGTGGTCGTCACCCCGGGCAGCGGCTTCGGCCGCTGCGGGGAAGGCTACCTGCGCATCTCCGCCTTCAACACCAGGGCCAATGTCGAGGAGGTCGCCCGCCGCCTGCAGACGATGCGGTGGTGAAGGGCGGACAAATTGGGCACAGGGGCGGTCAGGGTCAGGCGTTAAGCATTAAGGTCGTCTGCGTGAAGGTCCCGGGAACTGCCGCCCCGCCGGCCTTCTTCCCACATTGAAGCCAGGCGTTGCACAACATCGCTCACCGCACAGCCGGTGATCGGCACCGACGCGAGCTTGATGCTCAATGCCTGGCCCTGGGGCGCGGTTATGGCAGTTCCACGACGAAATCCGCCCGGGCGTCCCCGTCCACGGTGACCTCCCGGGTGACACCGGACTTCTGGCGGTGCGTCTTCTCGTGGAAGGCCTCGAGCACGTATTTCCCCTTGGGCACGTTCTGGATCGTATAGGTGCCGTCCTTGGCCGTGACCGCGTAGAAGGGATGATCGAACACCGCCACGTAGGCGAACATCCACGGATGCACATCGCACTTGAAGCGGATCGGGATCTCCACCGCGGGAAAGCTCTTCTCCGTTTCCATGCCCTGGATCGGCTGAGTGAAGTTGAACTCCCGGTTCCCGCCGCCGGGCTTTGGCGTGGCGTGCACATTGTGCAGAGTGGGATCCGAGTTCCGGATCCTGATCTTCTGGTTGACCATCACCCCCATGACATACGGCTCATAGAGGCAGTTCGTTTGGTCGAGGAGAACCGACTCGGTCGGCACGGGGTAGCGCTTCCTCTCCAAGCCGCTCTTGATGTAAACGAGAACGTTGGCCAGACCGCCGTTGGAATCGACCAGGTAGTGGCGGGTCTTCAGCGGCTGCTTGTGGAGGGCAACGCAGTTCGCGTCGGGAGAGAGGTCCACCGTGACCTCCGGGCGCGGCGTGCCCCGGAGCGTCACCTGGCCGGTGATGTCGCCCCCGTTGGCAAGTTCTGCGCCCGCCCAGAGTATGACAAGGAGGAGAATAGCAGAGTGGTTTCGCATGCGCACCGGAGTCCGCTCAGTCGTTGAACAGCGGCAGAGTAACATCCGGAGCACGAGGTCGCAAGGCGGATGCCCGTGCCCGGATCCTCGTCTCAATGGCGCTGAGGGTTCGGTCGTCCCCGGCTCACGCGCGGTTTCCGCCCGTGGGGACGCGCGCTCTTTCGGCTCCGGAAAGATCCCGCCTCGGCGGGGGATTCTGTACAAACGGTGCAGAAGGAGCCCGCGGAGCGGGATTCAGCCAAAGCCGCGCCCGACCGAACGTGGGGCTACCTCTCCGCCCTCTTCCGCTTGAGCGTTTCTGCGGCCGGGGACCTGTCTTCGCCAAGGCTTCGGCGGGCAGGCTGGCCGCAGCGCGATAGCAGCGGCGCCACCCGAGTCAGGGAGTCCGCGGTGGTTCCGACACGTTGCCGCTTTGACGCGGCGGGCCCCAACTGCCGGTCGCCTCGGTTTGCAGCCGCGCCGCCAACGCCGCGAGCGCCCGCGACCGATGACTGATCCGATTCTTCATCTCCTCTCCGAGCTCGGCAAAGGTCCGCGTTTCGCCCACCGGCACGAACAGGGGGTCGTAGCCGAAGCCTCCCGGTCCGCGCGGTGCCAACGTGATGTTCCCCTCGCAGACCCCGCGGAAGAACTCCACTTCGGCAGGGGCCGGTTGGGGTGAACGGAGCCCGCGGCTCGGCAGCAGTGCCAGCACACAGCGAAACCGCGCGGTGCGGCGTTCCGCCGGCAGACCCTCGAGGAGGCGCAGCAATTTGGCGTTGTTGAGTCGATCCTGGGGATCGGGGGAGCCACCGCGCTCGTCCGCGGCAAATCGCGCCGACAGGATGCCCGGGGCGCCCTTCAGCGCGTCGACTTCGAGGCCCGAGTCGTCGGCCACGAGGAAGTCGATTGGCTCGGGACGGCCGGCCGCGCTGGCGCCCGCGCCGGCGAGCCAGTCGGCCAGTTGACGCACTTTGGCTTCGGCGTTTCCCTCGAAGGTTGGGGCATCCTCACGCAGCTCGGGCGCGGAGGGGAAATCGGCCAGGGAGCGACACCGGAACGCGGGGCCGAGAATGGCGGCGATCTCGAGCACCTTGTGGCGGTTCCGGCTGGCGATGAGCAATGCCGTCATCGGTCTGAGAATCGACCTTCAACCACGCATCGGCAAGGGAAGCAGCTCTGCGCACATCCCGCTTTGGGGCGCAGGCGAAGGGCGGTCCGGGAGCGGCACACCCACATCGGGTGACCGATGCGGGTGTGTGCGCGCACAGCGAAACGGAATCAGATTACGTTCGATTTGCCTGGCTGCGGCACCGGGTAGAAACCGTCCTTGTCAGGGAGGACCTTGGGCGGGGCGTCCCAGGCCAGCTTGGCGGGGAAGAGGTCGACCGCGGACTCGAGGGCATCATCGAGGAGGATCTGTTGCCCGGAGTAGGTGGCCAGGCGGCCCATGATGCCGCTCATGGTGCTGCGGGTGCCGTTTTCGGCATCGTTCAGTTCCTTGTTGTTCTTGATCGCATCGAAGAGGACGTCGTGCTCGACCTGGTAGGGGTCGACGGGCACTTCGGACTTGAAGCGCCAGGCGATCTTGCCCTTGTCGTCGCGGATGATCCACTGGGTGTTGGAGAGTTCGCAGGAGCCGGTGGTGCCGACGGCGTGTTCCGTGACGCTGCTCCAGCAGTTGGGCATGTGCCGGCAGAAGCTGAACATCCGGGTGCCGTCCTTGTACTGAAACTCGACGGCATGGTGATCGAAGATCTCGCCGTATTCCTTGGCGACACGTATTTGGCGGCCGCCCATGCCCTGGCAGCGGGTCGGGTAGTCCTTCATGAGCCAGTTGCACACGTCGATGTTGTGGACGTGCTGCTCGACGATGTGGTCGCCGCTGAGCCAGGTGAAGTAGTACCAGTTCTTCATCTGGAACTCCATTTCCGTGGGGGTGCGTCCGAGCATTTGGGCGACTTTCTCGCGCGGGTTCACCCAGACCCCGGCGTCGTTCCAGTAGCACCGCAGGGCGGTGATGCGGCCGATGGCGCCGTCGTGCACGCGCTTCGCGGCCTCGATGTATCCCGGCTGGTAATGGCGCTGGAGCCCAACGACCACTTTGAGGTTCTTCTTCTTGGATTCCTCGACCGCCGCCAACATCCGGGGGA
>CAYSPU010000061.1:0-7058 GCA_964432995.1 uncultured Verrucomicrobiota bacterium
GGCAAACGTCGAGTGCGCTGGCGTGTCAACATGCAGGAGAGCGCGTGTGAAAAGGCGTTCAACATCGTGGTCGAAGGCTTGCCTACTGGTCTTCCTGCTCTGGTCCGGAATCGGGCAGGGGTGGGGTGCGCCAACAGGCAACGGGGATCGAGAGGAGGCGGACCCGGACGATCCGGTGGTGCGGGCCCAGGCGCTCGAGTTGGGTGCCGGAGTGGAGGGCCTTTACACTTTCGTGCGCGACACCATTGCGTATGAAGCTTACGCAGGGTCGCTGCGCGGGGCGCGGGGTGCACTTCTATCGAAGGCGGGAAACGGTCTTGACCAGTCCAGCCTGCTGCTGGCGCTCCTGCGGGTGCACGGTATCCAAGGGCATTACGTTCAGGGCCGTCTCGGTGAGGAGGAGGCCCGCCTGCTTCTGCGCTCGATGTTCGACCCCGCGGTGGCGGCCGACGCAGTGGGCTATGTTCCGGATTTGTTTGATCGCGCTGATCCCGAGCACTCGGCCGATTTGCTGAACTTGATTCGGGAACACTGGTGGGTCGAACTCGAGGATGGCACGGTGCTGGATCCCAGTTTTGCCGATCTGGAGATGGGTGAGACGCGGGGAGTGAAGCTCGGCACCTACGACACGATTCCGGACGATTTGCGACACACGGTGGCGGTGCGGCTGCGGGTGGAGTTGCACAACCCGATGTCGCAGTACACGCATCGTACCCCCCTCGAGGCGATGCTGACCACCGCCAGCGTCTACGGGCGGGCGCTCACCTTCGGTCATTTCGTCAGCCACAATCAACCGCCGGCGCTGGTGACGGGGTGGAAGACCTACACCTATTCACCGTATCTGATGGTGGAGGATCTACAGGGCGAGTTGGACAACGATCACGTCATCCGCGGCGCGGACTACCAGGAGTTCCTCACGGGGTTGTTCCCCTTGGCGAATTCGACGCTGACGCGGCTGACGCTCGAGTTCGAAGTGCGATCTCCCGGGAGCGCGCCGGACGTTCGGCAGTGGGACCTGCTGGACCGGGTGGGTTGCGCGGCGAGGAAGGGTCTGGCGCCGCCGGGCCCTGTCGACACGGACCGGCCGGCCCTGACGGAGCTGGATCTGGTGAGCGTACTGATCACGCCGGGCTGGTTTCCGGCCGCCTTGGTGGAAACGCGGCGACAGTTCGCAGAAGAGCTCTTCCCGCCGGTCGATGGCCTGACCGATCAGCTTGCGCCGCTGAAGGACCTTGATGCCGCCCAGTGGACCGCGGAAGAGGCGGCGTTGTTCCGCCGCAGCAATTACCTGAACCGGCAGGCGTTGGCGGAGGCGCTGGGCACGGTGGCGGGTGTGTTCCTCGCCTACTCGGACGAGCGAACCCAGGACATGGCGCGGCACCGGTTGGTGCGCCTGTACTACGATTCGCCGCGGATCACGATTGGGTATGCCCGCCTGGGGATGACGGAGGATTTCGAGCCGGCCTGGGTTCGACTCGGGCTGGACCTACGACGGAATCGGATTGGAGGGGTACCGTATCCGGACCAGAGCGACGCGGCGGTCTTCTTCGCCAACATGGCGAAGGGCAGGCGGGACACGGTGCTCGAGCATGTGGTGGCGCGGATGTTCCTGCGCGGTCCCGAGACGTCCGGGGTCAATTCCCCGGAGGTATCTGCCGTCACCTCGTTGATCGCCGCCTCGGTCCAGGGTATCCCGTTCCAACGACTGCATTCCGAGGCGGACATCCCGCGCGGGCTGGAGCCGGGGGCGCTTTCGGCCGAAGCCCAAGCGCGGATCAGCGATGCGCTCGCTGCCAGGTGCGCAGTCTACACGCCGGTGCGGCCGGCGCTGGTCGAGGGCCAGCCGGCGATCGCGTGGTATGAGATTGATCGGTCCACTGGCGAGACGGTCGGCGTGACCGAGGACGGCGGGCATCAGACGGCGCTGGAGAATGCCGCGATCTGGGGGCTGGTGTCGGTGACGGGGGCGGGCATCTATACCACCTTCGGGGGCACGATTCGCGATATCCTTTTCAAGCTCCAAGAAACGTTGCGCGCCTGGTCACCTGCCGGCGATGCAGCCGAGGAAAGCGAGACCTATGAGGCAACAGGACCCGTGCAGGTGGATCTGGACGACTGGGACTACAGCGGTAGCGCTGGCGACTCAGGCGAGGCAGAGGCCAGCGACGTCGAGTTCGCGCACAACTGGCTGGCCCCCATCTTCCTCACTGCCGCCACGCCGGACGCCAGCCAAGGGATCGTCAGCACCCAGGGCAGTTTCCGGCTGGAAACGGTCGCGGACGATCGTTTCGTTGCCAACTCAAATCACCGCCGATTGCCCTCGGCATTTCGGGCCCGGATGACCTACTTGGGAGAGCCGGACCGCGATCGGGTGGTGGTCGTCTTGCGCGGGGACGCCCCAGAAGGTTGGGAAGTGCTCGTGGCCCGAGAGACCAATGTCATTCCGGCCGGAGTCAGCGGGGAGGTGAGTATCTTCTTGCGGCCGCATGAGCACACCCCGCTGCCGGGCGCGGGCGAGGTGGTCAGCATGACGCTCGAGGTTGGATTCCTCGAGGGGAATGGCGCTCCCACCAACAGCCTGGTGCAGGCGATCCCCTATGTCATGCCCGCCGTGAGCCAAGTCACGGCCGAAGCCGGTCCGCTCGACCTTTACCTTTCACCGAAGGGCGCCGCCAACAGCGTGCTGACCTTGATGAACTCGGGCAACACCGCCGAGTCCGTGAACCTCGATCTTGAATTGCCCTCAGGCTTTGTGGCGAATGGGTTGGTTTCGCCGCTGACGCTCGAGCCCGGCGCAAGTGCCGAGCGGATTGTCACCTTCGCCTGTCAGGATCGCCCGGTTGGCACCGAGGAGACTGCGCGGCTGGTGGCAAGGTATGGACACGATGGTCAGGACTCAACCGTGGTCAACTGGCGGTTGTCGGTGGCGGCCCCGGGGGCGTTACCGGCAATGGGGGCGGCCCAGGATGCCCGAGCCTTGGGACGCGATGGCTTGGCGTTGGCCCTCGAGGGTTTGGCTCTGGATATGAGCCGACTCTACACCGAGTCGGCGGACGCGGCATTGAAGAGTCGGGCGTTGACCTGCTTGAACGCCGCGCTGAACGAATTGGAGGACGCCTTGCTGGCACTCTATGCCGGTGCGTTGCGCTCCGCCGCCGAAGACCTCGCGGAGGCTGCGCCCGCGGATATCCCGACGGTGCTCGAGGCCCTCGGCATGGCCCTGAGCGCTTTCGCCGAGCGACTGGCCCTGATGGCCGACCACGATTTCGAGATCCGCTTGCAGCCGACCATCGGAACCGCATACGCCGGAGTGCCGGTCGAATTCGGGGTTTACCTGCGGAACAAGGGGAGGCGCACAACGACGTATGAGTTGGCGCTGCCGGACCTACCCGGGCAGGTCACCGGCAGCCTGAATCGCAGCGTCCTGACTCTCGGTCCGGGCGAAGCGGCAGCGCCGTGGATCGAAGGCAGCGAGCCGGCAATCCTGACGATGGTGCAGCCTGAGGAACTGCTGGCCGAAGTGGATTTCGAACTCACCGCTCGGGCGGCGGAAGCCCCCGAGATGGTCCGGGCTGCGCGCGGTTCCGTAAGCGCGCGGCGCGAGTGGATTTCGCTGGTGGGGGTCGAGACGACGCCGGCGTTTGTGGATGCCGGCGAGTCAGTGGTCCTGACGGCCCGACTCTGGAATGCGGTGAACCGTCCCGGCGAGGTGGAGGTGAATTGGTCGCTGCTTGATCCGGAGGGCGCCCATCTGTTCCAGGGCCCCTGGACCAATGTCGCGCTGTCTGTGTCGAACACGGTTGACACCATCGCGTTGGGCACGGTGGATACTACGGGCCTGGACGAAGGCCCATACCGGGTGGAAGTGACGTTGACCAGCTCGTCGGGGGCGGGTTTCGACAATCCGTTCGCGGCGGGGCATTTCGTGGTCGGCTCGCCGATCGGCGCGAGCCTGGCGGCAACTCCGGAGACCGTGTTGCCGGGAGCGAGCACCGTGGAGGTCACACTGGGTGTGGGGAGCAAGGTGGACTTGGGAACACCAGGGATTCGCCTGCTCGGCGCGGTCGACACGGCCGGTGCTGGGGAGAGCGTGGCGGTGAGGGATGGTTATGCCTATGTTGGCGGCAAGGAGCATTGCGCCGTCGTGGACGTGCGAGACCCGAATCATCCGGTGTTGGTCCGCACGTTTGGGGACCGGGGAAGCGTGCAGGGCAATCGGGTGGCGATTGCTGGCGATGTCCTGCTGGTGGCCTTCGAGCTCGAACTCCAGGCCTATGGACTCAGCGACCCGTCGTCGCCCCGGTGGTTGGGCAAGCGTGTCTTCAGCGATGTGCACGGTACCTCAGGCTTCTACTTCGAGCGGCACGGGAACATCGCCTTGATCAACACGGACATTTCGTTTCGCGACGACGTGCTGCAACTCGAGGGGATTCGGGGAGATGCGCTGCTCTTTGACGTGACGGACCCTTTGAACGCGACCTTCGAGGGATTGCTGTTCGACACTCCTCACACCTATCGTCCGGATTGGCCCGGCAGCGACTACTTCATTGGCCAGGACGCGGCCGGGGCCGGCGATACTCTGTATTTGCCGAGTTCCACCGCCACCGGTTACGCGCAGGGCGGAACCGGGCGGCTCCTGGTCCTGGCGGCGGACGACCCCCGCCAGGTGACTCCCGTCGGCGCTTTCGAAGTGCCCGAGACGGCGGTTCTGTACGGCGTAGCGACCAGTGGCGATCAGGGCTTGGCCATCGGAGGCACCGGGCCGCTCGCTTTTCTCGACGGAACAACCTCTCCGACCGGCGACTACCGGGTCGCGGTTCTGGACTTGCGCGACCCGCGCCAGCCGGCACTCGTTAAGTCGCTCTTGGTACCGGAACTCAAGAACCTCACGCCGGCGCTCGAGGTGAACAGCGGCATCCAGATCACAGGTGGCCCCGACCGACTGTATGCCTTGCGCCGGGCACAGTGGGAGGATGAAGCGGCGCTGGTTCTGGTCAGCGCGGCGGTCCCGGAGGCGCTCAGCGTATACCACGAACCGGCCGCAAGCGTCGTTCACGGGGCTCAGTTCGAGGGAACGCTGCTCTACACGGTCGGGGCCAGTGGACTAGCCATCCATGATGTCGGCGGGATCGTCAGGATCCCCACGGAGGCGCGCGTGCGCGTGGAGCAAACCGCCGCGATGGACCTTGGCGACTTCTCCGTCGAACCGGACGACGTCATCGAGGAACCGGGGGAAGTCACCCTTGTTTGGCGACTTCCGATTTCGCCGGCGCAGCCGACGAATTGGGTGACGTGGCGGGCGGCGTTGGACGGAGTGATCCCAGGACAATCGGTGCGCTTGGCCGAGGGCGGCGAGGTCGGATACACGGCATGGGGCCGCGCGGGGGTGGTTCCTTTGCGGGCCCTGACGGTGGTTGCGGAACAACTGCTGACGCTGGACCCGGCCCGGCAGATGGCGGTTCCGGCAGAAGCGGCCGCGTTTCGCCTCACGCTGCACAATCCCACCCCCGATCCCTTGACGCTGCGCCTTTCGCTGCACGGCGTGCCCGAGGACTGGGTTGACTTGCCAGCCAGCGTCAGTGTGCCGGCCGCGGGCCAGACCGAATTGAGCCTGATTCTGCGCTCCACCGCTGATTCGCCGGAAGGCAGCTACTCCTTTGTGATTGGCGCCGATACCGACACTGGGCTCTCGAGTTCCGTCGGAGGCGAGTTGGTCCTGGCGGGCCGGCCGCAGCCGCTGCCGGCGCGGGGGGTGGCGGTGAAACTGACGCCGGCCAGACCAGTAGCTGGACCGGGGACCACCGTGACCTGCGTCGCCCGATTCGTGAACACGGGCGATGTTGTCGAGTCGCTCGCCTTTGCGGTGGAGCCGCCCGAGGGCGTCCGTTGGAGCGGTGAACCGGTGTTGCTCGACGTTGTTCCGGGGCTCGAGAACTACCGCGACCTCCTGGTGACCCTGGCGCCGGAGTCGGACATCGTACCTGGGGATAAACCCTTTTCCGTCGTGGCGAACTCGGCGGACGGATCGGGTATCGAAACGGTAGCGAACGGCATTCTCGAGGTTCTGCCCCGGGGTGTGACTCTGAGCGTGACCCCGCAACGCGCCCCGCTGGGGACGCCCTTGACTCTGAGCGTTGCCAATCCCGGGTCAACCGCCGAAGTCTATGACCTCAGTCTGGGAGGCGAACTTGGGCCGGTGGCACAACTTGGGCAGACAACGGTGGTCCTCGAAGCCCACGCTACGGCGTCCGTGGAGGTGACCTTCATGGGATCCGCCTTTGCGTTGCCCGGCGACCTGCCGCTCTGGATCGGTGCATCTGTTCGCGGCGAAGAGCGGCTTCGGGGACAGGCCCTGGCCACGCTCGAGGTGCCCGAGACCGTTGGTTTGGAGGCTTGGTTCCATCCCGAATCGAGCGAATGGCCCGGCCCAGGTTCAAGCTCGGCGACTCTCTTTGTGCGCAACCGCGGCAATGCCGAGGAAGTCCTCTCCGTAGCCATCCTCGAGACGACCGGACCGATCCTGGCCGGACTCAGATTGCCCGACGACCAAGTGACCAACACGATCGCGGTCGTGCGCCTGCCTAGCCTCGGAACCGCGGCCTTCATCCTGGAGGCGACCTTGACTGCGGCCGGACCAGGAACCGTCACGGTCGGCGTCACCTCATCCCGGCATCCTGACCTGACAACCCAGGCCACGGCGTTTTTCCAGACTTCGGCCGGATTCACCTTGCGTCGCACGGACGGAATCGAGCTCGAGTTTGAACCCCTTCCCGGGCTGTCCCACGAACTGGAGTACCGCGGAAGCCTGGATCCGGCCGGCCACTGGTTCGACCTGCCGGGTGGCCCCCACGACACCGGCTATTATCTCGATCGCGATCGATCGTTCATGCGGTTCTACCGGGTTCGGCTCTCAGGCGCGGGCGACCTTCCAGTTTCCATCCGGATGGCCGCTGAAACGGAGCTGACCTGGACGCCCGCGCCGGGGACGCCGGTCCGCGGATCGGAGGTGGGCGGGGTGGGGAAAGGGGGCGGTTGCCGGGGGTCGCCGGAGGAGGAGA
>CAYSPU010000061.1:7068-18782 GCA_964432995.1 uncultured Verrucomicrobiota bacterium
CCGGGAGCCGTTTGGCGCGACTTGCCGGAGGCGCCGCACCCGGGTGGGAGAGTCATCGATCCCACAGGCCGTCCGTATCGGTTCTATCGGCTCATGATGACGCCGGCGGAGTAACCCTCGTTCGTGCCGGCGACGTGAAGCGGTGCCGGTATCGTCCGCGCCGTCGCGCCGACGTTCCGATCCGAACGAGTTGCCGGACCAGTCCGGCTTCAGAGCCTCCCGGAGCAAGGGTCCGAGTCATCCGGTGCCGATGCCGATCCAGACTGACTAGCGTCGCTTGCCCCCACGCTTCTGCTGGGCGACCGACCCGGCGCTCGTCGCGAGCGCGCCGGGTTTAGGGGCCGGCGGTTCTCCGGTCAGCACGTAAGACATCCGCGGCTTCATCGAAGTGCTCGACAACGCGGACTGGGCCTTGGCCGCCGGGGAGGTCGGTTCGTCGGCTTGCTCCTGTCCCTCCGCTGACGGAGCGGGCGTCGGTGGCTCTTGGCCCTCGGTGCCGGACTCCGCCAAGCGGGCCGCGTGCGACGGCGACACGACCTCTGCCAAAACGTTGATTTCACTGCCCACGGCGCCAGCCGGGATCTTCATTTCGAGGCCTGCTCGACAGGAGGGACAGACACACTTCACGGTCACCGTTGGGATGGGGAGCGGGTGGGTGTGGTCCGATGGTGCGGAGGCGACCACGGGCGCCGGCCGGGGAACATCCGAATACCTCTCGGTTTGCGGGGCGGTGGTTTCGTCGCCGACGCACTTCAGTGCGGTCGGCGATTTGGGAGCAGGTTTCGAGGCCCGCGGTCTCCCCGCCGCTCCTGCCGGGGAAGGCTTGGCCAGGTTGGGGGCGGCACCGGATCCCCCGCGCGCTTTCGAAGAGGGCTTCGGCTCAGGCCTCGGCAGCTTGATGAGTTGCGTCTTGCCGGGCGCACGCACCGGTTCCGCGCGCAACAGGGCTCCGGACCCAGATCTGGCTTGGGGGATTCGGATGGTGGCGCCGCATGTCGGGCACGAGGTCTTCCGTCCGGCGTGCGCAGCGTCGCACCGGATGTGTTGTTCACAGCGCGGGCATAGGAATCGGATTTCACTCATAGACATCTCTCCGGTAAATGGGTCGGCTTCAACATGCACTCTCTATGGCCTGACGCAAGCCAGCATTCTGGTCGGACCACATCAACGCATTGATGTGGAGGGGGATGCGAGTGGTTGGCCCCTGGTAATGGCTGGCATGGCTCGCTTTTTGCCCACCTTCTTCGCGCCTTGTTGCACGCGCTCGCCCTTCGACTCGGTCCTCCGTTCCCTCCGTTTCCTTCTGTAGGCCTGACCGAAATGGTGGACCGCCTTTTGGTTCTACAGAAGGTAACGGAGATAACAGAGGCCTTCACGATGGGTCGCCACGAAGCGCTTGCTGATTCGGGAGGCCAAGCGGAGCGAAGGGCTGGCGGGCTGGGTTCAGACCCCACTTGAATCCGGTCTTCGGGTTCGTTCGCGAATCGCGAGGAGCTGACGGAGGGCCACCAGGTCCCGCTCTCGTCCTGCCGCCTGCTTGGAGGCGATCAGGGCTTCGAGGTTGAGAAACCGGAAATCTCCATAGGAAAGGCGAGCCACTACGCTTCGCTCGAGCACCGCTTGGAACCCACCGACCCCGGTGACCTCGCTCAGGCAGTCGAGTTTACCCAGGTCGGTCTGCAGATAGAGATTCCTCAGCTTGGCGAAACTGTCGCGAGTGGTCGCCAGCGGCAGGTGGTTCGTAGTCAAGCGGTGGAATGGATGGAGGTCATGGACGGCGGCTTCAATGCGTCGAACGTTTTCTTCGCCAAAGGGGCAACAAATGTCCAAGTCGAAGGTGGCGAGCGGGGCACCGTGATAGACGGCGCACACGCCCCCAATGACCACAAACTCCACTCCTGCGCTCCGGAGCCGCACAAGCAAAGCCTGGTCATTCTGTGGCATGCATCTGACCTGCTTCCTGGATCTCCAGCAGGAAATCAACGACCTGTTGGTGCTCTCTGAGCCTTTCCTCGGGAGCAAGGCGGAGGGAGGCCTCGAGCAGGGACATGTCGAGACCGGCAGCGTGCGCCGCGCGCCACGCGGGGCCGGCGTCCGGCGGCATGACGTACTGGCCGTTTATTTGTGCCAAGGTTGCGCCGTCCATCACTAGAAGAGTCTGGACCACTTGGCGGGCGTTTCAACCAAATAGCACTGTGCGGGCAGGAACCTCGATCTGGCCGTGGAGGAAGCCATCACAAAGCGCGTCCTCATGCGGGAGGCCAAGTGGACGGAAGCGGTGGCGGTCGGGGGCGCGGCATTCCTTACCGACATCAAGGGATGGATCCGAAACCACCAGAGTGATGGAGACTGTGGAGGAGCCCAGCACTTGGCAGATGCGCGAGGAGTGCGAGCGCGAATATGGCCGGCATTCTCCTATTTGTTCGAAGGCGAGGCCAGGAGGGCCAGGGCTTGCTTCCAGCAGGCGCACAAGGCGTCCAAGGAATTCGTCACTTGTACGTGACCCCGGCCGAGGTCGTTGGCCGGGCCTTTGATCGCCGCAAACGATAAGTCGATGCCTGACGAGTAGGAGCTGCAAAGGAGATAGAACTGAGCGCATTCCATCTCGACCAACTCCGTCTTGGGCGGCGCGAACCTCGAGCCGCCCCGTTGTGCGGGCAGATCGTAGTAGAAGTCCGTGGACGTGGTGGAAGCCGTAAGCAAGCCAGGTGGGAGGGGCTGTCGCCACCGGGGTCGGAACGGCTGCTGGTCATAGAAGGTGTCCACCGCTGAGAACCAGGGAGTTGCTCGATCGATGAAGTAAGCCTGTCCCAGCGCGGTCTGCGAGCCAGGGTGTCGCCCCGCTGTTCCGATCAAGACGAGCTGCTGAACCAGTCCGGGCTTGAGGACCTCCCAGAGCAAGGGTTCGAGGCATCCCGTGCCGATGCCGGTCCAAATGAGTCCCCCGGATTCGTGTTCCCAGAACCGGTAACACCGGTATTCATGCAATTGCCGCGGGCTGCGGCCAGACACGCGCCGCACGGCTTCGATCAGTTCGGCAGCGTCTTCGCCGCAGCAGACCACCATGGCCGGGAACAAGACGGCCGAGGGCGCGTTCGTGTTGGGACCCAGGGTGTTCACGCGGCGTTCTCCTCCAAACCACGGCGTCAGCTCTTCACGCCACCCGCGGCGTAGAGGAAGTCAAACCAGAGATGGAGGGTCTGCAACAACTGGCTATCCTTGATCTCCAGAATCACAGGCATGTTGGTGGTGGTATCCACGAACACGACCGCACTGTCAATCGTCTCCGGGCTTTCCCCAAACATCATGACCGAGAGCCCGAGGTTGAAATTGCATTGAAAGCGTCGGCCGCTGTACTTGGCCTCCATCCTCTGCCAGCGATTGTGCTGTGCGACCTTGCGCGGGTCGTTCGCGGCGAAAACGTAACGCACCCTTCCTCCGCCCTTCAGGAACCGCTCCACCGCGTCACCCCATTCGCACTCGTTGCGCGGCAGTTGCGCATTCGTCAGCTTCTGCGGATCATAGTAGTCCAAGTAACGGATGTTCTGTCGTTCGAGGCTGCTCATCAGCAGTGAGACCGCTGCTTCTTGGCTTGTCATGCGCGCCGGGGAGCCCACGCCCAGCGGGCGTTGCCAGGCAGGATTATGCCGGATCCCCGAGGTGTCCAGCACCCATTGGTTCTCGGTGCACAGGATCCCGCCGAGTGTTTTGTCCGCGTGGACCACGTACCCGCACAGCTTCTCGTTGTTGAGGTCCTTCAGGGCGATGGTACCGCCCACGGGGTGCTCTGGTTCGCCATGGTACACGAGCCAGTAGGAGGCCCCCCATTGTCGGCCTGAGACTCGAAACCGATGCGGTTTGCCACTGCCCGGTCGCAGGATCCTCACTCCGCGTACTTCGTGGGCATCGCTGTTGGCCACGGCTCGTTTGGAGAGGATGAGTTGCTCGTGGTACACACCGGAGCGTGAACGCCACTCCGTGAGCCACGTGTAACTGCGCTCACCAGCGAGTTGCTCCAGGATCGTCTCACAGACCTGACTCACGGCCTGCGCTCGATGTTGAGGCTTGGGGTCGTAGGAAACCGCGTGGATGCCTTTCAGATCACTGGGAATCCAGGAATCCGGTACACCCTTCTGCGTCACCATGAACGCGCGGCCGCAACCGTGCCGGCCCATGAACAGCCCCAGTTCGAACACCACGTTGTCTCGCGGGGTCCGCATGCGTTTGTGCCGCATGGTCTTGGAGTCGTCCGGGCTCAACACGAAAACACCCAAATCATGGTCGTCGAGGATTCCCATCAAGGAGTCCAGGTAGGAGCGCGACAGCTTGAACTTGCTTTTCTTATACCAAGGCTCGACGACCAGTTCGCTGTGTGCATCCAGTTCTTTGTGGATGGCCTCAGCGACCGGAATGCCCTCGGAGGAAGAGCCGATGAACACGCGCTCTCTCAGAGGACACGCCTTCGGGACGACATGAGCGGCTCCGGGCTGCGGGAGGGAGCATGCACTACCTTGCCTGGCGGGCGTGCCCTGGCGCCTGGCAGGATTAGCGCCGGTCCGGTTCGCCGCCTGACGCTTGGTCTTTCGCACTCGAACAGTCTGTCCGGCCGACTGAGGAATTCAAGCTTTCCCCACGGCTCGAACACGGCGGCCGCGTGAGGAGCGCGAGCACGGATATGGCGCGCTTTCTGGGCCCGGAAATCGAGCCGTAGGCTCAATAGCCATCTCCCCACTGCTGTAGCGACCTGAACGCGAAGGCGTTACTGTGGTCCGATCAGCGGGGTAGATCCCACGAGAGGTCATGGCCCCCCGCTCGGCATCCGATCTGCCTGGTGATCGTGATTCCACTGGCTGAAGGCCTCGTCCGTTTCGGCGAAAAGATCCTTGAATCGGTCACCCGCAACGTGCCCGTCACAGTAAGCGACATTGGCACGGCAATTGTGCACCTTGGTCGGCGGGTTGGTGAAGGCCATGTGTCCCCCATTGTACCTTTCAAAGCCAGGTGAACGGCAGGCCGATCAAGTCCTTCTCATACTGACGAGCGACGATGTCGTTGTTGATGACCACGCCCAAGCGGGCTTTGTGTTCGCTCACGAACTCCCGCAAGGTCCGCACGTCACGGCCGCTCACGGTCGAGGTGTGTTTGACCTCCATCGCCACGAGCCCGAAGTCGCCGGTCAGCACCAGATCCACTTCGGCACCGGCCCCCGTCCGGTAGTATGCGGCATCGTGCGCCATTCCCCGGGCAGTCAACTGCCGCAGGATTTCCTCCGCCACCATTCCCTCCCAGGAGTTGCCCATCTGCGGATGGCTCAGCAAGGCGTCCCGATCCGGAATCCGCAGCAGTGCGTGGAGCAAACCGCTGTCCCGCAGATAGCCCCGCGGATGCTTGACGACTCTCTTCACCGCATCCCGCGTGTAGGCGGGGATCGAGCGCCAGAGAAAAGTGCCGTGGGCGATGGCGAAGTAGTCGCGCGCCGTGGGCTGCGACACGCCGAGCGCCCGGGCCACCTCGGCGAAGTTCAGGATCCGGCCCGACAGACCTCCCAGCATTTCGAGGAACCGGCGGAACCGCACATCATCCAGCCGTGCGAACAAGCGCTTCACGTCGCGGAAGAGATACGTCTGGAAATACTGCTCGACCCAGAGCCTCCAGAACTCGGGCTCCGGACGCAGCCAGGGCTCCGGAAAGCCGCCCCGGAACCAGAACTCGTGCGCCCGCGCCAGATCCCCGCGCGGCTTCAGGTCGGCGATCAGGTCCGCCGGACGGGCTTGGCGATCCGATAACCGCCGTACGAACGAATCGCGCCCGGCGGTTTCGGTCACTTCTTCCCAGGAAAAGGGGGCCATCTCGATCAGCCCGACCCTGCCGGCCAAGCTTTCCGAAACCGACCGCAGCAGCGCCGGTGAACTGGAACCGGTGATGACGAACCGCCCATTCTCCGCGCGCTGTTCGTCGATGGCGACCCGCAGCGCCCGGAAGAGCTGCGGCGCCACTTGCACTTCGTCCAAGGCCACATGTCGCGGATTGAGTCGGAAGAACGCGTCCGGATCACGCGTGATCACCTCATGATCGGCTTGACGTTCCAGGTCATAGTGTTTCCAAGCGGGTGGCAAGGTCCGCAGGAGAGTTGTCTTTCCGCACTGCCGCACGCCGAGCAGGGCTACGCAGGGGAATAGTTGAAGATAGGAGTCGAGCAAACCTGCACAACTACGCCTCATGCATTACATTGTAAAAGCGTGTCCTTTGTTCTGCAAGGGCAATGACGCCTCAAGGGTGGATACAGCTCGTCTGCAGCGCCGAGCGGAATTCTAGTCGGGCACCAGTGGCCTTCTGGTCGGACCACAGCAACGCGTTGAAGTGGAGTGGGATGTGCGTGCTTGGCCCCTGGTAATGGCCGCCATGGCTCGCTTTTTGCCCACCTTTTTCGCCCCTTGTCTCGCGGACGGCTGGAAGATAAGGTCACATCCGTGCCAAGGGCTAACCGTTACGTTCTCTCCGGATACATCTATCACCTGACTCACCGCTGCCATGACCGCCGGTTTCTCCTGCGCTTTGCCCGCGACCGGAACCAGTATCGGCAGCGGCTGCGCGAAGCGGTGCTACGAACGAAGGTGTCGTTGCTCGACTACATCGTCACCTGCAATCACGTCCACCTGATCGTCTATGCTGAAGATCCTGGGCAGGTGGCGGGGATGATGCAGAAGGCGGCCGGGGAGTTCGCCAGAGACTACAACCGTCGGAAAGGGCGGAGCGGTGCGTTTTGGGAAGGCCGCTACTTCGCCACTATGGTCGAAGGAGGGCAGTATCTCTGGCGGTGCCTGCGTTACGTGGAGATGAACATGGTGCGGTGCGGGGTGGTGCAGCACCCGCGGCAGTGGCCATGGTCAGGCTATGAGGAGATGATGGGATCCAAGAAGCGGAACCGGTTGCTCGACGTCTCCAAGTTACTGTGGCTGCTTCGGACCGATGATGTGGACGCGTTCCGCAGGAACCTCGATCTGGCCCTGGAGGAAGCCATCACGAAGCGCGTCCTGATGCGGGAGCCCATGTGGACGGAAGCGCTGGCGGTGGGGGGCGCGGCATTCGTTGCCGACATGGAGGGACGGATCCGGAACCGGCAAGTGACGGAGACTGTGGAGGAGTCCGGCACGTGGGTGCTGCGCGAGGAGTGTGAGCGCGAATATGGCGCACTTTCTGGGCCCGGAAATCGAGCCATAGGCGCATTTGCCATCTCTCCGCTGCTGTAGCCACCTGAACGCGAAGACGTTACTGTGGTCCGACGACCGGTCCCAGTCCCCCACTGTCTGTTCTCCAGGCGCTTCGAGGACTTCTGGGCGTCGCGCACCGCTTGGCCCCCACTTTTATCTCGTGCACCGAGGTGTATTCCCGGAGCAGGCGGAGGTAGCAGCGGTATTCCTCGAGGGAAACGCCGGGCGGGGTTTGATGGTCGACACTCGGGATGAACCCTCCGGTCTGCATCAGGGGAACGAGGCGTTCGAACTCGGCGCGCATCGCCTCCTCTCCGCGGGTCATCGTCATCTTGTCGAAGTGGCCGACCATCAGCAACCGGGGGAATTGCTGACGGAGCTTCCAGCCGTCGACCTTCGCCTGTCGTTCGAGGGGCAGCACGCCCTGAACGCCCAGTTCCTCGAGCCAGGGCACCAGGAGGGTCACGTCGCCGTCGGTGTCCATGAACAGCGGGATCGCGCGTTCCTGCAAGCGTGGCAGGAGGGCGTGGTAGTACGGCGCGACGAACGCGTCGAACGTCCGCTTCGAGATCATCGGTCCGTGGTTGTAGCTCATGTCCTCGGCGATGGTCATGAAGGTGGGGACGCAAGCGCGGAAGATCTGGTCCAGCAAACCGAGGTTGAACGCGAGCAGGTCGCGGTTGATGGCGTGCAGGAGCTCGGGCTGGTCGGCGAAGGCCAACATGAGCTTCTCGAAGCCCATCAGCGTGCGCGGGAACCAGAAGAAGCCTTCGAGGGTGCACCAGACGACGACCTCTCCCAGTCGCTGCCTCGAGTTCCAGTCGGCCATGCCCGCAATGGCGGTGGCGTGCGAGGGGAAGAGGCTCGGGCGGACGCGGCGGTAATCGTCCATGTTGGCGACGATGCCCTCGACGTGGTGCTGGGCGGCCTCGATGGTGGGGTCGGTGGTGCTGAACCAGAACTGTTGGTAGGGATCGAGGTCGAACCACTGGGCGATATCGAACACCTGGCTGGGGCGGAGGGTGGGCGGGAGTCCTTCGGTGTGCCAGCGGGCGATGGTTTGGTCCCACCACATGGCCCACTCCCAGCGGGGGAGTCGGTCCACCGGCTGGAAGTGCATCACGGCGCGGAAGCGCTCGACGTGGTTCATGGGATTTGCGGGGCGGATCAGGTTTCCAGGAGTGGGAGAAAGCCGGCCTGCCGGAAGTGATGATCGGTGGTGAAGGCGTCGCGAATGCGCAGTTCGCGCATCGTGGCGAAGCTGACGCAGTCGGTGAAAGACCATTGCTTGTCGAGGCACTTGCGGAAGAGCCGCCCCGCGGCCTGAAACCGATCCGGGCCAATCCACTCCAGTCGAAGCGCCTCGCTGCGTTCGATGGTGTCGAGGAAATCCACAGCCGCCGCATGGCTATGGCGCACAAGCAGAAGGGTGACGGTTTCGTCGACCACGTATTCGGTGGTGAGGAAGCGCCGGCGTTTGCGCGACAGTTCCCCCTGCAAAGTCACCGCAGCGGCGTGGTGCTGGTCCCCCGCGTCCCACAGAGCGAGGAATCCGGCGCTGTCCATGAAGACGTCAGTGGCGGCCATACAGGATCCGGTCGATATCCGTGTGTCGGGTCTGGCCTTTGGGACTGGGTTTCGCACGGCGCGCGATTCCCAGGAAGGGGTCGCTGGCCGGGTCGGCGGTCTCGGGTGCGTTGACGGGTTCGAGGCGTGCAGCGGGTCGGCCGCGATGAGAGAGCACGAAACGCTCGCCGCGGGCCACCCGGCGGAGCACGCCTTCGGCGTCCCGGCGGAATTGCAGCATGGTTACCGTCTTCATGTGCTGAACTTTAAGTTCAAGTTGAAGCTGGCGCAACCGGAGTTTCGAGAGACTCGGGAACCATGTGCAGCCGCTGCGAAACGAACCGGCGTCTCAAACCCCATGGCTCGCGAGGCCGGGGATTGGGGCCCAGAATGCAGGAAGTTGGCTCCTCTCTGAGCGGGTTGCCGTGGCCCGAGCCCGTCCCGCCCCGTCAAGTCCGGTCTTCCGGCGTGCCCCGGCCGGCGTCAGGGCTTCAGCGAGATTCGACCTCCAGTGTTACGTGCTCCGAACTCACCACGCACCCGCGGTTGTCGAACAAACTGAAGTAGTAGACCCGTGTGCCCTCGGGCAGTTGGGCGCTCCAACGTCCGTCAGCCCGGTCGGCCTGCCGCGCTTCCCAGGGGCGATCCTGCCAGCGTCCGGCGTCGCGGGTGAAGTTCAGCTCCGCTCGCAGCACCGGCACGGAGGACGTGGAGGTCACCCAGGCCTTCCCGCCCTCGCGTCCCGATCCGGTGATGCGGGCCAGCGGCATCCCGTCTTTGAGAAGGCTGTCGGCAAACACGCGGATTTCCTCGGGATTCTCCCCGGCACCTCCGTGGCCGTGGGGCATGCGCAGGGGGACGCAGAGGGTTCGCGGGCTGTTGGGGAGACGGTAGGAGCGCTGCATGGCGGCGAGCGTGTAGGCGAAATCGTTGCTGCCATTCACCCAGAGGATCGGCATCGGGGCATCGGGCAGATAGACGGAGGGATCCCAGAGATCCACCCAGCGGGCGGCGGCGTCCGGGGCGAGCTGGCTCAGGTTGTTCTCGAACACGGTGTCCCGGTAGAAACCGCAGCCATATCGCCGTGGAGCTTATGCCTCCAGAGGGCTGGAGGGAACCCAGAAGACGGTGTCGTCGGGATCCGGGTCGGCGGCTTGGCCGGGCGTCGTTGGAATCGGGCGGCGTGGTCCACCGTTTGCCCCGCCGATGGGATTCACCGCGCGATTTGCAGCGTCACCGGGCCGAGCAGGCCGGCAGTGAGTTCACCGCGGTAGCGGGTGGGGATCGTGAGGTAATGGTTCGCCAGAGTGCTGTAGACCAGCACCTCGAGGCGGTTCGGCCCCGGAGCCGCTTGTCGGGAGATGTCCACCCGCCACGGGGGCGCGACGCGGATGCCGGCGAGTTGGCCGTTCACTCGCACCTCGGCGGTGGCCACCACCTTGCCCAGATCCAACGTGATCGGGCGTCGGGCCTGGTCCGCGGTGAGCGAGATGGTCTTTCGATACCAGGCGCCGCCGGAATAGCACTCGAGTGCGCCCGCCTGGGACCAGTCGCCCGGCGTCGTGACTCCGCGCCCGCACTGCAATCGGATCGGGTCCGGGAAAACCGCGCCGCCGCCGGTCCCAGTTTCCGGAACCACACGCAACGCGACCACTGAGGGGCGGGGGAGGGGGGTGACCGCTTCGAAACGCTCGCCACTGACGGCGCGCATGGGTTGGGCATCCACCCAGGCTTCCACGCTGCCCTTGGCGGTCATGGTCATCGAGTGAAACCCTGGCGGGGCGACGAAGCGGAACCACTCCGCGGGGCGCGCGCCGCCATGGACGTCGAACCGGATGACCGCGGGATCGTCGAACCACGTCATGGCCAGCGGTGTGGGCGATGCTGGTTTGGGGGCGGGTTCATCGCGTTTCAGGACGAAGTAGCCGCGGCCGGCGTGGTCATAGCGGACGAGGAGCGGGTTGGCGCCAGTGTGCAGCGACACGGCTTGGTCCAGGCTGGTGAGGCGCTTGCCATTCAAGAAGACGGCGGCGGGCGTCAGGACTTCCGAGGCGTGCGGCTTTTGGCCGTCGCGGCTGGGGCTCGCCGCGATGCGCGCCATGGTCTCGCGCGTGACCGTGGCGCTGGTCCAGAGGTAGTAATGGTGGCCATCGGGCTCGGGTTCGTACTTGGCCTCGTTGAGCGCTTCCGTCGGTTTGCCCAGACAGAGGAAATGGTCGGTGACGTTCTCCTTGAGTCCGTGCCAGCCTTGATGGCCGGGGTCGCCTTCGTGTCCATAGCGCCAGGAGAACGCGTAGGGACGCCAGTGATACGGTTTCCCGGAGACGGTGACGGAGATTCGAGGATCGACCTGGGTGAGCATTGCCAGCGCAGCTTCCGGCGCCTCGGCGGGGAGCGGCCCCAACAGCCAGAACTGCGGACCGAACCCGCAGGTGACTCGCTCCCAGTGGCGATCGTCGAAGCCTGGCGTCCGACAGTCGGCGGTGTCGGCGTTCTCGATCGTGTGTCGGAAGATGCGCGCCTCGGGACCGATGACCTGGTCGGTCACGGGCAGACGGAAATCGCCGTAACGGTTGTCCATGGTGGGTTTCAGCTCGAACTCCCATTCGCCCTCGATCGGGATTTGAGATTGGGGATTGGGGATTTGAGATTCTGCGGCGCAGCGGGGCTGCGGGTCTGAGCTGAAGACGACGATCTGGGCTTCGTAGGTTTCGAGCGGCATCTGGACCTTGGTGCCGGTGGCGGTTTCGCCGAGCACCCGCAGAGGGTGTGGGGTGCCGGCCCACGGGTCCCACCATTCCGCGCTGCCTTTGGCCCGGAACTCAACTGCCGAGTTCTTGGGCGCGTCCATGACCAGGTAGACGTGACGCGGCCCGATCTTGCGGTGGAGGGAGCGCACGGGGTGGTCCGCGCGGGTATCGGGAGGGAAGGCGGCGA
>CAYSPU010000061.1:18792-25086 GCA_964432995.1 uncultured Verrucomicrobiota bacterium
GGCGGCAACGATTTCGGCGATGGTGCCGCCGACGTGCACGGTGCCCGCTTTCCGACACGCCGGGTTGGTCCACGGCACCGGGCCGTCGAGCGCGTAGTCGACCTTGCACACCCCGGGCCCGTGGGCGAAGCGCCGCGCCCGGCGGCGGCACGACGGGGGCACGACGTCACGGGCGATCTCGGCCAGCGCGCCGGGCGAGGTGTCGGCGAGCACCACCCGGGCCGATGCCATGTCGGCGAGGGAGCGCACGGGGTGGTCCGCGCGGGTATCGGGAGGGAAGGCGGCGAGAACGACTGGCGGCACGTAGGCGGGTGTGGCGAGCCGGTTGGGCTTGGCGAACGCGGCGGCGACCAGCGCGTCAAGTTCGGGGTCCTCGCGCCCGGCGCGGTCGCTGGCGAACGGCAGGGTGCCGACGTTCAGCACCAGACCGCCGGCTTGGGCGAAGGCGCCAGCCTTTTCCAGCGACGGCCAGCGCACCGCCTCCATCGAGGGGAAAATCAGAACGCGATACGACGAATCCGACACTTCGAGTCGCGCGTCCCGGACGGTGGCCCGAGCGAGGGAGTCGGCGTCCACGAACTCGAAGTTGATGCCTGCGGTCATCAGGGCGCGGGCGGTGTCGAAGGCGACCTGGGTGGCCTTCGGGCCGTTGAGTCCGGCCTCGAAGGGTGCCACCGGATACAGCAGGGCCACATCGCAGACGAAGGTGCCCTGGCTCAGGAGATACGAGAGTCGCTCGAAGTACTTCAGGAAGACGCCCATGTGTTCCCAGTAGGGCATACGGAAGTGGTAGCAGGGCGGCGCCCATTCCCAGAACGAGCCGTGCGTCGTGTAGTAGAGCCCGTGCAAGTTGAGCAGTGTGCAGCCGTAGAGGAAGTTCTCGCGCGTGGCGAACATGAGCCGCTCCGGGGTCGCGCCCCAGCCGAGGCTGTGATAGCCCTCGAGCCACACGCGCGGGCGGCGATAGAGGCTGGCGATGGAGGAGGAGACCTTGCCCTTGATCAGGTCGGCCTGCCCACCGGGGGTGTCGTGGCCCGGGGCGGTGTACCAGCGCGTGGCGCGGAAGTAATCGCCGAACTCGTCCGGCTGCAGGCCGCGTCCGCCGGAGTCGCAGGCGAAGATGAGGCCCCGGGAGGCGTGCCACTGATAGATCGGCTGGAAGTAGCGTTCCTCCATCAGCGCCATCCGGACGTCGGCGTAGTCCATGCGGGCCTTCGGTGTGAGCGGACCGATGTCGCTCCACAGGGCCGGCAGAACCTCGAACACATCGTAGCCCTTGCGTTTCTTGAATTCGGCGGCGAAGTCGTTGTTCCAGACGTGTGTGCCGGCCCCGACGTGCAGTTCGTCGTTGAAGAAGTAGTTCAGGCCTTCCGCCGACTTGTCGGGGGTCGCGTCCTGGAACCGTTGATAGAAGTCGCGGATGACGATTTCGCCGACACCCGGGAGGAGCGGATTGAGGCTGTTGGAGACGCGTTCGATGTGGAAGAGGCAGAGCTCCCACTCGCCATCGGGGGCGGTCCAGGGGTTGGCGCCGACGGCCAGGAACGGCATCAGATCCACGCCGCCGGGCTGAAGTCGGTCACCTTGGACGCGGTAGGCGTGGGCGCCGACGAGGCTGTCTGCCGCTTGGAGGCGGGCGAGTTGGCCGCCCCTGAGGCGTTGGCGCATCGGCGGGCTTAGCTTCAGGGCGTTGAGTTCCGGCTTCGAGTAGAACAGGTGCCGAAAGAGATTGGGTGCGCCGGTCCAGTCGAGGGTGTAGGTGCTGAGGCCGATGCCCATTCCGCGCTGGCGGCATTCGTCGGCGATGCGGCTCCAGATGCGCCACCAGGCGTCGCTGAAGATGGGGGGCTCCGCCGCATAGGTGGGCCAGCCGGGGGAGTCCTCGTGGGCGTAGTTCACCTGAACGCCGCTGATGCCTTTCTGATGCAGTTGCTCGAGCTGCCAGGTCAGTCGGCCCTCGTCGAGAGGATCGCCGGTCCACCACCAGAAGGGCACCTCGCCGTAGCCGGGCGGCGGGTTCTTGAAGCCTGGCAACGCGTCGAGATTCGGGTCGCGACTCGGGTAGCCGAAGGCCGGCGGCGGCGGATCGGCAAAGCCGGTTTCGAGCGGATCGGGCGCGGCGAGAACCGAAACCACGCAGACCATGGCGGTGAGGAAGAGCGGGACGAGTTTCATGGTGTGCATGCGCATCCGGAGCCATCAGGCGCGTGGGGAGCATGGACCACGGAACGCTCAACGTTCAACATCCAACGTTCAACATCCAATGGGGCAGGGTTGCGCGTTGGACCCAGCGCTTCATGGAGAGGCGCCACATCCAGCCGTCCGATGCGCCTTGTGTCCATGAACTGGGTAGCGCCGGCTTTCCAGCCGACATGACGCCGACAGGAATGTCGGCGCGACGAGGTTCATGGGAGAGCCTCACGATTCCGGAACCGCACCGCCTCGTTGGGGGGCCACGCTTCAGCGTGTTTGGGCGTGCTGACACCCCAAAGGGTGGACACCAAACAACAGAGTGAATGGGGACGGACTCGGCACAAGCACATCCCCAGAACCCTCTCATCCGTCCCGCGGCTGCGGGACATCCTCTCCCCCAGCGCGGTTTGGGATTTTCAGGCGTCTGGAAATCGGAGACCATCCCCATCACCATGACAGGCTATTGGAGATTGCTCAGGATCCTCTTGTTTGTCGGAGGCTGGCTTCTGGCGACGGTCGGCGCCGGCGCGTCCGAACGCGGGAGCGTCGCCCCGCCGATCCGGGTCTACTCTCGTCTGCTCGAGCCGGAGGAACATCCGGACTATGACCGGCGCGCCGTGAAGCCCCCGAGTTGGGACACGTTCAAGCGCTGCACGCAATTCACGACGCTCCGCGGCTTCAACGTTCAGAACGACCAGATCGTGGGTTACGCCGAAGAGCTGGAGAAATTCACGCGGACGCACGCCTTGGGCGACGTCATTTGGCCTTCGTATCCCATCTTGTTCGCGACGAACCTGGCGGCGCTGGCCGAGGAGATCCGACGGCGGGATCTCTACTTGTTCGACGTGTGGGGCTACGTGCCCGGGTCCGGGCCGGGAGGCTATTGGCAGCAGTTCCAGCCGCCGGCCGAGGCGTTCGCGACGCTGGAGCGGATCCTGGGAGAACGCTGGTTGGGCACCGACATTGGGGAGCAGGACGGGCGCTATATTGGCGGCTACGCCAACCAGATGACGCCGGCTGCGGCGGATCGGTTTGAGCAGTACCTGAACTTCCAGCGGCACTTCGAGCGCATGGGGGACGACCTGGGCCACAAGCACGCCACGTTGGTCTCGCTCAACTACGGGCACTACTTTCTCAAAGAAGGCACCTACACCCTCATCGGGGCCGAGACGGCGCAGGGCCTGCCCAACAGCCAAGTCTACTACGCCTTCATCCGCGGCGCGGGCAAACAGTATGGCGTGCCGTGGTTCGGGAACGCCTCGATCTACAATCGCTGGGGCTTCAAGTGCTACGGCTCGAGCGGCAAGAGCGACGGCTATGAGTTCGGCCCGACCAAAGGCAGCAGCCTGAGCCTGCTGAAGCGGCTGCTCTACACGCACGTCCTTTACAACTCGGTCGCGGCCGGCTTCGAGAACATGTGGTTCGAGGGCGACCAGCTTTCCCCCATCGGCAGGATCCAGCAAGCCGCGCAGCGTTGGGTGCGGGCGCACGGCCCTCCCGGCGCGCAGCACACCCCCGTCGCGCTGCTGCTCGATTTCCACAGCGGCTGGTCGTTTCCACGGCATCTGTATACGGACAAGATCTACCGCGTCTGGGGCAACCTGCCGTATGGCAGTGGCGACCACCTGACCGATGGCGTGCTCGACCGGCTCTACCCGGGTTATGCGAATGCGTCGTATTACCACGACGAGTCCGGATTCCTGACGCCGACGCCGTATGGCGACATCGCCGATGTCCTGCTCAGCGACGCGCCGGAGTGGCTGCTGCGACGCTACGCCGTGGTGATTGTCGCGGGCGAACTCGGCGGCGGCGTCGAACTCCGCAGGAAACTCCAGGCCTACGTGGCGGCCGGCGGTCATTTGGTGATCAGCGAGGGCAACCTGGCGGCGCTGCCCCAGGCCTTCTCCCCTCTGCCCGAACGCGCCCGTGACCAGGAGGTCTGGGAAACCGGTTTCGGCCAGGGACGCCTCACGGTGGTGGGCGGGCAGTTCGGGGTTCGCGGCGCCGGGCCGAACGGCACCCCCCCCACGGGAGTGAGCGTTCGCGACGGTGGCATCGACCAACCCCTTCCGAAGCCGTATCTGCTGACGGAGCCGCTGTGCCGGGCCTTGGATCGCGTTCTGCGCTCCGTCGTGCTCTTTGACGCGGGCGAAGGTCTGCACCTCATCACCTGCCGCAAAGGTCCCGGCGCCTACACGCTCGGCGTTTTCAACAATACGTGGCGCCCGTTGCCGCTCCAGATCATCTCGCGCTGCGGCGCCATCGAATCGATCCGCGAACTGACACTCGATCTGTCCGAAAAGGGGGCGCTCGGTTACACTCCGGAAGGCGTGAATCCGGCCACGCTCGAAACGAACCGGAGCGACGCCATCGCCGGCGGTGACGTCCGCATCTTCGCCGTCACCGTACGGGAGACGAACGTAGTCGAGATCGTTCACCGCAAACCGCCGGCGCGACCGCACGGCCGCTTTCTGCCATTGCGTCAGCCGTGTTCGCTCAAGGAAGCGATTCTGGTGCGGCCGACCTTCTTTGAGCATTTCGACGGTGTGCTGGTGGACGGGCGCTATCTGTGGGAGCGCGAGCGGAGGGCGTTGGCGGCCGAGGTTCCGTGGCTGAAGCGACAGGGTTTGCGGATCGCGGTGGACCTCAGTCCGGCGATCAACCTCTACCCGGGGCTGCGGTTGGTCAACAACGCGACCAACGACTACGCGGCGAGTCTGGCTGTCATTCGCGACGTTCTGGCCAAGATGGAGATCCTCGGGGCACGGGACCTGGTGCTTTCGCTTCACCGGCACCCGGAGAACAACTTCACCGACGAGCAGAGCCGCGCCGCGTTCGAGGCTGCTCTGAAGCAACTGGCGGCCGCCGCCGCCGGGCACCGCGTGACGCTGCATCTGCGGTTGGCGGCGGGGAAACCGCCCTGGAGCCTGGCCGAGGCGGCGAAGCTGATGGACCGCGTGGGCGCTCCCCATCTGAAGCTGGCGCCCAGCACGGCGCTGCTCTGGCATCGACCGAGTGCGGAAGAGGCGTCCTTGCTGAAGGGGCGCATGGGTTTGTTGCTGGTGGCGGGCCGCCAGACGGACCTGGCCGGCGCCGTGTGGGACACCCATACCCGGCTCGCCACCGTCCCCGATCGCGACGTCGTGGCTGGCTGGTTGGCCCTCGACCCCAAGACGCCCGTCGCCCTGGATGCGGTCTTCGGCAGCCCTGACGAAGAAGTCCTGGACGCGCTTCTGGTGAGACCGCCCCTACCGCACCGCTGAGCCGGTAGTGAGGTAGAGCTTCCACCCGGGTGTTTGGTCCGCAGCCAAGGCACTTCATGGACACCGGCCTCCAGGCAGGGACGCCCGGCCTCGGGCGTCCGCCCCTCCATCGTAGCCGCCGACGTCGGTCGGCGCTGGTACCCGCTGTGCGCATCCGGCGCAAGAGGAGAGTGGACTGGTTTGGCGACAGCATCCTGCGGCGCCCTCGGAGAGGTCGCCCTACCTTTCACGCGAAGTGGCATCCCAGAGTGGGTAGGGGGATTCGTGGGTGGATTCGGTTGCTGAATCCAGGGGGCCAGGTCTTGGTTTGAGGGTGGTCAGGGCCCGGCGACGGGTGTATAGCATTCGTAATCGAATCTCCGAATATGAAAACCACCGGTCTGATTCCAATGAGCCGCGCGGCATGGTCCCGACGGCGTGCCGAATTCCTCGCGTTTGGATGGACGAGTTCCGGAGCCGGGAGAGGACTCCTGACGGCGGGAGTCTTCCTCTGCATCGTCCTGAGTGCACGGGCCCAGACCTTCCTGGACTTGAAGCAGTTGTCTGACACCGATGCCGTCTTGGAGCCGGGCGGCGCCGGGATTGGAGACGCACTCGATGCGGAAGGACGGCGCATCGACGCCACCACACTGCCGGCGGGGTACTCGGATGGGTCGGCGGTGACGACGCCCGATGGGCGGGCCACATTCCAGTTCGGCACCCTGAGACAGAGCTCGCTGGACGCCGTGCTCATGGATGGGCAGGTGATCGACGTGGCGGACGGCGCCTACGAATTTCTGGACATGGCGATGATCAGCGCCCCGGGCGCCTTGGCCTATCCCTTTGGGGAGATCGAACT
>CAYSPU010000062.1:0-9840 GCA_964432995.1 uncultured Verrucomicrobiota bacterium
GGTGTTGTTCTGTTTGGTCGACGAGGTGCTCTCCTGGATGACGACGGTGATGATGTCGCCGACGTTGCGGGCCCGTTTGTCGGCGAATTGGGAGCGGGAAACGCCGGCCCGCCACAGAGTCTGGGCGTGGACGGACGCGCTTGCCGCCGCAGCCAGGACGATCGTCAGGGCCAGCAGCCTAGAGAACCAGCAGGACGGTCTGTTCATTCTGCACCTTTCCAAGCATCTCACGCTTTGTCTTCGGATTCCGTAACCGAACCGTTTGGCCGGGCAGCCCGTCTTCGAGCACCTCGACCTTCAGACTGATGCTGAGCATGCCGTCCTGAAGCACGCCCTCCACCACGCCGCCGCGACGGATGACGGGGCGGACCCGCACCGAGCGGGCGAGCACCGGTTGCCCCGGGCGGATGGTCTCCACCAACTCCAGACTGCCATCCATCAGCAGCTCCGCGCGCAGCGGCTCGCGCATCGCCAGCAGGTCCCGGCGTTCGGTTGTCACATCCGCGTCGCGCAGCAGCAGCCCGCGCGCCGCCGTCGACCGCGCCACCGGCACCTCGGCCCAGATCTGCGCCTGCAGCGCCAACTGATGCTGGCCAACCCGTTCCCGGCCCGACCAGATCTCGAACCGAACCACGAACGAGGAGTTCAAGCCGGCGGCCGGCACATCGATGATGCGGATCTCCAGCGGTTCGTCCGGAACTGCGCTCCCCGTCCAGGGGCGGGAGAGCCGGAGCTGCAGCTCGCCACGGTCCTTCACACAGCGCTCCTGCAGCGTCGCCGTCAGCATGCTCCGCAATTCCTCTTCGTCCAGGCGCCGCGATTTGCGGGCGACGATGACCTGGGCCGGCGTGCCGGCCGCCGGCAGGGTCGCCTCCGGCAGATGCACCCGGAGGACTTCGACGAGCTGCGTGCGGGAAAGAGAAGCCGTCTGGCCGAAAGCGGGGGCCTCGGCCAGACGGATGTGGGGGATGGTCTGGGGTGGGTTCAGGGAAAGCACTTGGTCAAGGTGGACGCCGGTGCTGTCGACCTCGACGGTCGCGGGCATGGCCACGGTGACCGGGGGCTGGTTCGTGGCGGCCTCGGGCGCAGCGATCGCGCCCCAAGCCACGACAAGGGCCAGAACCAGGATGAAAACGGCGACGCGGGGGTTCATCAACGGCGCAGGTTGTTGCTCATCTGCATCATCTCGTCGGCCGCCTGCACGGCCTTCGAGTTCACCTCGTAGGCGCGCTGGGCGAGGATCATGTTGACCATTTCCTCGACGACCTTGACGTTGGAGAGCTCGATGTAGCGTTGCTGCAGGGTGCCGAATCCGTTCTCGCCGGGGCTGCCGGTTTCGGGGGTGCCGGAGGCCTTGGTCTCCTGGTACAGGTTGTGGCCGATGTTGCGGAGCCCCGCCGGGTTGGCAAAGCGGACGAGCTGCACCTTGAAGGTCTGGTCCCCGGCGCTGCTGTTGACCGTCACGTCGCCACTGGGCGCGATGGTGGCCGAACTCCCCGCCTGAATCGGCTGCCAACCGCCCATGAGGGGGTAGCCGGCACTCGTCACCACCGTGCCATCGCTCGACAGCTTCAGCGCGCCGTCCCGAGTGTAGGCGCTGGTGCCGTCCGGCATGCGCACTTCGTAAAAGCCGTCACCGTAAATCGCCACGTCCAGCTCGTTGCCGGTCTGCGAAAGTTCGCCCGCCGTGAAGACGCGCGTCGTGGCCACCAGCTCCGACCCGTGCCCGATCTGGACACCGGTGGGAAGCTGGTTGCCGCTCCCCTGGTCGGCCCCGGGCGCGCGGTTCGTCTGGTAGAGCAGGTCCTGGAACTCGGGCTTGCTCTTCTTGAAGCCGGCCGTGCTGACGTTGGCCAGGTTGTTCGCGATGACGTCCAGGTTCACCTGCTGGGACTGCATCCCCGCAGCGGAAGAGTAAAGTGCGCGCAGCATAGAATCAAAAATCAGAGTTCGCTCAGTTCGGTAATCACCCGTCCCATACGTTCATCCTGGATCTGGATGACCCGCTGGTTGGTCTCGTAGGCCCGCATCGAGGAGACCATCCCGGCCATCTCCAGCATCGGAGTCGAATTCGCCGCCTCCAGCCAGGACTGCTGCACCTTCGAGGTCGGCGCCGCCACCTCCGCCACATCCGGGTGGTTGGCCACAAAGTAGCTCCCGCTGATCTGCGTCAGCAGATGCGGGTCGTTGAACTCGACCACCTTCAACCGGCCCCTCGTCTCGCTCCCCTGGCTGACCTCGCCGCTCTCCGCAATCGAGAGCGGGTCGGGATTGCGGGGGTCAAGCTGGATCGGACCGCCCTCGCCCATCACCGCGAAGCCCTGCTTGGTCACCAACTGACCGCTCGCGCTGCGATGAAACTGGCCGTCGCGCGTGTAGGCGATCGTGCCGTCGTGCATCTGCACCGCAAAGAACCCCGCTCCCTCAACCGCGACGTCGGTGTCGATCCCCGTCCGGTTCATCTGTCCGGCCGTGAAATCCGTGCTGATAACGGCGTTCGGCAGGACAAAGTGCTTGGGCTGGCTTGCCCCCTGCAGGGCCGACGCCGGCAGCAGCCCGGCTCGATACGCCTCCAATGTCACGTCCTTCCTCTTGAAACCAGGCACCGCGCTCGACGCCAGGTTCTCGGCAATGACCTCCTGATACCGGCTATTGGCATTCAGGGCCGACGCTGCTTGATAGAGGCTGACATTCATCGCTCGCCGAAGGGTCAGCAACGCTTGTGCCACAGGAACAGCCTGTTGCCCTCCAATGGCTTGCGCCAGATGCCCCGCGACCCCGCTGGCAATTCCTGCCTCCCGCAACAGGCGGTTTCTGCCGGCAGCAAGGCAAACCCGCGTTGACCGGACTCGCGCCAGGGGCAGACGCGCGAGCCGCGAAACGGCTTTGACCGCCGCCAGCCTCCGTCTTACCTTCCTTCGTCATCCAGGAGCCGGAACCGAATCCTGCTCCCGAGCCCATTTGACGTCATGAAACTGCTTCTGGTCTTCCTTCTCTGGTGTCTGCTGCTCGCGCTGTGCTGGCCGCTGGCGCTCGTCGCGCTGATCGCCCTGCCTCTCCTCTGGCTGCTTTCCATCCCGTTCCGAATCCTCGCCTGGGGCGTCGAGGCACTCCTGGCCTTCGTCAAAGCCTTGTTCTTCCTGCCGGCGCGCCTCCTCGGGCATCGGGCTGGATCCTGAGAGCGATCGGTGATCCTCAGTCCATACTGCGAAACACTGGGCGTCCTGACCCTGGCGGTGCTCGGCGTGGCCGCGGGGCTTCGAGTCGCCCGGGCGCGGCCTGCATTCTGGATCCTCGCCTATCTGACCGCGCTCGCCTTGGTGGCGGCCATCGCCGTGCCCCGCTGGATCCCGGAGCTGGAGTTCGCCGTCCCCTTCCGCTGGATCATGGCCGATCGCCGGGAGTTCGCGCTCTCGGCCTTGATCGCCACCGTGCTGCTGACCGCCCCGCTCTCCAAGCTGCCGCGGCGGAGCCAGCGGATCCTGGTTTCTCTTTTCCTGGCGGTCTTCGTCACCTGCAACGCGGTCTTGCCTTTCCTGCTGCCGGGGTTGAATTACGCCCGTCTCCGGTCCATCCAGACGGCGATCGATGACGCCGGCATCTGCCGACAGAGCACCGACTACAGTTGTGGCCCCGCCGCCGCCGTGACCGCTCTGCGGCGGCTCGGAGTCACGGCCGCGGAAGGTGAACTCGCCATCCTGGCGCACACCACCTCCATTGCCGGGACTCCACCGGATTCCCTCTGCGAGGCCATCGAGCAACGCCACGGCGCCGATGGTATCCGCTGCGCGTATCGACGTTTCGGATCGATCGCGGAGCTGCGCGGTCAGGAGCCAGTCATTGCCGTGGTGAAGTTCGCCTTTCTGGTCGATCACTATGTGACCGTGCTTGGCGTCTCCGAAGCTGGCGTGGAGGTGGGCGACCCGCTGGAGGGGCGGCAGCTCCTGAGCGAACGCCAGTTCCTCGACAAGTGGCGGAAAGGCGGGATCGTCGTGCGCCGCCCGTGAAAGCGCCCCTGCAACCTTTTGTTGCACCTGCAACAAAAGGTTGCAGGGCGCCCCGGTGCTTGTGCCGCCGAAGCGCGTGGTGTACGTCCGCATTCCGCCCCGCCAAAAGGGGGCAAGGCGGCGCTTCCCCGGGGTGCCGGTGGCGGGCGGCCAACACCGTCCGGCGGCGGCTGGGACTTCTTCCCCAAGTTCTCGGCCAACGGTGTTGGCTGCCCACCTCAGGCGGAGACTCTGCGTCAACTTCATGATGCACGGCGGGCAGCGCCGGCAGCCAAAAAGGACTTCCGTTGAGCGGGCGCGGGCTCCAGAATCCCTCACCACATGGATGACCCGAATGTCTCTCTTCCGCCGGCGGCGGAGAGGTCTCCAGAGCCGCCACCCGAGCTGCCATATACCCCCCTGGATCGGCGGGCGATCCGCCTCTGGCGGGTGAGCGCGTTGATCGGGAACAGCGTCTTCCTGGGCGCTTTGCTGGCGTTCGCCGTGGTGCCGGTGGCGCTGGTGGCAGGTCAGGGGTTGGTCGCCTTCGGCGGCTGGCTTCTGCTGACGGCGCTGATCGGATTCTGGATCGTTTGGTACCCGCCGCGGCGGTATGCCTCCTGGGGGTATCGTCTGGACCAACGTGTGCTCGAGATCCGCAGTGGGGTCTGGTTCCGCGTGGTCCAGTTGCTGCCATTGAACCGACTCCAGCACGTCGATCTTCGTCGCGGCCCGCTGGAGCGCGCGCACGGTCTGGCCAGCCTGGTGTTTCACACCGCCGGCACCCACCAGGCCACCCTCGAGTTGCCCGGCCTCGATGCGGACGTCGCCGCCGGGTTGCGCGACCGTCTGGTTCTGACGGGAGGTGACGATGCCGTCTGAGCCGGTTTCGCCGGGGACGGATCCAGGCGCAGGCGCTCCTCCGCCGCTGCCGCCGGCCGAGCCGCCAGCCTTGCCGGGGGCGATGCCGTTCCTGGCCGGCCGGCTGCATCCGCTGACCCTGGCCCTGGCGCTGGTGACCGCGTTCCGCAACTTCCTGATACCGGCCATCATCGTGCTCTTCACCGGTAGCGAACAGACGCTCGGCCTGATGCTGCTGGCGTTGCTCGGCTTCAACCTCACCAACACCCTGTTCCGCTACTTCACCTTCCGCTACCGGATCGAGCACGACGAGCTGATCACCTGCGAAGGGGTGATCGAGCGCCGCGAACGCCATATCCCCCTCAACCGTGTGCAGGATGTGCGCCTGGAGGCCGGCTTGTTCCACCGGTTCCTGGGAGTGGTGGACGTACACGTGGAAACCGCTGGCGGACAGGGAGCCGAGGCTTCGCTGTCGGTACTCACCCGGGAACAGGCGGAGAACCTGCGTCGGGCGGTGTTCGCGGCGGCGGGTGCGGCCCCCGGCCGCGCGGTCGGACCGGCAGGAAGCGCGGTCGAACCCGAGGTGATCCGTCGGCTCACGACCCGCGAGTTGGTTTGGGAGGGCCTCACGGCCAACCGGGCGGCCTCCGCGCTGATCCTGGTTGCCGCTGGTTGGCAGTTTCTCGACGACTTGCTCCCGGAGAAGCTGCAACTGCAACTGGCTTCGACGTTCTCCCGGAACGTCGAGTCGTGGTTCATGGAAGGAGGCCAGACGAACTGGATGGCGCTGGCGTTGGGCATCGTGGTGGTCTTCACGGTGAGCGCCCTGTTCTCAGTGGCGGGATCGCTCCTCCTCTTCCATGGGTTCACCCTGGCGCGGCGCGGCGAAGACCTGCAGCGCAGCTACGGGCTGCTGACGCGTCGGGCCAGCAGCCTGCCGCGGCGGCGCATCCAACTGTTGCGGCTCGAGGAGTCATGGCTCCGACGGGTGTGCGGGTGGGTCACGGTGCGCGCCGACACGGCCGGCAGCCAGCCGACCGAGGGCCGCGAGGAGCGCAGCGGACGCGACATGCTGCTGCCGCTGGCGCGACGGGCCGAGCTGGAGGGCCTGTTTCCGGCATTCCTGCCGGACTGGGACGGAGGTCCGGGCGAGTGGCGGCGGGTGGCGCGGTGTGCGATCCGGCGTGGCTTCCTCAAAGGCGCGCTGATGTGTCTGGCGCTCACGTTGGCCAGCGTGCTCCTGCAACGCGTTTGGTGGTCGGCCTGGCCGCTGCTGCTCCTGCCGCTGGTCTACGCGGCCAACGTTGCTTCCTACCGCCACCTGGGGTTCGATGCCGGCCCGAGGTTCTTTCGCACCCGCCGCGGGTGGATCAACCGGACCACACACCTGGTGCCCGTCCGCAACCTCCAGGTGGTCGTGGTGCGCCAAACCCCCTTCGACCGTCGGCACGGCGTCGGCACGCTGCAAGTGGACACCGCCGGCCAGAAGGCCACGGCCAGCGGCCCGCAGGTCCGCAATGTCCCCCTTCTCGAAGCGCTCGCGGCAGCCCGCACACTTGCCCAGCAGGCCAGTCAGACCCGATACCAATGGTAGTAGTCTCCATGAACCGTAGCGCCGACATTCCTGTCGGCGTCATGCCGGCTGGGAAGCCGGCGCTACGCAGTCCCCGGTCCCAAGGCGCATCATACCGTCTGCAATCCCTCCTGCCTATGAACTCAGAGCACTCCCCCATTCCCCTCAAGCCGGCGCGTTTGCCCGCTTGTCTCGCCGCGGTCTGCGCGCTCACACTCGTCCTCTCCATTCCCTTCGCGCTGCGCGCGGCAGAACCGGCTCCGGGAGGCGACACTCTCTGCGTGGCGACGTTCAATCTCCGTTACGCCAGCGCGCAGCCGCCGAATTCCTGGCCGCAGCGACGCCCTGTTATGGTCGAGTGCTTCCGGCAGATGTCGCCCGACATCGTGGGCACCCAGGAAGGCCTGTACGAACAACTGAAGGACCTGGCCTCCGCTCTGCCCGAGTATTCCTGGATCGGAACGGGGCGCGACGGCGGCAGCCGCGGCGAGTTTATGGCCGTTTTCTACCGGAGCCAGCGATTCGAACCGCTCGAGTACGACCATTTTTGGCTGTCGGATACCCCGGAGGTCATCGCGTCCTCGACTTGGGGGAACGAGTGCCGCCGGATGGTCACGTGGGTGCGTTTCCGCGACCGGCAGACACAGCGGGAGTTCTACTTCGTCAACACCCATCTGGATCATCAGGTGCAACTCGCGCGGGAGAAGGCGGCCAGTCTGATTCGCGAGCGGATCGCCAAGCTGCCGGCGAATCTGCCCCTGCTCCTGGTCGGCGACTTCAACGCGGTGGCCGGCCAGAATCGCGCCTATGACATCCTGGTCGGACCGGATGGCCTGGTCGACCTTTGGAAGACGGCACGCGAACGCCGCGGGGAGGGCATCAAGTCGTTCCACAGTTTCAGAGGCCCCAGGCCGGGGGACGAGCACATCGACTGGATCCTCGCGCGCGGGCCGGTAGTCGCGGACGTCGCGGAGTTGGTGACCTACTCGCGGGACGGCCAGTTCCCCAGCGACCATTTCCCGGTGCTCGCGCGGATTCGCTGGAGCGCGCCATGAGGTGACGGGCGCAGAAGGGGTAGATGGTGGATCGTAGATCAGTTGCCCAATCGCCGATGGCTGTAATCGGCGGAGTAACTGCCTGGGTTGTTTCTCCGCAGATTGTGGACATCCGGGATTGGCCAGAGGACCGCATGGTCAACGGCGAAGAAGAAGCCCCGTCTGCTCCGACCGTCGTGGTCCGGCGTCTGCGCCGAGGTTACACCGCAGGCTGAGAGCGCTTGCCGAGGGAGTCCGTTTGGCGTAGCGTCCGACTCATGGAAGACCGCATCGTCATCGATCCACAGATCTGCAACGGGCGGCCTGTGGTGCGCGGCACGCGGATCACCGTGCAAACGGTTTTGGAGTTCCTGGGAGCTGGAGACTCGATCGACGAGGTTCTCGAGGAGTACCCGAGGCTTTCGCGCGAGGACGTCTTGGCCTGTCTGCGTTACAGTTCCCGCCTCATGGGGAACCACTTCGTGATCGAGAAGGTGGCGTGAAGGGCATCCTGCTCGATGAGAACGTGCCGACTCGGCTGAGCATCAGGCCGGAAGTCACCGTCGTGGCGGCCTCGGACGTCTTCGGACAGGGAGTGTCCGATGCCGCGCTCTGGGAGTATGCCACGCGGAACGAGTATGCGATCCTTACGAAGGATGCGGACTTCTCGGACCGGATCTTGGCGAGCAAGCCCCCTCCATGGGTGGTCCACCTGCGATTCGGGAACATGAGGCGGCGGGAGTTCCATGAGTTGCTTGCCCGACTGTGGCCCCGCGTCGAGGTTCTGCTGGGCAACCACAAGTTGGTGACGGTCTATGCCGACCGGCTGGAAGTCGTGCGATAACGGGGCTGGGGTGTCGGATGGCCGGCGACCCTCGAAGATGCGGCTATGACATCTGAGGCGATTGAAGCTCGTCTGGGAGGCATCCAGAAGATGCTCGTGGCTGCTGCTGCGACCAGGGGGCCGCCTTTGCGCGGCTTCGGCAAGGCAGCGAGGCAGCCTCGCCCGGTGGCGGTGTCCAAGATGCGCCCGCATGACGATAGTCCTTCACAAGTCCTTCACAGAGATTTGGAGATCTGCGATTGTCCAGTTCACGCTGGCGGAAGAGGATGCGAAGGTCATCGGTGCCTGAGGGCGTGCACGGCCCTTGCCCCGTTTACCAGTTCCGCGACTCTGGGCGCAGATGAATAGAGATTTCATCATTGGCGAAATCAGGCGTACGGCCACGGCCAACGGAGGAGTGGTTCTTGGCTGGAGGCGCTTCGAGGAAGAGACTGGCATCGGATACTACGACTGGTTCGGGAAGTTCTGGACCCGGTGGGGTGATGCTGTTCGTGAAGCTGGCTTCGAGCCAAACCGCATGAGCGCGGCCTATGATGACGACTTTCTTCTTGAGAGACTGGCCCTGCTCACTCGCCGTCTACGTCGCGTCCCGGTCCGAGGAGACCTACTCCTTGCTGCAAAGAACGAAGCCGCGTTCCCTTCCGAGAAGGCCTTCCGGCGTTTTGGATCAAGGGGACAACTCGCGTCTCGCGTCGTCGGCTTCTGCGAGGCCAACCCCTCATATCACGACGTGCTGTCCATTTGGGGACAAGCGCCAGTTGCGGAGCCGAAGCCAGACGAAGAGAATAGCGGTTCCACGCCAGCTGCTCCTGGGTACGTCTACCTGCTGAGGCATGGCACCCGGCGAGAGTACAAGATCGGTCGGACGAACAACCCTGTGCGACGAGAAGGCGAAGTCGGGATCCAGCTTCCCGAGAAGCTGCAGCCCGTCCACTACATCGAGACGGATGACCCAGGGGGGATCGAGAACTACTGGCACTCGCGATTTTCGGCGAGACGCAAAGAGGGTGAGTGGTTCGCCCTCACGGCGCAGGATGTCCGTGCCTTCAAGAGGTGGAAACGAATCTTCTGACAGAGTTCCCGCCTGACTAACGGCCGTAGTCCGCAGCGCAAATGCAATCTCGTTCCAAGTCGGAGCAGGTGGAGACGTTGGGCTTCCGTTCGCCCCGCGGCTCGTTCCGAATGCTATGCCGAGCATCTTGAATGTCGACACCTGGGAGGCGCTCGCAGCTCAGATCAAGGGCGCTGTGGAAGCTAATCAGAAGATCTACCGCGGAGTTACCGACTTCGATGGGCACAAGCTCATCCCCAAGATCGGGAGGCCTGGTGCCAGGAAAGACCCTGCCAACGGGTCAGGGCGCCCTTATTCAGAGGAAGACGAGAAGCGCCTCCTTGAAGTGTTCCGTCGGACCGCAAGACCGTTCTTGAGCTACGAGCCAAAGTCCGACTTTGAGTGGCTTGCGGTCGCGCAGCATCACGGATCTCCAACTCGTCTTCTGGATTGGACGGAAAGCCCCTTGGTCGCCGCCTACTTCGCGATGG
>CAYSPU010000062.1:9858-22050 GCA_964432995.1 uncultured Verrucomicrobiota bacterium
AAGCCAGCCGTCTATGTGCTTGATCCGCCGCCGAAAACGTCGGACTCGGATGATCCATTCTCGATTCCCACCGTGCGCTCGTACCATCCACCACATATCTCCCCCAGAATCCAAGCGCAGAGCAGCGTGTTCACTATCCATCCGAGGCCGGAACTCGAGTACGATCCCCCTGGGCTGATAGTATGGCTCTTTCCTGGGGGCCAGCCCTGCTGGGAAATCAAGCGAGTCATCGACAGATGTGGCTTTAATCGCGCGTCCCTGTTCCCTGGTCTCGATGGCCTCGCGGAGCACGTCGGGTGGTGCTACAAGTGGGGGGGTTCTGAGGGTAGAGTGAAGCTTCGACAATACTGATGGGGCTTTCGTGATGCTTGGGCTAATCGGGAGTTGCGGTGAGGAAGCGGCCGAATCTGAATTCTGAGCTAGGGCATCCGACAATTCCCCCACGCCGCTAGAACCAGTAGCCCCGTGACTTGCCCCAAACCGCCGGGGCGAGGAAGGAGCTCGTGCACCGCTGCCGCAGACCAGGCCGCTGCTTTCGCGCATTTCGCGTGGTTCGCGGTTCGCTCAGCCACCGCTCGTCCATCAACAGGATGGTGACGCGGTCGGCGGCACACGGGCATGGCCAGAGATTGAGCGGTTACGCGCGGGTTCCAGGGCAGGCTTGCGAATGGGTGCCTACGCGTTAGGCTGTCCGCGCCAAAACCATCAAGCTCGAGCACACGATGAGATCTTCCTGGACCACTTGCACGGCGGCGGCCCTCTTGTTGGCGGCCGGACTTCAGGCCGCGGAAACGCCCGCCCAACGCGACGAACGGATGCGCTGGTGGCGTGAGGCCCGTCTCGGCATGTTCGTTCACTGGGGACTCTACAGCGCTGCGGAGGGCGTTTGGGATGGGAAACCCTACGGTGGTGGTGTCGAGTGGATCCAGCACCAGGCGGGGGTGCCGACCGACGAATACGCCGCCCAGTTGCGGCCGCGGTTCCAGCCGCGGAAGGGATTCGCCCGGGACTGGGCGCGGCTCGCCAAGGACATGGGCGCGCAATACGTCGTCTTCACCAGCAAGCACCACGAGGGTTTCGCCCTGCTGGATAGTGCCGTCAGCGATTACGACGCCAAGGATTTCACCGGGCGCGACCTTTTCAAGGAGATCGTGAAAGCGCTGCGGGCGGAGGGCCTCCGGGTGGGGGTGTACTATTCGATGATCGACTGGCATCATCCGGATTTCCCGGTGCGCAACACCGGTCTCCCCCACCCCCTCCAACACGAACGCAATCGGTCCCTCCCCAACCCCGACGCCAACCGCCAGCTCAGTCGTTACGTCGATTTCATGCACCGGCAGGTGGAGGAACTCGTCTCCAACTATGGCCGGCTCGACGTCCTCTGGTGGGACTGGAGCAGCAAGGAAACCCAGGGCGACTCCTGGCGCGCCCCGGAACTCATGGCCAGGGTCCGCAAGCACCAGCCGCGGATTGTCATGAACAACCGCCTCTATTACTCGCCCAACGTCGAAGGCGACAACCTCGGCATCTTCGATACGTCCAAAGGCGATTTCACCACGCCGGAGCAGCACATCCCCGCCACCGGCACACCGGGTGTCGATTGGGAAGCCTGCATGACCCTCAACGGCACCTGGGGCTACAGCCAACACGACTTGAGATGGAAAACCGCCGAGACCCTTATCCGGAACACGGTC
This sequence comes from uncultured Verrucomicrobiota bacterium, assembly GCA_964432995.1. GTDB lineage: Bacteria > Verrucomicrobiota > Verrucomicrobiia > Limisphaerales > JAHDYP01 > CAYSPU01. Next base: position 11,553 of record CAYSPU010000062.1, read on the forward strand.
GACATCGCGTCGAAGGGCGGCAACTACCTGATCAATCTCGGCCCGCGCGCCGACGGCAGCATTCCCGAGCCCATCGCGGTGCGCTTCCGCGAGTTGGGCGCCTGGATGCAGCGTTACGGCGATTCCATCTACGCCACCACCGCCAACCCTTTGGGGGCGGTGCCGTGGGGACGGATTACGGCCAAGCCCGGCCGCTATTACCTGCACGTGTTTGACTGGCCGAAGAACCACCAGATCGAAGTGCCGCTCCGGAACTCCAGCCGGCTCAGCGCCTGGATGCTAGCCGACTCCCGGCGCACCCCTCTCGCCTGCGAACGCACCGACCAGGGCGTGCGCATCACCCTCCAGCCGGCATTCCTCAATCCTTACGTCAGCGTCGCCGTTCTCGAAGCCGGTTCGCCATAAGCGAGATCCTGAGTTGGCCGGGCGAGGCGACGGGATTCAGCCTCGAATCGGCGTGGCTGGTCCGATCGCCGCTTCAATGGCAGCCAGTGACGGAGCCTGTTGTCACCGTCAGCGGCGAGCAGACCGTGACGTTGTCTCCCATGAATCCCCCCAACCCATTCTGGGATACCACTGCGCATGAAAGGTAGGGCGACCTCTCCGAGGGCGCCGGAAGAGCATCCAACCTGGCACGTTCTTCCGGCGCGCCCGGAGGCCTGCTCGCGAGTCCTCCTCGGAGCCTGCTCGCGAGTCCTCCTCGGAGCCTGCTCGCGAGCTCCGCTTGGAGTCGCGCCCTACCAGTTTTCGGGGCAAGCAGCCGCGACACTTAGGACTGCGGCAGTGAGCCGCCGAACACCTGTCGGGGCCTGAATGCCGCGCCGCGGCTGCCGAACCGACTCAGTCACGTTGCCCATCCATCAGATGTCCGCGCCGCGGCCACTCGTGGTCGGAGGCCGGCCAGTGTTGCCATTGCCATTGCCGGTGACCGGGTTAAGCTGTCCGGGCTGTGTTGCCCCGGGTCGCACATGCCTTCTTGGGAGCCGCTCTGCTCGCGGCGTGTTCGGACGTTTCGGCCGCCATTGCCGTCGTGCCATCGTCGGCTCTGGAGGCTGGCCGCATGGGTGAGTTCGGCGCGGACGGTTTGCCGGGGGTCAGCAATCCCTTTGACCCCGAGCAGATCACGGTGGACGGCCTCTTCCGCGGGCCGGACGGCAGCGAGGTGCGGATGCCGGCTTTCTGGTATCAGGGATATGCGCGGCGGCTGAGCGGGGACACGGAGGTGCTGGACGCGGTGGGGGCGGGCGGGTGGCGCCTGCGGTTCACACCGCGGGCACCGGGTTCGCACACGGTGGCGCTGGAAGTCAGCGTTGGGGGGCAACCCTTCACCAACACCGCGCCGGTGGCCTTCCGTGTGGAACCGGCCGCCGTTCCGCCGCTGGCATTCGCCGACCTGGGCACCAACGGGATGACACTGGCGACGCGTGAAGGGCCACCGCTCATCCTCCTGGGACACTGCGTGTGCTGGCACGGCGCACGCGGCACCTATGACTACGACTCCTGGTTTGGGCCCATGGCCGCCGCCGGGGAGAACTACACACGGCTCTGGATGTGCCCCTGGGCGTTTGGGCTCGAGACCATTGGCCGGCCCGTCACGCACTACCGGCTCGATCGCGCCTGGCAACTGGATTACGTCCTGCAACTGGCCGAGCAGAAGGGAATCCGGATCATGCTCTGTCTCGATTACCACGGGATGTTCGAGACGGAGCCGGACTTCTGGAACGGGAACAACTACTGGCCACAGAACCCCTACAACGTCGCGATGGGCGGGCCGTGCGCCCACCAGAACGACTTCTTTGCAGACCCCGCAGCGCGCGCCATGTACCAGAAACGTCTCCGCTACCTCATCGCCCGATACGCGGCGAGTCCCGCGCTGCTCGCCTGGCAGTTTCTCAACGAGATCGACAACGTCTGGAGCGACCTACAGCCGGCGGACGTCGTTTCCTGGCACGCGGTGATGGCGGACTGGCTGAAGGCGCACGATCCCTATCGGCACTTGGTGACCACCAGCCTCACCGGCGGCAGCGACCGGTCCGAGATCTGGTCGCTGCCCCAGCTCGATTTCGCCATGTACCATTCCTACAACCTGCCGGATCCGGCGGTGGGACTCGCGGCACAGGCGACTTCGATGCGCCGCCGCTATGGCAAGCCGGTGATGATCGGCGAATTCGGCATCGACTGGCGCGGCTGGCGTTACGCGGGGCAGGACCCGGATCTGCGCGGGTTCCGGCAAGGCATCTGGGCAGGCCTCCTGGGCGGCAGCGTCGGCACCTCCATGTCCTGGTACTGGGAGAGCATCCACGCCGAGAACCTCTACGGCACGTGGCGGAATGCCTCCAATTTCCTGGCGCGCGCCCAGTTCGGGCAGGGGAACTGGGAGCCAATCGCTTTTCCCGCACCCGCAGTGCCGCCCTCCCAGGTTGGGCCGGTCCAAACCAACGGAACCCCTTTCAGCGCTCGATTGATCCTCAACGATCAGTGGGGCGCCAAGCCGCGCGGTCAGATGGCGCTCCCGTATCCGTCGGCTGCCTTGGAGTCCGAAGGGCTCCTCAGCGGATTCGTGCACGGGACCGGACACCCGGAACTCCGTGTCCCGATGCGGGTCCATCTATGGAGCGGCACCAACGCCAGCCTGACATTGCACCTGAACTCGGTCAGCGACGGCGCGATCATGGAGATTCGCACCAACAGCACGCGGGCCTTCCGGATCAGCCTGCCGAACCTTGACGGCGGTTATCAGGTCAACAACGAGTACAACACGAACTTCACGGTCGCGCTGCCGCCAGGCCAGATCTGGGTGGACGTCGTGAACGCCGGAGGCGACTGGTTCTGCCTGGACTGGCTCGAATTCAGCAACGTCCGGCCAGCGAGCTACGTTGACGGCTGGGAACCGGCACCGGTGGCCATCGGGGTCCGCAGCTCGGCGGAGGCCCTGCTCTATGTCGCCAGTCCGTACCTGCGATACCCGGCGCGGGTACCCCCCGATGTGCTGGTGCCCGTGTCCGGAGCGACGCTGGCCCTGACCAATTGGCCCGCGGGATCCTACACCGCCCTCTGGTTTGATCCCGTCCAGGGTAACTGGCGGGCGCGAACCCGCGCGGCGGTGGCCAACAGCCAACTGGTTCTGCCCCTGCCCGATTTCACCGAAGACCTCGCCGGGCGCGTCGTGCGTGACGGGGTGCTGTCCGCCCGACGCGACGGACCCGAGGTCGCCGTGGATCTGGACGCAGTGGCGCCGCTCGTCAGCGCGCTGGAGTGGTCCACGAACCTGGTGACGTGGACGAAGGACTCGGACCTGACCAACGCCGTGGGCGCCGGCCACTGGCGCGTGATGGCCCTGGCCCCGGTCAAGTACTACCGGTCCGTCACCGAATGACCGGACCAGGACTTGACCTTGAGTCACCCGGATTCTGAGGTTACCCTGCCCGCCATATGGATGTCCTGATTCTCTCGCGCATCCAGTTTGCCGCGACCATTTCGTTTCACTACGTCTTCCCGCCGCTCAGCATCGGTCTGGGGGTCATGTTGGTCCTGTTCGAAGCCCTCTGGCTCAAGACCAAGAACCCGCTCTATCACCAACTGGCGCGCTTCTGGACCCGCGTCTTCGCCCTCACCTTCGCCATCGGCGTCGCCACCGGCATCGTCATGGAATTCGAGTTCGGCACCAACTGGGCGACTTACTCCCGCTACGTCGGCGACGTCTTCGGCAGCGCCCTCGCCGCCGAAGGCATCTTCGCTTTCTTCCTCGAGTCCGGCTTCCTGGCCATTCTCCTCTTCGGGTGGGACAAGGTGGGCCGCACGCTGCACTTCTTCGCCACCTGCATGGTCTGCCTGGGGGCGCATTTCAGCGCCGTCTGGATTGTGGTGGCCAACTCCTGGATGCAGACGCCGGCCGGCTTTCACGTCGTCGGCGAAGGCCTCAAGGCCCGGGCCGAGATCACCGATTTCTGGGCGCTGGTGTTCAATCCCTCCTCGATGGACCGCCTGTTCCACACGCTCTGCGGCGCGTGGCAGGCCGGGGCCTTCCTCGTCGTCAGTGTCAGCGCCTGGTACCTCCTCAAGGGACGCCACCGGGACTTCGCACGGGCCGCCCTCAGAGTGGCCCTCATCGTGGCCCTCGCCGCCTCGCTGCTGCAACTGGTCAGTGGCCACGACAGCGCGGTCGGCGTGGCGAAGAACCAGCCCGCCAAACTGGCCGCTTTCGAAGGCCTCTACGAAACCACCGCCAACGCTCCGCTCACCCTCTTTGGGTGGGTCGACGAGAAGAACGAAACGGTTCGCGGCGGAGTGGCCATCCCCGGGCTGCTGAGCTGGTTGACGCACGGCGACGCGGCCAAGCCGGTTCAGGGTCTGCGCGAAACCCCGCCGGCGGATTGGCCGCCGGTGAACTGGTCGTTCCAGTTCTATCACGGCATGATCGCCATCGGCATGGCGATGATCGCCCTGGCGGCGCTCGGGTTTCTCTACTTCTGGCGCGGGTCGCTTTTCGAGAAGCGATGGCTGCTTTGGCTGCTGGTCTTCTCCGTTCTCGGCCCCCAGTTGGCCAACCAGCTCGGCTGGTTCGCCGCCGAAGTGGGCCGCCAACCGTGGATCGTCTGGGGCCTGCTCCGCACCTCCGACGCGTTGTCCGCGGTGGTGACCGCCGAGGCGGTGCTGACCTCGCTGATTCTGTTTACCGTGATCTATCTGCTGCTCTTCGCGGTGTTCGTTTACCTGCTCAACGACAAGATCCAGCACGGACCGGATGACGCCGATTTGACGCCGAGCGGCAAACTCGCCCTGCCGGTGCGCCCCTGAGCCATGCGCTGCCAGCCTTCCATGAACCCCCCTGCCCATTCCGGGATACCACTCCGCGTGAAAGGTAGGGCGACCTCTCCGAGGGCGCCGGAAGGAACCGTCCACGGGGTGCGTCTGGACGCTGCGTCCGCGGAGCCGTGTCGGCGTTCGCCAGGGAGTGCGCCCGTCCCCGGGCACAGAAGGCCCCGCTGCGGACAGGCACCTCGATTTCAGGGGGCGCCCTCATCTCGGCGAGCATTGCTGCGGCCGAGGACGGCCGCACTCCGGCAGGCAGCACGCGCGCGGACGCGGGGGCTGCTTCAAGATGCGCCCCGGTTCGTGATCCGCATGTTGCCGGCGCGCCCGGAGGCCCGCTCGCGAGCCCTGCTCGGAGCCCGCTCGCGAGCTCTGCTCGGAGTCGCGCGCCACCGCATCCCGCACTGCTCCGCCGCCCCGTCAACCCCGGCCCCGACCGCGAAAGGAGACCGCTCGTGACCTTCGGCTCTCTCGATCTCCCCACCGTCTGGTTCGTCCTCATCGGCGTGCTGTTCACCGGCTACGCCATGCTCGATGGCTTCGACCTCGGCGTGGGCGCCCTCCATCTGTTCACCAGGAAGGACGAGGAACGCCGGATCATGCTGAACGCCATCGGGCCCGTCTGGGACGGGAACGAGGTCTGGCTGGTCACGGGGGGCGGCGCCTTGTTCGCCGCTTTCCCCAACGTCTACGCCACGGTCTTCTCGGGCTTCTACCTCGCGTTCGTCCTCTTGCTGGCAGCGCTCATCTTCCGCGCCGTGGCGATCGAGTTCCGGAGCAAACAGCCGATGCGCTGGTGGCGGCAGATGTGGGACGTCGGCTTCGCCGGCGGCAGCCTGCTGTCCAGCCTCCTGATCGGCGTCGCCATCGGCAATATCGCGTGGGGAATCCCCATCGACGCCCGGGGCGAATACGCCGGCAGCTTCCTCGACCTTCTCCGGCCCTATCCGCTCCTCGTCGGCATCACCACCGTGGCGCTCTTCATGATGCACGGCGCCATCTACGCCCTCATGAAAACCGAGGGCCCGCTCCACGAGCGACTCCGCGGCTGGATCCGGAACTGCATGATCTTCTTCATCATCTGCTACGCGGTCACCACCATGGCCACCCTCCTCTACGTGCCGCACATGGCCGAGCGCGTCCGGGCCAACCCCGGGCTCTTCAGCATCGCCCTCGTCAACATGCTCGCCATCGCCAACATCCCCCGCGAGATTCACCTGGGCCGCGACGGCCGCGCCTTCCTCTCCTCCTGCGTGGCCATGGCCGCGCTGATGGGGTTGTTCGGTCTGGAAATGTACCCGAACCTGGTGCTGAGCAATCCCGACCTCGCCCACAGCCTGACCATCCACAACGCCGCTTCCTCGCCGAAGACCCTCGGCATCATGCTCACAATCGCGCTGATCGGCGTGCCCATTGTCCTCGCCTACACCGTCAGCATTTATTGGATCTTCCGCGGCAAAGTGAAGCTCGACCGCAGCAGCTACTGAAGCGGAGGTTGGCTGGCTTGCGGTTCCGAGGTTCACTCCAGCCTCCTCGTCCGTGGCGCACCCGCGCGGCAGGCGTTCGCCGTCGGAGCCTCGGTTCCCCGGGGCGCGGCTCAAGTCCCGGAGTCCGCCCACTTGTCCGTGGCGGTGTAGCCGCCGTCCACGAAGGTGACGGTGATCGACTCGTAGGTGAACGCCACTTCCTCCGCCGGGGTGTAACCGGCCGTTGCCGCATCGGATTTGTTCGGCATCCACGGGCGCAGCGACACGATGTGGGCATTAGTCAATTCATAGGTCGCCACGTGAACGTGCTTGCCACTGAGGCCCATGGTCCAGAGGGTGATCCGGACCTCGCTGAGCGTCTCGTTGTTCGCCAGCGCCTGCAGCAACAGTGGGGAGCCGCGGTTGATGAGCTTGACGATGCGGAAGGGCTGGTGCTGGCGCCGGCCGGTCGCCTGCCCGGTCGCGGCATCGTAGGGCATCACGACCTCGTGCGAATAGGCCAGCACCGCATGCAAATCCTCGCGGCCCGCCGTCGTCACCTCGCCCAAAATCTCGCCCGTCGTCCGTCCTCGGATGTAGGCGTAGACGAGATTGTTGGTGCCCACCGACCCCTGTCCCAGCGCGCTCGCCGAAACCAGCGCCCAGGCGGCCAGGATCAAACCAGAGAACCATCGCTGCATCTTCATAGAGTTCCTTCCTTGCTCACTGCGGCAACTCCGCCACACGGTAGAACCCGGCAGCGTCTTCCGCCGCCAGGAGAATGGTGACCGGCCCGTCGTCCGACGCGATCAACGTGCGCCGCGGGACAAACGGGCCGCTCAAGTCCGCGGCGTGTTCGAGGGCGTATACGCGTCCGGCGACCCCGCTCCACGTCAGGGAAAGCGCAGTCTCACCGGATGCGAGCGCCAATATGCCCGGGCCTGCCGGCGACACGCTCGCCGCCGTCCGCCGCGGCGCCAGCCCGCCATCCAACGCGTAGCCGCGCCGGTTCGTGAACGGACGCCCCGCCCAATCCTTGATCCGCAAGTCCCGGCCCCGGCCGGAAAACGAGGCCGGGCCGACCCGGAAATGCTGCCAGACCGCCGGCTCCGCCCAATACTCGGGAAGCACGTCCGTCACCCGCAGCACCGGCAGGCCTCCCGATCTCATGTCGTCCCGGACGACATGAAGCGTCATCACCCGATCCTCCGGGGTGAGCCAATCCGCGGCTCCGGAGCGGGCCAGCAGACCTACGGGCGTGCCATCGAGCGGATCCAGCCACACGGTCAAGGCGCCGGCCGTTGCCCCGGGCTGTCCTACCACCACGAACTCCTCCGCCCCGGTCAGCGCAGAGCAGGCAGCCAGGATCCCCGCACCGAACAAGAGATCCAGCACCAGCCGCCGGGCCATCAACCTGGTCACATCGCAACGCATCGCGCCGACCGCCGCAGCGTGCGGCCTCCCCGCTCCCCTGGTCAAGCTCTTCACCTGCGTCGAAGCCGGCAAAACCCCGCCCCGCACTGGGCCCGCGGATTACCCCGACCACGCGGAGATCGCCTGTGTCCTTCCGCGTGTTCCGCGGGCAACAACCTGCCTCCCCGACGCTGTGTCGGCCTGCCCACACCCCACTCCCGATGGAACCGCCCCCTCCCATTCCAGATGTCCACAGTCCGGCGAGAACCCCCCCAGTCGATCCTCCGCAGATTAGGGACATCGGGGATCAGGGAATCCGGACCTCTACAGAAGCCCGCCAAGAGCGCCAAGACCCGACGCGAAGATCCGGCCATCCCTTGGCGATGCTCAGCGAGTTTCGGTTCGAGTCCAACCACGGTCACCACTCCCCTTTCCTTGTGCTGCATGTCCGGCGCAGGCGGCGGTGCCCACAGCAACTTCCCGCTCTGAAACCTGGATGTTCATATCACGAGAGCGCTCGATCGCGAGAGGGTTGGCGGCGGTGGCCTGGCTCGATGGGTTGGCTGGTGCTCTGGGTCCGCTGCCGAGTCCGTGCAAGCGCAAACGCCGCGACGGCCATCGAACATGCACCTGTGGTCAGCACCCAGAAATGCGGCAGCGTCAGCCACCGCCCTGTGAGGATCGCATCCATCAGGACAGCCACGGCTCCCACGGCGAAGAACGAACCCCATAGCCGCAACGCCAAAGGTGACAACAGTCCCTCGTGTGCTCGCCGCCTGGATATCAATCTGCGCGCAACAAGGCCAAAACCACCCGCTATGAACAGCAGCACCGAGAGAATCGCGAGGGTGCTCGGTTTCCACATCTCGTGGATGCCGTACTCGTTGGGGTTTCGCCAGGCCACCAAGTAGAGAAGCCACAAGAAGAGCAGGGCGCACGCCGCGCTGATGAACGCACACACCCATCCCGTAACCGACTGTTGAGTTCGGCCCGCGTCCTTCAGCAAAGCCTCGGTGGTAAGACGCACGCGCTACACCTCCAGCCAATGTCCAACGCAGGCGCCGCCGCCGACAACGCACTTGCGCTCTGGAATGGGTGCACTCATATCACCGGGACCGCTCGATGTCGAGGCGGTCAGCGGCGCTGGCCTGGCGCGGCTGGTTCGGGGCGCCTCCTGCCGGGACCCAATCGCTGACCGCTTCCCCGGTGGGCACGGCCCGTCCGACGACGGCGGTGATGGGTTGCGCCCAGGTCCATCCGCTCTCGTCCAGCGCGTCGTACAACTGCCGAAACACACCGGGGCGCCCATGCGGTGGCGGCGCAGGGAACCCGGCACTTTTGGAGACAGGCGGAGGGTGACGGCCGACTGTTGGGTGGAGCGTTTCGTTCGATCCGATCCATCATCGGTATTCTCTCCAGGAGACAGGATCACGTCGCCGATCCATCACCGACACGACCAGGATCTCCCGGCCTCGAATCTGATAGAGCACGCCGAACGGAAACCGATCTTCCCCACGGATCCGGGCGGCGCTCGAACCGCTGACCCGTGAAGACGCGCTAGAGTCCTTGAAGTTCAGAACACGTTGTTGACAGATCAAGTTCTGAACTCGGCGTTTCAGGATTCAAGGACTCTATAGGCGAGGCGGCGGCAGGGGCGGAACCGAATGGCCGTCAGATGTCCGAGTGAAGTTGAACAGCCATGGTCTGAGGCGCCGCCTCGCTGGTGGTACAATTCAAGAATGAGCACGGGGCAAGCGCGTCGTCGGATGAAAGCCGCTGGGAAGTGCGCCGCGCTGCCGGCTCGGCCTTGGGCCGCGACATGACGAGCGATATGCGGGCGAGGGCCGAGGAGATTCTACGGTCACTGAAGAAGGCAGCAGAGGCACTCCGCGAACCGGACCGCCGGATGATGGGCAGCTATGCAACCCAGAGAGAATGGGAGATCTGGGAGAAGACCCTCAGAAAGTGCGAGCCGCTTTGCGGGCAGATAGCAGGGAGGCCCGACCCGGCGCGGCACCGACTTCGGTTCCGGCACCGCGGTGACGCTTCGGAAATCCGTGTTCATCCGGTCCCTCCGTGGTTAGACTCGCGCGCATGCGCCGCCACGCAGGAGAAGAGCAACGACCGCACGGCACCGCCGCCCGGTACAACTTCGCCACCGTGCTTCCGGCCTGGATCGCGGTGGTCTCGACCCTCGCTACCGCCGCCGAGCTCCCGCCGCCGTTTCCCCCCGACCCGCAACAGCACCTCGAGCGCACCTGCTTCCAGACCGGCCAGGGCTGGAGCGGCCGCGGCAACCTGCGCTCGGATGTGGCCATCGTCTACGGCATCGACACCCGCCTGCCCCAGCGGATCCAGACGTGGCGCGACCGCGGCTACCGCATCCACGTCATGACGGGCGTATCCTGGGGCGATTACCAGGACTACCTCTACGGCCGGTTCGATGGCGTCCACCACGAGGACGAAGCCCAAACCGATCGCCACGGCAACAAGATCAGTCACGGCGGCGATGTCTATTATATGTGCCCGGGGCCGAGCTTCGGCCGGTTCCTGTGCGTCGGCGTCCAGCGCGCCCTCGACGCCGGCGCCGAGGCCATTCACCTCGAGGAACCCGAGTTCTGGGTTCGCGGCGGGTACTCGGAAGGCTTCCGGCGCGAGTGGCGCCAGTACTACGGCGAAGACTGGCAGCCGCCCCACAGCTCCGTCGATGCCCAATGGCGCTCCTCGAAACTGAAGTACTTCCTCTACCGGCGCGCCCTGCAACTCGTGTTCGAACACGGCGCGCTGTTCCGGAACGCAGGCGCGGC
>CAYSPU010000062.1:22060-24897 GCA_964432995.1 uncultured Verrucomicrobiota bacterium
GGAGTCCAACCGTCGCACCGGCCGCCGCGTCCGCTGCTACGTCCCCACCCACAGCCTGCTCAACTATGCCCACTGGCGCATCGTCAGCCCCGAGTCCAGCCTCGCCCGACTCGAGGGCTGCGACGGTTACATCGCCCAAGTCTGGACCGGCACCTCGCGCACGCCGAACCGGTTCCGTGGCGAACTCCGGGAGCGCACCTTCGAGACCGCGTTCCTCGAATACGGCGCCATGCAAAACCTCGTCCGCGCGACCGGCCGCACGGTCTGGTACCTGAACGATCCCATCGAGGACAATCCCGACCACGACTGGGGCGACTACCGCGTGAATTGGGAATCGACGCTGGTGGCGTCGCTGCTCCAGCCGGAGGTATGGCGTTACGAGGTGGCGCCGTGGCCCGAGCGCGTCTTCGGCGGCCGGTATCCGCACACCGCTCGTCCCGAGGATCGCCAACCGATCCCGCCCGCCTACGCCACCGAGCTGCAGGTGGTCATGAACGCCCTCAACGACCTGAACCAGCGGCGCGTCGAATGGGATTGCGACACCACCGGTCTCGGGCTCTTCGTCAGCGATTCCCTCATGTTCCAACGCGGCGATCCCCACCCCAGCGATCCCCATCTCAGCCACGTCTACGGCCTCGCGCTGCCTCTGCTCAAACGCGGCATGCCCGTCGCCCCCGTCCAACTCGAAAACGTCACCATTCCCCGTGCCCTCGACGACTTCCGCGTCCTCCTCCTCACGTACCACGGCATGAAACCACTCGCCCCGGATGTCCACCCGCCCCTCGCCAACTGGGTCCGGCGCGGTGGCGAACTCGTCGTCTTCGATGACGACAGCGACCCCTACCACGCCGTGCGGGAATGGTGGAACAGCGACGGGCGGTCGTACCCGACGCCGCGCGCGCATCTCTTCGAGGAACTCGGCCTGACGGGATCTCTGGCCGAAACGGCCCGCTCCGGCGCCCGCGTCGCCGTCGGCAGAGGCGGCGTTTCCTGGCTCCGCGTGAATCCGGCGCAACTGGCGGACAGCACCGGCGGCGAGGCGCGCGTGGTGGACGCCGTGCAGCGCGCGGCGGCTCGGGCCGGGTTGCGCTGGCGCGAGACCAGCCATCTCCTCCTGCGCCGCGGCCCCTATGTCATCGCGGCCGGCCTCGACGAATCGGTTCCCGGCCCGCGCATGGTCTTGCGCGGACGCTGGGTCAACCTGTTCGACCCGCGGCTGCGCGTTGAGAACGAAGTCTCACTCGATCCTGGCACACGCTGGTTCTTGTTGGACCTCGAGACGGTGCGGGGGCGCCAGCCGCGCGTGCTGGCCTCGGCCGGCAAGGCGCTGCCTCAGGAAAACGCGCGCGGTCGGCTCAAACTCGCCGTCGAAGGCGTGGCCCAAACGCCCGGCCTTCTGCTCCTGCACAGCCCCAAACCGCCACGCGTCATCACCTTGGAGGGACAGCCAATCACCGATTTCGAGTACGGCACCGCCCACCGCCTGCTCTGGATCCGGTTTCCGAACGAAGCCCGACCGCGTGAGCTGACGGTGAGATTCTGAGCTGCGGGTCTTGGCCACCACGGAGGAACCCGCATTCCGCAGTTGCCTGCGACGTCCCGGGTGGCGAACCACGGATCAACGGGTCGACACGGATCCGGCCCAGGCTCTCCCCTTCTGCTTTGGGATGAGCGTCAGGGACTGGGTAGCCACCTCCTGTCCGTGCGTTCGGCGGCGTCCTCGGAGGAGAGGTCGCCCCACCGGATCGCAGTTGAAGCAGGGGCGGAATCCTCGCCGAGTCAGGGCGCCGCGCGTTTCCAGTCGGCCGGCCAGTTGGCCGGAGGCTCCATCTCCACCGGGAGGGCCCACGCCTCGTTGTAACCGTTCCACAAACGGTTGTCGTAGGTGGCGGCCGCCGGCTGCCAGGATTCGACGTGGCCGTCGATGAAACAGAGGTTGGCCCGACCGCGATGGCGCGAGGCGAGATAGGAGGCGTGCTCGTAGAAGGCCCAGGCCTCCTCCTGCTCCCGCGCCCCGGCGGGCAGAAACGGCGGATCCACAATGTAGGCGTGGTTACCGATCCGCAGCACGTTCTCGCTCGCGGGCAGGCTGCTGCCGATCGCTTCCGGCGCCAGGGCTTCGTAGGGTTCCTGCGTCCCCGTTCCCTGAGAACACCCAAACGCCAATGTGAGCGTCGGCACGCGAATCTCCGCAAGCGACACCGGGAATCGCTCGTACTCCCCGGAGAACATCTTGCGGGCGCTGCCGAGGAACTTGTAGTTGTAGCCATAGGGCGCGTTCCGGCCCGCAATCCAATGCGGCACCGCCGGATCGCGGATGACGTCGTAACCGTCCGTGACCTCCTTCGCGAACAGGTTGAACCACCGGGTCCGGGTGTTGTCCGGATGCTTCACCTGGTGCGGCGGCAAATACCCGTAGGTGTCCGTGTAGAGATGGAGACCGATGCCGAGCTGCCGGAGATTGCTCCGACACCGGACGTCGTGGGCCTTGGCCTTCGCCGCCGCCAGGGCGGGCAGAAGCATGCTCGCCAAAATGCCAATGATGGCGATCACGACCAGCAACTCGATCAGCGTGAATCCGGATGCCCGCAAGTGCGCCGACTGACGTCGGCGGCTGCGACCTTCGTGGAAAGCCATGACATCCGCCGGCTGCAGGCGCGTGGAGCCCATGAATTCCGCCACCCGTTCTGGGATACCACTTCGCATGAAAGGTAGGGCGACCTCTCCGAGGGCGCCGCAAGATGCAGTCGCCACACCATCTGTCTTCATGGCGATGCGGAAACCTGCTCGCGAGTCCTCCTCGGAGCCTGCTCGCGAGTCCTCCTCGGAGCCTGCTC